>NZ_JBSZJV010000016.1:0-82371 GCF_054188265.1 Stenotrophomonas sp. IS26
CAACTGGCCTGGGGCCGGAACCTGGGCCGCATGGGCCAGGCGGTGGAAGCACGCCGCGCGCTGGCCCCGTTGCTGGTGGGCGACGCCGCGGATCAGGGCAGCCGCGTCCTGCGCTGGCGCGCGCGTGCCGCGATGGCGCAGCTGGACTGCACGAGCGCACCGGCGCGTGCGCGTGAGGCGCTGGTGCACCTGCAGCAGGAACTGCAGGCGCAGTGGCCGCAGGGTGGGCAGCTGCTGCAGGAGGTGAACCGGGTGCGGGAGGCGTGCGCACCGGCGCAGATCGCGGCCAGCCCGTGAGCACGCTGGCTGAACGCCGCCCCGCATTCACCTCGGCGAATTAACGTCTGCGTGCCTATGATGGCCGGCCCTCCCTTGCCATCGCTGCCTGCATGCAACGACGCGACTTCCTCCGCAATGCCTCCGTGGCCCTGGCCGCCTTCGGCCTGCCTGCACTGCCGGCCTGTGCCGCGCAGGGCAACCAGGTCGGCCTGCGCCGGCTGGGCGCGCCGCAGCCGTTCGATTTCGCCTCGCTGAAAGGGCAGGCCCGCGCGCTGTCCCAAGCCGCCTACCAGAGCCACAAGCGGACCCTGCCGGGTCCGGTCGAAGCGTTGGACTGGGACCAGTACCAGTCCATCCAGTACCGCCAGGACCATGCCTTGTGGGCTGACCAGCCCGGCCGCTACCAGGCCAAGTTCTTCCACCTCGGCCTGTACTTCCATTCGCCGGTGCGGATGTTCGACGTGACCGACGGCAAGGCGCAGGAACTGGCCTACGACGGCGCGGCGTTCGACTACGGCAAGAGTGGCCTGAAGGGCAGCCATCTGCCGGCTGACCTGGGCTTTGCCGGCTTCCGTCTCAACACCCGCAAGGACACCGACCGCGACTTCGCCGCGTTCCTCGGTGCCAGCTATTTCCGCGCGGTCGGCAAGGAGGGCCAGTACGGCCAGTCCGCGCGCGGCCTGGCGATCGATACCGGCATGGGCAAACCCGAGGAATTCCCGGATTTCATCGCCTACTACCTGGAGCAGCCGGCGGCCGACTCCAACACCCTGGTGGTGTACGCCCTGCTGGATTCGCCGAGCACCACCGGCGCCTACCGCTTCGCGATCACCAACGGTGACGTGCTGCTGATGGACATCGATTGCGCGCTGTACCCGCGCAAGGCGATCGAGCGGCTCGGCATCGCCCCGTGCACCAGCATGTACCAGGTGGGCGAGAACGACCGCCGCATGGCCTGGGACTGGCGCCCGGAGATCCACGATACCGACGGCCTGTCGATGTGGACCGGGGCCGGTGAATGGATCTGGCGCCCGCTGTGCAACCCGTACCACCTGCGCTTCAACATGTTCGTGGACAACAACCCGCGCGGCTTCGGCCTGCTCCAGCGCGACCGCAACTTCGATCACTACCAGGACGACGGCGTCTTCTACGAGAAGCGCCCGTGCCTGTGGGTGGAACCGAAGGGGCAGTGGGGCAAGGGCTCGGTGCAGCTGGTCGAAATCCCGACCGTGGATGAGACCTTCGACAACATCGTGGCGTTCTGGAATCCCGAGGCCAAGCCGCAGCCCGGCCAGGAGCTGCTGCTCGGCTACCGCCTGTACTGGGGCGCGCAGCCGCCGGCGCGTACGCCACTGGCGCACTGCGTGGCCAGCCGCACCGGCCTGGGTGGGGTGATCGGCAAGAAGCGCGAGTACTTCTCGTGGCGCTTCGCGGTCGATTTCGAAGGCGGCGAGCTGGCCGCGTTGATCGACAAGGGTGAAGTGGAGGCCGTGGTCCAGGTCAGCCGTGGCCGCACCGAGATCGTCTCGGCGCGCCCGCTGCGCGAGATCAAGGGCTACCGCGCGATGTTCGATGTGGTACCGCCGGAGGACACCACCGAGCAGATCGATATCCGCCTGTACCTGCGCAGCGGCGGCAAGACCCTGACCGAAACCTGGCTGTATCAGTACAGCCCGCCGCCGAAGGGTGCGCCGGAGCGCACGTTGTATTGATCAAAGCGGCAATGGGACCTGTGCCGGGTCGATTCTTCCCTCGCCGCGCGTGATCTTCTTGAACTCCGCGCGGCTCACCGACACGTAGCGCTCGTTGCCGCCGATCTCCACCTGCGGGCCGTCCTGCACCGCGTGGCCGTGCTCGTCCACGCGCACGGTCATCGTGGCCTTCTTGCCGCTGTGGCAGATCGTCTTGATCTCCTGCATCTCATCGGCCCAGGCCAGCAGGTACTGGCTGCCTTCGAACAGCTCACCGCGGAAATCGGTGCGCAGGCCGTAGCAGAGCACCGGGATGCGCATCTGGTCGACCACCTCGCTCAGCTGCCAGACCTGGCTGCGGGTCAGGAACTGCGCTTCATCGACCAGTACGCAGCCCAGCGGACCGTGCGTGTCGATGTCCTCGGCGATCAGCTGCTGCAGGTCGGTGTCCTGCTGGAACGCGATCCCGTCGGCCTTCAGGCCGATCCGCGAGGCGACCACGCCGCGCCCGGCGCGGTCGTCCAGCCGCGGGGTCAGGATGGCCACGCGCATGCCCCGCTCGCGGTAGTTGTGCGCCGACTGCAGCAGGGTCGTGGTCTTGCCGGCGTTCATCGCCGAATAATAGAAATAGAGCTTGGCCATGCCGGGATTTTATCCCTTCGGCGGTCCCGGCATGACCTTGTCGCCTCAGTCCTGATGGCCCGGCACCGTGGCCGGCAGGCCAACTTCGACCGAACCGGTGCCGATGGCACGGCCAGCCGCCTCCAACTGCCGGTCCTGCCATTGCCAGTACTGGGCTGGCTGCCAGTATTCGTCGCGGTAGAACACATCCGGCTCCAGGTACCGCAGGCCGCGCGCATCCCGGGCCACCATGCGCATGCCGCCGACCGCGCCGGTGTGGCTGCCGGTGACGTTGAGCAGACCACGACGCAACTCGCGCTCCAGCCGCGGCTGGGCCGCCTTGTCCCCGAACTCGGCGTACACCGCCGGGCCCACCTGCAGAGCACGGGCCTGTTCGGCCGGCTCCAGCCCGGCCCAGTAGCGTTCGCGCAGCCCAAGCAGAAATCCGGTCCCGCGTTCAGCGGCGAGGTCCATCCACGCATAGGCCACGGCCCGGTCCTGGGCGCCGCCCTGGCCGTTCCACCACATCTCGGCGAGCGCGGCCTGGGACAACTTGTCGGCGTAGCGGGCACCGAGGCGGTAGTAGCGCCGTGCGTCTTCGAAGCGGCCGCGGGCCTGGGCCTCCTTGCCGTGCTTGCGGTAGCGCAGGTCGGGGTGGCTGACCAGGAACGCATCGGTCTCCTGTGCGTCCTGGGCGCGCAGATCCGGTTGGCTGGACTGCGCCCATGCCGGAACGGTCACGAGTACGGCGATCATGCCCCCCATCTGCCACGCCTTCCTGATAGTCACGTCACGTCGCCTCCGTTGCGTCGATGGGCGCCATGTTCGATCCACTGATGTGAAGGCGTCAACTCCGCGCGGTCGCGCGTCGATGCAGGCCGAGCAAGGCCGGTACAATGCCCCTCCCCTGGAGATGGCATGCACGGTCTCAATCCTCCCCAACACGCCGCAGTGATGCACTGCGAAGGTCCTCTGCTGGTGCTTGCGGGCGCGGGCAGCGGCAAGACGCGCGTGATCGTGGAGAAGATCGGCCAGCTGATCGCCAGCAAGCGCTACCCGGCGCGGCGGATCGCGGCGATCACCTTCACCAACAAATCGGCCAAGGAAATGCGCGAGCGCGTGGCCAAGCGCCTGCGCGGTGGCGACGCCGATGAAGTGACGATCTGTACGTTCCACGCGCTGGGGCTGAAGTTCCTGCAGATTGAACATGCGGCCGTCGGGCTCAAGCGCGGGTTCTCGATCTTCGATGCCGACGATTCGACCGCGCAGGTCAAGGACCTGATGTACGGGGCCAAGCCGGACGACATCGAGGACGTGAAGAACCTGATCTCGCGCGCCAAGAACGCCGGCCTTTCACCCGAGCAGGCGATGGCCGCGGCGCGCAGCACGCGCGAGAAGGAAGCGGCCAGCGTCTACGAGCGGTACCAGCTGCGCCTGACCGCGTTCAACGCGGTCGATTTCGATGACCTGATCCGGCTGCCGGTGCAGGTGCTGGAAGAGAATCCGGAGATCGCCATCGCCTGGCGCGAACGCATCGGCTACCTGCTGGTCGACGAATGCCAGGACACCAACGATGCGCAGTACCGGCTGCTCAAGCAGCTGGCCGGCAGCAAGGGCAACTTCACCTGCGTGGGCGATGACGATCAGTCGATCTACGCCTGGCGCGGTGCGAACCCGGAAAACCTGCAGCAGATGGCGCGCGATTATCCTGCGCTGGAAATCATCAAGCTGGAGCAGAACTACCGCTGCTCCAACCGCGTGCTGCGCGCGGCCAACGCGCTGATCGCCAACAACCCGCACGAGCATCTGAAGAAGCTGTGGAGCGACCAGGCCGACGGCGAGCGCATCCGTGTGTGGGAGTGCCGCAACAGCGAGCACGAAGCGGAAAAGGTCGCGGCGGAAATCGCCTTCCTGGCCACCTCCAAGAAGATTCCGTGGAGCGATTTCTGCATCCTGTTCCGCGGCAATTTCCAGTCGCGGCCGCTGGAAAAAGCGCTGCAGCTGGTGCGTGCGCCGTACCACATCACCGGCGGCACCGCGTTCCTGGAACGGCAGGAGGTCAAGGACACGCTGTCCTGGCTGCGCCTGCTGGTGAACCCGGATGACGATACGGCGTTCATGCGCGCGGTGCAGTCGCCCAAGCGCGAAGTGGGCGCCGGTACGCTGGCCAAGCTGGCCGAGCTGGCCTCGGAAAAAGATCTGCCGATGGCGCATGCCGCCGAAACGATCGGTGCGCTCTCGCAGTTGCCGCCGCGCGCGGCCAACGGCCTGAGCCGCTTCACCGACATCCTGCGCGACCTGCGCGCGGAGATGCCCAAGCTCAGCTCCGGTGATCTGGTGCGCAAGCTGGTGAAGGATTCCGGGCTGGTCTCGGACCTGCGCAGTGCGTGCAAGGAAGAGTCCGTCTACCAGCGCCGCCTTGGCAACCTGGAAGAACTGGCGCAATGGTTCGAAGGCGGCCCGCGGGGTGCCTCCACGGCGGATCTGGCCGCGCAGCTGGCGTTGCTTTCACGCAACGACAAGGACGACGGCGGCAACCAGGTGCGGATGATGACCATGCACGCCTCCAAGGGCCTGGAATTCCCATACGTGTTCATCATCGGCTGCGAGGACGGCGTACTGCCGCACCAGGTCAGCCTGGACGAAGGCAACCTGCAGGAAGAGCGGCGCCTGCTGTACGTGGGCATCACCCGCGCCAAGGTGCAGCTGTGGATGAGTTACAGCAAGCTCACCCGCAAGTTCGGCGAGCACGTGCGGCTCAAGCCCAGCCGTTTCTTCGATGAGATACCGGCCGAGGAAATGCAGCGCGACGGTGCCGACCCGGTGGCCGATGCCGCGCGCAAGAAAGAGCGTGCCAGCGCGGGCCTGGCGGCGATCCAGGCACTGTTCGACTGAGCAGCGTCGGGTACAGCCACCCATGGGGTGGCTCTACGGCACAATCGGCCTATCACCCTTCACCGGTACCCGCATGTCCGCCGTGATCCAGACCGACCGCCTGCACCTGCGCCTGATCGACCCCGACCATGACGCGGCCGACATGCTGGCCCTGCTCAACGAGCCGGGTTTCATCCGCAACATCGCCGACCGCGGCGTACGCACCCTGGCGCAGGCGCGTGACTACACCGCCGAGCGCGTGCTCGGCAGCTACACCCTCAATGGCTTTGGCATGTACGCCGTGATCCGCCGCGAGGACGGCGCATGGCTGGGCAACGCCGGTCTGGTCCGCCGTGCCGGGTTGCCGGCGCCGGATATCGGCTATGCACTGCTGTCGCAGTACGAAGGCCACGGCTACGCGTTCGAGGCCGCGCGCGGGGTGATGCATTACGCGCGCGATGTGCTCGGCCATGCCGATCTGTACGGCATCGTCTCGCCGGACAACGTGCGCTCCGCCGCGCTGCTGCGCAAGCTGGGCATGGAGGATCGCGGCGACTTGCTGCTGCCGCCGCCACACGAAGAAGTGGTGCTGCTGTTTGCCACGCCGGGCGCGCCGGCCCCCCAACGGTAAAGCCGACCGTCGCTCGGCTGCGCTCCGCAAGCCAGCCAATCAGCACCACTGGGTAGAGCCGACCGTTGGTCGGCTGCTCTCACCCGCCCAACTGTGCGCGCAGCTCTGCCAGCTGTTCCTGCAGCTCGGCCACGGTGGCCTCCAACTGCTGCACGCGGGACTCCAGTACCGGAGTGGCACCGCCGCCGCCGGCACCGGACGGCGCCGACCGGTACTGCTCGGCCAAGGCCTGCACGTCCACCGGGCCGGCCAGCAGGTGCATGTAGCGGTCTTCGCGCTGGCCGCTGGCGCGTGGCAGCTGGACCGCCATGCCGCGCTGGATCATGCGCTCCAGGTGGTGGCGCAGTTCGTCCACGTCCTGGAAGCGGACCAGGCGCTCGCTGCGGGTCAGCAGTTCATTGAGGGTCTGCGGGCCGCGCAGCAGCAACAGGCCCAGGATCGCCAGCTGCTGGCGGGTCAGGTCCAGCGCGGCACCGGCGCGGTGTTCGTAGCGCTCGGCGCGCGAGGAGTACTGCTGGCGCGCCAGGCCCAGGGTCTCCAGCTGGCGCAGCGCGTGGTGCACATCGCCGGCCGACAGGGCCATGACCGGCTCGCGGGCGGTCTTCTGGTTGGCCGCCACCTGGGCGGCGTTGACCGTCAGCGGGTAGGCGTCCGGGGTGGTCGCCTCCTTCTCGATCAGGCAGCCCAACGCGCGGGCCTGGGCCGCGCTGAGCACGGGCAGGGCAGGGGTCTGGGTGTCGTCGGTCATGGGGCGCTCCGGGGTGTTTCAGGGGCGTGCAGCATAGCCGAGCCCCGCCTGCGGCATGAATGCCGCGGGACAAGCCGGTAAACTGGCGCGAATCTGTTGCCGGTGAATGCCATGCGTCGTAGTGCTGTTTCCCTGTCCGTGCTTGCCTGCGCCGTGATGGCGCTGAGTGCCTGCAAGCGCACTGAAACCCCGGCCGATGCCGCCCCGCCAGCCGCCGCTGCCGCGGCCAGTGCACCGGCCGCCACCGGCGATGCCGCCGTGGCCGCCAACGACAACCTCAATGCCGTGCTGTGGATGCAGCGTTCGCAGGAGTACCGGGCGATCACCGAGCAGACCTACCGTTCGGCCGCCGATCACCTGGACAAGGCCCTCAAGGAACCCAACTGGGACGCGCTGGTGCCTGAAGAACGCGGCAATGCCGCCAAGGGCCTGAAGCCGGCCGTGGTGCTGGATGTGGACGAAACCGTGCTGGACAACTCGCCCTACCAGGCGCGCCTGGTGCGCGATGGCAAGGAATACGACGAGCTGAGCTGGGACCAGTGGGTGGCCGAAAAGAAGGCCAAGGCGATTCCGGGCGTGGTCGATTTCGCCAAGGCCGCCAACGCCAAGGGCGTGACCCTGCTGTACATCTCCAACCGCGCCGTGCATCTCAAGGACGCCACCCTGGCCAACCTGCGCGAGCAGGGCCTGCCGGTGGCCGACGACAGCGTGTTCCTCGGCCTGGGCACCGTGGTGGACGGCTGCGAGCAGGCCGGCAGCGAGAAGAACTGCCGCCGCCGCCTGGCCGGCCAGAACTACCGCGTGCTGATGCAGTTCGGCGACCAGCTGGGCGACTTCGTGGAAGTCACCGCCAACACCAACGATGGCCGCGATGCGCTGCTGCAGCAGTACCACGACTGGTTCGGCGAGCGCTGGTGGATGCTGCCCAACCCGACCTACGGCGGCTTCGAGCCGGCACAGTTCAACAACGATTACAGCCAGTCGCGCCAGGCCCGCCACGACGCCAAGCGCGCCGCGCTGGATTACGCACCGTGAGCCGCGCGCCGCTGCCGCTGCGGGACGAGGAGCGCCTGATCTTCGCGCTCGACGTGCCCGGCCGCGCCGACGCGCTGGCCTGGGTCGATCGCCTCGGTGATGCCGTGTCGTTCTACAAGATCGGCATGGAACTGCTGGCCTCCGGCGAGTACTTCGAGGTGCTCGAGGCGCTGGCCGCACGCGACAAGCGGGTGTTCGTCGATCTGAAGTTCTTCGACATCCCGGCCACCGCCGCGGCGGTGATCAAGCGCCTCTCGCAGTGGCCGGTGAGCTACGCCACCATCCATGGCTGGCACCCGGCGATGATGGAGGCCTGCGCGGCCGCCAACGGCAGCGACATGCGCCTGCTGGCGGTGACCGTGCTGACCTCGATGGGGCGCAGCGACCTGGCCCAGATGGGCATCGACCGCGAGCCGGTCGAGGTGGTGGTCGAACGCGCGCTGGCCGCCCAGGCCGTCGGCATCGATGGCGTCATTGCCTCCGGCCAGGAGGCTGGGCCGATCCGCGCCGCCACCGGCGCCGGCTTCTCGATCGTCTGCCCGGGCATCCGCCCCGGCGGGCCGGTCGGGGATGACCAGAAGCGCACCGTGGGCGTGGCCCAGGCGTTCGCCGATGGCGCCGATGCGATCGTGGTCGGTCGCCCGATCCGGCTCGCCAGCGACCCGCAGGCCGCCGCCCGCGCCATCCAGGCCGAGATCGCCCAGGCGCTCGCCGCGCGCTGAGGCGGTGACGGGGCGGCACCGCCCCGTCACACCTGGTTTTTCTGTACATTCAAGGGCTTGCGCAAGGAGCGCAGGGTCGGTAGGTCTGCCGGCTTGCCGCTGTCACCGAACAGGCCGCAAGATGCGGACCGGTCCGGGGAGTCCGAATTCATGTCCATGTCGTTGAAGCCGTGGCAGTACCGAGGGCAGGCGTTGGCGCTGGCCCTGTGCGGGTTGGTGCTGCTCAGTGCCTGCAAGGACAAGCAGATCGACCCCGATGCACCGGCGTCCGAGCCGGTCGCGGCCCTGCAGCAGCTGGCGCAGCGGGTCGCCGACAACGATCTGGTCGGCTACGCGAAGGCAGCGGTGCCGCCGGCCCAGTACGCGCGCCTGCAGGGCGCCTGGAGCCAGGGCCACAGCCGTTGGCCGCTGACCGAGCTGCCGCTGGATGGGCAGTTGCTGCCGATGCTCACTGCGCTGTCGCGGCCGGACGCGCCGCAGCGGCTGCAACGCTCGTTCGATACCCAGATCGCCGGCCAGGCCACGCAGGTCCGCCAGGCGGCCCATTCGATGGGATTGTTCGGCGAGCAGTACCTGCGCAACCAGAGCGAGTACAGCGACAGCGAGCGCGCCCACTACACCCAGGTGGTGAACGCGCTCAGCCGCTGGGCCGCCGCGGCGCCACTGACGGACAAGCAGCGGGCGAAGACGACCATCACCCTGCTCACCGCTACCGCGCGCACTGCCGGGCTGTCCACGGATGCCGAACTGCAGGCCGCGGGCATGGAAGAGAGCCTGCGCCGGCTCGGGCCCTTCATCAAAGCCTTCAAGACGGCCCTGGCCAGTTACGGGCTGTCGCTGGACGCGGCGTTGACCGAGCTGCGCGGCGAGCTGACGTCCGCGCTGGGCGACGACGCGGTGGTGCGGATCCAGTACACGCTGGCCGGCGAACAGATCGACGCCCAGGTGCGGATGACACGGCGCGACGGGCATTGGTACGTGACCCGCACGCTGGAAGACACCGATGCGCTGCTGCAGGCCGCCGACGCCGCACAAGCTGAACATGACGCCCGCCAAGCGACCGACGCAGAGGCGGCGGCGGCGGTCAAGGACGGTGCTTCTGCATCGGCTAAGCCATAATGAAGCCGATGCCGAACCAGAATCCCCTGCCTTTCCCCGGTGAAGAGCCGCCCAAGACGCCGGACGCCATGTCCTCGTCGCCCGCTACCGTGCCGTCCGACGGTGCTGCCGCCCCGGTTCCACCGGCCGCTGGCGCGCCCGTGGAGGCCGTTGCCGTCGATGCGGAGCCGTCCACCGTCGTGCCGTCCGCGATCGTGCCCGGCACCCGCCCCCCCAGCGGTCGCCCGCCGTGGTGGGCGCGCCTGCTTGGCCGCCTGGTCGAGCCGTGGCTGTCGCTGAAGATCGAACCCGAACACCCCGGCCAGTACAACGATGGCCGCCCGGTGGTCTACGTGCTGGAGGACTACGGTCTGTCCAACGCGCTGATCCTGGACAAGGCCTGCCGCGAAGCCGGCCTGCCCTCGCCGCTGGTGCCGATCGCCGGTGACCCGACCGGGCGCAGGCGCGCCTACCTGGCCCTGTCGCGCCGGAGCAGCAGCAACTCGCTGATCCCCGAGCAGCGTGGCGCCAAGACCCACTCGGACTCGCTGGCCAAGGTGCTGCAGGCGCACCGCGCCCGCGGCGAGCTGGACGTGCACCTGGTGCCGGTGTCGATCTTCGTCGGCCGCGCGCCGGACAAGCAGAGCGGCTGGTTCGCGGTGCTGTTCTCGGAAAACTGGGCCCTGGTGGGTCGTTTCCGTCGCCTGCTGGCGGTGCTGCTCAACGGCCGCAGCACCATCGTGCGCTTCGCCCCGCCGATCTCGCTGCGCACCACGGTCGATGAGGGGCTGGACCCCGAACGCACCGTGCGCAAGCTGCAGCGCGTGCTGCGCACCCATTTCCGCCGCATCCGCGAATCGGTGATCGGGCCGGATCTGTCGACCCGCCGCCTGCTGGTGGACAAGGTGCTCGACGCGGACACCGTGCGCGAAGCGATCGCCTCGCAGGCCAAGCGCGACAACTCCAAGCCGGCCGATGCCTGGAAAAAAGCCCACGCCTACGCGTGGGAAATCGCCGCGGATTACTCCAGTCCGGTGGTGCGCTCGGCCAGCTTCATGCTCAGCCATGTCTGGAACCGCATCTACGCCGGCGTGCTGGTCCACCACCTGGACAAGTTCAAGGCCGCCGCGCCCGGGCATGAAGTGGTCTATGTGCCCAGCCACCGCAGCCACATGGATTACCTGCTGCTGTCCTACCTGCTGTACGACCGCGGCATCGTGCCGCCGCACATCGTGGCCGGCATCAATCTCAACCTGCCGGTGGTCGGCACGCTGCTGCGCAAGGGCGGTGCGTTCTTCATCCGCCGCTCGATCCGCGGCAACGCGCTGTACTCGGCGGTGCTCAGCGAATACGTGGCGCAGCTGGTCGCCGGCGGCTACTCGATCGAGTATTTCGTCGAAGGTGGCCGCTCGCGCACCGGGCGCCTGCTGCAGCCCAAGGGCGGCATGATCTCGATGACGCTGCGCGCCTTCCTGCGCCAGCCGCGCAAGCCGGTGCTGTTCCAGCCGGTCTACATCGGCTATGAAAAGCTGATGGAGGGCGGCAGCTACCTGGACGAACTGTCCGGCCGGCCGAAGGAAAAGGAATCGATCTGGTCGCTGCTGTGGTCGATCCCGAAGGTGCTCAAGCAGAACTACGGCCAGGTCGTGGTGAACTTCGGTGAGCCGATCGCGCTCAACGACGTGCTCGCCCAGCGTGCACCGGACTGGAATGGCCAGCCGGTGGGCGAAGACGAGAAGCCCTCGTGGTTGTCCGGCACGGTGGATCACCTGGCCGAACGCATCCAGGTGCATATCAACGGTGCTGCCGACGTCAATCCGATCAACCTGCTCGCGCTGGCGCTGCTGTCCACGCCCAAGCATGCGATGGGCGAGGCGGACCTGATCGCGCAGATCGAACTGTGCAAGACCCTGCTGGTCGAGATGCCCTACTCGGACCGGGTGACGGTGACACCGCACTCGCCGGAGCGGATCATCGCCCACGCCGAGGAAATCAACGTCCTCACCCGCATCAAGCACCCGCTGGGCGACGTGCTCAGCGTCAGTGGCGACACCGCGGTGCTGCTGAGCTACTTCCGCAACAACGTCATCCACCTGTTCACCGCCTCGTCGTGGGTGGCCTGCTGCTTCCAGAACAACCGCCGCATGAGCCGCACCGGGCTGGTCCAGCTGGGCCGCACGGTGTATCCGTTCCTGCAGGCCGAGCTGTTCCTGCCGTGGACCGAAGACGAGTTCGCCCAGCGCATCGAGCAGACCATCAACGTGTTCGTGCGCGAAGGGCTGCTGCAGAACATCAATGATGACGACGGCGGGATCCTGGCGCGCAACACCGGGCAGACCGACGAAGTCTTCCGCCTGCGCGCGATCGGCCATTCGCTGCAGCAGGCGTTCGAGCGCTATTACATCGCGATCTCGGTGCTGGTGAAGAACGGCCCCGGCACGTTGGGCGCGGCCGAGCTGGAAAGCCTGTGCCAGCAGGCTGCGCAGCGCCTGAGCCTGCTCTATGCGCCGGCCGCGCCGGAGTTCTTCGACCGCACGCTGTTCCGCGGCTTCATCCAGAAGCTGCGCGAACTGCGCCTGGTGTGGCCGGATGAAAACAGCAAGCTGCTGTTCGATGCGCGCCTGGACGCGTGGGCGAAGGATGCGAAGTTCATCCTCGGCCGCGAGCTGCGCCATACCATCGAGCGTGTCAGCCCGGAAGCGGCAAAGCCGGAAGAGCCGGTCGCCACGGATTGACGACGGCACGTCGTCAATCCGGACGCACCGTCCTTGCCTACGGGTAGAGCCACGCGATGCGTGGCTGGCTCAGGCCGGCTCGTCCGGAATCAGCATGTCTTCCAGCTTGGCGATGCAGTCCTTCAACTGCAGCTTGCGCCGCTTCAGGCGCTTGGCTTCAAGCTCATCGTCGCCGTTGGCGGCCATGCGCAGGATCTGATCATCCAGCGCACGATGCTCCTGCCGAAGGAGGGCAAGGCGGGCAGTGATATCGGCGGGTGTCATGGTGTCCACAGGCTCCGAGCATACACATCCCCGATGACCGCCGGGAGTGAACGCAGTCACTTCCCGGCCCCTGTGAGGGCGCGTTGCAGCCGGTAGAATGCGTGCATGAGCGCTGCTGTCATCCGCCTGCCCGATCCCGTCCCGCGCGCCCGCGATCCGCGCGCGCCCGGCGGCGTGCAGGACCGGCTGGCGCGGCAACTGCGCCGCCAGGTCGGTCAGGCCATCGCGGACTTCGGCATGATCGAGGCCGGCGACAAAGTGATGGTGTGCCTGTCCGGTGGCAAGGACAGCTACACCCTGCTCGACATCCTGTTGCAGCTGCAGAAAAAAGCGCCGGTACCGTTCGAGCTGGTCGCGGTGAACCTGGACCAGAAGCAGCCGGGTTTTCCCGAGCACGTGCTGCCGACCTACCTGGCCTCGATCGGTGTGCCGTTCCAGATCATCGAGCAGGACACCTATTCGGTGGTCAGCCGGGTGATTCCCGAAGGCCGCACGATGTGTTCGCTGTGCTCGCGTCTGCGCCGTGGCGCGCTGTACCGGCATGCGGCCGAACACGGCTTCACCAGGATCGCGCTGGGCCACCACCGCGATGACAGCGTGGCCACGTTCTTCCTCAATCTGTTCCACCACGCCAAGCTCTCGGCGATGCCGCCCAAGCTGCGCAGCGACGACGGCCAGCATATCGTGATCCGCCCGCTGGCCTACGTGAGCGAGGCAGACATCAGCGCCTACGCGCAGGCGCGCGCTTTCCCGATCATTCCCTGCACGCTGTGTGGCAGCCAGGACACCCTGCAGCGCCGCCAGGTGGAACAGATGCTGCAGCAGTGGGAACGCGAGCAGCCCGGCCGCATCGACCAGATCGCACGCGCGCTGGGCAACATCCATCCCTCGCAGCTGGCCGATCCGGCCCTGTTTGATTTCATGGCACTGGGGCGCGCCACTGCGGCCCCGCTGCCCGACCCGCCGGCCTGGGCCGGCACTGCCCACGACCCCGGCCACGCCCCCGGCCCGGCCTGAGCCACGCCGGCGCGCCCGCCCTCCCTTTCACGCTCTTACTCTGGACGTCCATGTTCTTTCGCAACCTGACGCTGTTCCGCTTCCCGACCGCCACCGATTTCTCCGACGTAGACACCCTGCTGCCGCAGGTGCTGCTCAAGCCGGTCGGTCCGCTTGAAATGAATTCGCGCGGCTTCATCTCGCCGTTCGGCCGTGAAGAAAAGGCCGTGTTCTCGCACCGCGTGGGCGATGCGCTGTGGCTGACCGTGGGCGGTGAGGACAAGATCCTGCCGGGCGCGGTGGTCAACGATCTGCTCGCGCGCAAGCTCGAGGAGATCGAAGAGAAGGAAGGCCGCAAGCCCGGTGGCCGCGAGCGCAAGCGCATGAAGGACGATCTGCTGCACGAACTGATGCCGCGCGCCTTCGTGAAGAGCTCGCGTACCGACGCGCTGATCGACCTGACCCACGGGTACGTCGCCGTGGACTGCTCGAGCAGCAAGAAGGGCGAGAACATGATGTCCGACATCCGTGGCCTGCTCGGCAGCTTCCCGGCGATGCCGTTGAATGCCGAAGTGGCGCCGCGCTCGATCCTGACCGGCTGGATCGCCGGGGAAACCCTGCCGACCGGGCTGAGCCTGGGCGAAGAGTGCGAGATGAAGGATCCGGCCGAGGGCGGTGCGGTGGTCAAGTGCCAGCACCAGGAACTGCGCTGCGACGAGATCGACAAGCACCTGGACGCCGGCAAGCAGGTGACCAAGCTGGCCCTGGTCTTCGAGGACAACCTGTCCTTCGTGCTGGGCGACGACCTGATCGTGCGCAAGCTGAAGTTCCTGGACGGCGCGCTGGACCAGCTCGAGCACGCCGACGATGACGGCCGCCGCGCCGAACTGGACGCCCGTTTCGCCCTGCAGAGCGGCGAAGTGCGCCGCCTGTTCCTGCTGCTGGAAGAGGCCTTCAAGCTGAGCAAGGCGGACTGACCGGTTCCGATCAGTCCCCAGTCATGCGCCGGTCACGGCCGGCGCTATGCTGTACCCATGTCCGGATTCCTCCGCCGCCTGATTTCGCCGGCTGTCAGCACGCTGCAGCGCGATACGGTACGGCTGCGCCTGGAGGATGCCGAGATCGATGTCCTGCGTGTGCGCGATCCGCGTGCGCGCCGGATCAAGCTCAGCGTCGATGAGCGCGGCGTACGCCTGACCCTGCCACCGCGCGCCAGCCTGGTGATGGGCGAGCGTTTTCTCGACCAGCATCGCGGCTGGTTGTCCGAACAACTGCGCAGCTACCAGGCCACCAACCTGCCGCCACCGCTGGTGATCGGCGAGCCGGGGGTGCTGCCGCTGCGCGGTGCGCTGCTGCCGCTGCGCTGGGAAGCCGGCCGCTACGCGCACATGCACGTGGATGAGCAGGGCGCCTGCCTGCACTGGCCCACCCGTGGCACCGATGCCACGCTGCGCCGCACCCTGCGCGAGTTCTACGAAGCCCAGACCCGTGCCGATGTCGGCCAGTGGCTGCCGCGTTACCTGCCTGGTCTGCCGCGTGCACCAGCGCGGCTGCGGCTGAAGGTGATGTCCTCGCAATGGGGCTCGCTGGCGCCGGATGGCAGCATGGCGCTCGATCTGGCCCTGGTGCTGGGGCGGCCTTCGGCGTTCGAGTACGTGCTGGTGCACGAGCTCTGCCATCTGATCCAGGCCAATCACTCGCCGGCGTTCTGGGCGGAGGTGGAAAAGCGCTTCCCGGCGTGGCATGCCGAGCGGGACTATTTCCAGCTCGAAGGGCGGCGGCTCAAGGCGATGCTGCGGCAGCTGCTGACCCCGGCACCGTAACGGCGGCGGCAACGCTCGCTCCTGATCGGTAGTGCCGGCCGCTGGCCGGCAATCACGCGAGGGTGAGTTGATGAGGAGCCGGCCAGCGGCCGGCACTACCGGAGCGGTGTGCCGTCAGTTACCCATCCGCACCGCGGCCGCCTGCGCCCAGCGCGCGGCCACGCGTGGCGCGGTGATGCACACGGCCTGATCGGTCACGGTAGTGACCGCGCGCTCCAGCAGCTGGATGTCGGCTTCGTGCTGGCGGGCGACGTGCGGGTCTTCGAAGAAGATCGCGCGCTGGCAATGGCCTTCCAGCACGCGGTCGGCGATCTGCGCATCGCCGCCCATCGGGCCACTCTGGTAGCGCGTCACCCATTCCTCGCCCTGCGGCCAGCCGCGGCTCCAGGCCAGCTCGTTGAGGCGCTGGCCGGTGGTGCCGGTGCCGACCCGGCTGCGGAAGCGCGACAGCACCGCGAAGTGTTCATCGGCGAAGGCCAGCATCGCCGGCTTCATCGCGTCATGCGCGATCAGGGCCAGCGTGTGCTGCTCGAAGGCATGCAGGTCATCGGCACCCGGGTCCGGTGCCAGGCCGGCGTGCAGGCGCTCCACCTCGACCCAGTCGCGCGCGGTGGCGACGGTGGAGATGAAGGGCTTGCCGTGGATCACGCACTGGCGCTTGAGCGCGGTCGCTTCCGGAAAGACCGAGGAAGGATCGACCGGGTCCATCAGGTAGATCGCGCCGTCCAGCGTGCGCTCCGGCGTGCCCATCCCGACCACCTCGGCCACCAGCTTCATCAGGCCGCCCTCGCGGCCGTTCGGGTAGCGCCGCAGCGGGGCGAAGTCCTGCAGGAAGCCCAGCCGCTGGATCGCATCGAAGGTGCGCCCGACCGCATGCAGTTCGACGCCCAGTTCGCGCAGGCCGGTGTCGCTGGCGCGCAGCCAGCGGAACAGCGCGGCGTGCTTGTCGTGGTGATGCAGGCGGTTCGCGGCCAGGCCAATGCGCATGGGGGCAGTCCAAAGGGAGTCGTCGCCAGTGTAAGCCGTTCAGGTTGCACCGATGCAAGCTGCCAAACGTGATGCGGCTCACGCGCCTTCACGCATTTTCGTACTTGTTGCATGGTGTCGGCAGGGGCCGTATCCGACAGTGGTGGTCGCCCGTCAATCAGGAAACCCCTGCCATGACTCTCTTCCCTTCCCCCGTCACCACCTCATCCCCGCCCGCTGCCTCGGAGACGGGCCGCCGCATCCGCGCGTTGGCCGCCGTGCTGCGCGAGGCACCCCAGGCCGATGCCGAGATGCTGCTGGCCGGGCTGGCGCGCATGCTGGATGCGCATATCGGGCGCGGCCACGATGATGTGGTCAGCAACCGCTGCATCCGCGACCAGCTCGACAACATCGAGCTGCTGATGGCGCTGGAGATCGAGCGGGCCGGCGTGCGTCACACGCCGGTACCCGCGGTAGCGCGCGCCGCTTGAGAGGCGCGCCTGGGTAGGGCCCGCCGTTACGCCGAAAGCAGCTGCACGATGCTGCCGGCCGCATCGCGGCCCTCGGCCACCGCCGTCACCACCAGATCCGCGCCGCGGACCGCATCGCCACCGGCGAACAGGCGCGGGTGCGCGGTCTGGAACGGCAGGCGGCCACTGCCGCCGGCCACGATGCGACCGTTGTTGCCGGCCTCTACGCCGTGGTCAGTCAGCCAGCCCGGTGCGCTCGGCGAGAAGCCGAAGGCGATGATCACCACGTCCGCTTCCAGCAGCGATTCACTGCCTTCGATAGGCACCGCGCTGCGGCGGCCCTGGGCATCCGGATCGGACAGGGTCGTCTCGACCACCATCACCCCGATCACTTCGTCATCGGCACCCGCCTCGATCGACAACGGCTGGCGGTTGAACAGGAAGCGCACGCCTTCCTCGCGGGCGTTGGCCACTTCGCGTGCCGAGCCGGGCATGTTGGCTTCGTCACGGCGGTAGGCGCAGGTCACCTTGGCCGCGCCGAGCCGGATCGCGCTGCGCACGCAGTCCATGCCGGTATCGCCACCGCCCAGCACCACCACGCGCTTGCCCTCCAGATCGGGCAGGGCGATCTGGTCCTCCCAGCCAGCGATCGGCCGGCCATGGGCATCGCTGCCACTGACGATGCGGCTGTTCTGCACCAGGAACGGCAGCGCCGGCAGCACGCCCTTGAGGTCCTGGCCGAGCAGGCCGCCATCGGTATAGCGGTATGCGCCGGTGCCCACGAACACCGCGTCGTACTCGGCCAGCAGCGCATCGATACTCACATCGCGGCCGATCTCCACGCCGAGGCGGAACTGCACGCCCATGCCCTCCAGCACGTTGCGGCGGCGGCTGATCACCGATTTGTCCAGCTTGAAACTGGGGATGCCGAACTGCAGCAGCCCACCGATCTGTTCGTAGCGGTCATACACCACGGCTTGGATGCCGGCATGCGCCAGCTTGTCGGCGCAAGACAGCCCGGCCGGGCCGGCGCCGATCACCGCCACGCGCTTGCCGGTGGCTTCCACCGCGCTCATGTCCGGTCGCCAGCCGGTGGCCAGCGCGGTATCGACGATGTACTTCTCCACGGCGCCGATGGTGACCGCGCCGAATTCCTCCAGCGTGCAGCTGCCTTCGCACAGCCGGTCCTGCGGGCACACCCGGCCACACACTTCCGGCAGCGGGTTGGTCGAATGGCACAGCGTGGCCGCTTCATGGATGCGGTTTTCCTGCACCAGCTGCAGCCATTGCGGGATCGCGTTGTGCACCGGGCACTTCCAGCTGCAGTACGGATTGCCGCAATCCAGGCAGCGACCGGCCTGGAACTGCGCGTCTTCCTTGCCGAACTTGCCGTACAGCTCGCCCCAGTCGCCGGAGGTGCGCAGTTCGACCGGGATGCGCTGCGGCATCGTCCGGGGCAGATCGAGGAACTGGAAAGCTTGCTTGCGGCTCATGGGTGGGACCTGCGGTGGTGAGTTGCCGGCCAACGGCCGGCACTACAATGTGAGGTTGCCGGCCAGCGGCCGGCACTACAACGGTGGGAACACGAGGCGCCGGTCGATACCGGCGCTTCTCCGCGCTTACGCAGCGCGGCGCAGTGAGTCGGTCAGCGATTCGATGCTGGCGGCCTTGGGTTTGACCAGCCAGAACTTGCCGACGTAATCGCGGAACTCATCAAGAATCTGCTGCGCCCAGATGCTGCCGGTCAGTTCGCGGTGGCGGCTGATCAGCGTATGCAGGTGCTGGCGATGGTTCTCGAAGCCTTCGGCCGAGATGCGGTGGATGTCGATCAGTTCGTGGTTGTAGCGGTCCACGAAATCACGGTCGATATCCAGCACGTAGGCCAGGCCGCCGGTGAAGCCGGCGCCGAAGTTCAGCCCGACCTTGCCCAGCACCAGCACGATGCCGTCGGTCATGTACTCGCAGCAGTGGTCACCGGCGCCTTCGATCACCGCCAGCGCGCCGGAGTTGCGCACGCCGAAGCGCTCGCCGGCACGGCCGGCGGCGAACAGCTCGCCACCGGTGGCGCCGTACAGGCAGGTGTTGCCGATGATCGCGGTGTTGCGCGCCTCGAAACGCGCGCCACGCGGCGGGCGCACGACCAGCCGGCCGCCGGCCATGCCCTTGCCGACGTAGTCGTTGGCCTCGCCTTCGACCTCCAGCTGCAGGCCGCCCACGTTGAACGCGCCGAAACTCTGACCGGCGGTGCCGCGGAAGCGCAAGGTCAGCGGCGCATCACTCATGCCCTGGTTGCCGTGCGTGCGCGCGATCTCGCCGGAGAGGCGGGTGCCGATCGAGCGGTCCGTGTTGTGGATCAGGAAGCGGTGTTCGCCGCCGAGCTTGCCGGCGATCGCCGGGGCCAGCAGGCCGTCCATCTGCGTGGCCAGGCTGTCCGGCGATTCGTACAGACGCTGCGCGGCGCAGTGGCTGCCGGCGTACTCGGCCGGGTTGAGCAGGCGCGACAGATCCACCTTGACGCCCGGGCGCGGGGAGACCTCCAGCTGCTGCAGCAGGTCGGTGCGGCCGACGATCTCGTCCAGCGAGCGCACGCCCAGGTAGGACAGCCAGCCACGCACTTCCTCGGCCAGCAGCCGGAAGAAATTCTCCACGCGCTCGGGCAGGCCGGTGAAGTACTGCGCGCGCAGGCGCTCGTCCTGGGTGGCCACGCCGGTGGCACAGTTGTTGAGGTGGCAGATGCGCAGGTACTTGCAGCCGAGCACGATCATCGGCGCGGTGCCGAAGCCGAAACTGTCCGCACCCAGCAGTGCGGCCTTGATCACGTCCAGGCCGGTCTTCAGGCCGCCATCGGTCTGCAGCAGGGTGCGCCCGCGCAGGTCGTTGGCCACCAGTGCCTGGTGCGATTCGGCCACGCCCAGCTCCCACGGCACGCCCGCATAGCGGATCGAGCTGACCGGGCTGGCCCCGGTGCCGCCGTCATGGCCGGAGACGGTGATCAGATCGGCACCGGCCTTCACCACGCCCGCGGCGATGGTGCCGACACCGGCATGGCTGACCAACTTCACCGAGACCAGCGCGGTCGGGTTGACCTGCTTGAGGTCATAGATCAGCTGGGCCAGGTCTTCGATGGAGTAGATGTCGTGGTGCGGCGGCGGTGAGATCAGGCCGATGCCCGGCTTGGCATAACGCAGCCGCGCGATCAGTTCGTTGACCTTGTGCCCGGGCAGCTGGCCGCCTTCGCCGGGCTTGGCGCCCTGCGCGACCTTGATCTGCAGCACTTCGGCATTGACTAGGTACTCGGCGGTAACGCCGAAGCGGCCCGAGGCCACCTGCTTGATCTTGCTGCGCTTCTCGGTGCCGTAGCGCACCGGGTCTTCACCGCCTTCGCCGGAGTTGCTGCGCCCGCCGAGCCGGTTCATGGCGATGGCCAGCGCTTCATGCGCTTCGGGTGACAGCGCACCGAGGCTGATCGCCGCCGTATCGAAGCGGCGGAACAGGTCTTCGGCCGGAGCCACCTCGTCCAACGGGGTCGGCGTGGGCGCGGCCTTGAGCTGCAGCAGGTCGCGCAGCGCCGACACCGGGCGGCCGTGCACGGCCTCGCAGTAGCGCTGCCAGTCCGCGGCATCGCCACTGCGCGCGGCGCGCTGCAGGGTCATGACCACGTCCGGGTTGTACATGTGGTATTCGCCGCCGTGCACGTACTTGAGCACGCCGCCCACATCCGGGCGCAGCAGGTCGTTCCAGGCGCGCACGGTGAGTTCGCGGGCCTCGTCGTCCAGACGCGCGAAGCCGACACCGGCCACGCGCGAGGCGGTGTCCGGGAAGCACAGGTCGACCACCTCGTCATCCAGCCCGACGATCTCGAACAGCTGCGCGCCGCGGTAACTGGCCACCGTACAGATGCCCATCTTGGAGATGATCTTGGACAGGCCCTTGTAGATGCCCTTGCGGTAGCGGCGGCCGATCTGCGACTGCTCGCCGCCCTTGCTCAGCTGCAGGATGCCGCGCCGGCCCAGATCGAACAGGGTCTGGTAGGCCAGGTACGGGTACACCGCGGTGGCGCCGAAACCGAGCAGGCAGGCCATGTGGTGCGCGTCGCGCGCGGTACCGGTTTCCAGGATCAGGTTGACGTCGCAGCGCAGCCCGGCGTTGGACAGGTGGTGATGCACCGCGCTGGTGGCCAGCAGCGCATGCACCATCGGCCGGTCGGCGACCGGGTAACGGTCGCTCAGCAGCAGCATGACGATGCCTTCGAGCGCAGCGGCTTCGGCCTCGGCGCAGATGCGCTGTATGCCGGCCTTCAGGCCTTCGTCCAGGCTGTAGGACAGATCGATCAGCCGGTTCTTGTCGGCGTACTGCTCCATCTTGATCAGCTGGCGCAGCTTGCGCTGGCTGAGCACCGGCGAGTTGAGGATGACGTGGTTCACCGTTTCCGCGCCGGCATGGAAGATGTTGGTCTCCTTGCCGAGCTGGGTGGACAGCGACATGACGCAGTCTTCGCGCAGCGGATCGATCGGTGGGTTGGTGACCTGCGCGAACGCCTGGCGGAAGTAATCGTAGAGCGGACGGCTGTGCTGGCTGAGCACCGCCATCGGGGTGTCATCGCCCATCGAGCCGGTGGCTTCCTGCTCGGTCTCGGCCAGCGGGCGCAGGATCTGCTCCACTTCCTCGGTGCTGAGCTGGAACAGCTTGTGGTAGCTGCGCAGGGTGCGCTCGTCGAAGGGCTCCTCGACCAGCGACGGATCGATCAGCTCGGTCTGCAGGTAGGTCACGCCCTGCTGCAGCCACTGCTTGTACGGCGCCCGGCCGCGGTTGATGCGGTCGATGGCGTCCGAATCGAGCAGGTCGCCACGCTTGAGGTCGATGGCCATCATCTCGCCCGGGCCGAGCTTGCCCTTGCGCACCACGCGCTCGGCCGGCACTTCCCACACGCCGGCTTCGGAGGCGACCAGGAAGTGGCGGTCGGAGGTCAGCATCCAGCGCGCCGGGCGCAGGCCGTTGCGGTCCAGCGTGCAGGCGGCATAGCGCCCATCGCAGGCCACGATCCCGGCCGGGCCGTCCCACGGCTCGCTGTTGAGGCCGTAGAACTCGTAGAACGCGGCCAGGTCCGGATCCTTGAACTCCAGCGACTGGGTCGCCGGCGGCACCAGGATGCGCAGCGCCTGGATCAGGTCCATGCCGGCGCTGACCATCAGCTCGAGCATGTTGTCCAGGCTCTGCGAGTCCGAGCCATGCATGGAGATCACCGGATCGAACTCGCCGATGTCGAAGCGCGGGGTCTTCCACACCTTGCTGCGCGCCTGCGCCCAGCGGCGGTTGCCCTCGATGGTGTTGATCTCGCCGTTGTGGGCGAGCATCCGGAACGGGTGCGCCAGCGGCCAGCGCGGCAGCGTGTTGGTGGAGAAGCGCTGATGGAACACGATCGCGCTGGAGGCCAGATCGTTGCGCTGCAGATCCACGTAGAAGCGGCTCAGCTTGTCCGGCAGCACCATGCCCTTGTAGCTGATCGCATTCGGGCTGAGCGTGGTGACGTAGTAATCGGCGTGCTCGCGCAGCAGCTGTTCGCTGCGGCGCCGGGCCAGGAACAGGGCCAGGGTGAAGGCGGCCTCGTCCTGCGCGGCGCCGGCATCGACGAACAGCTGCTCGATGTGCGGCAGGGTGTCGCGGGCGAGTTGACCACAGACGCTGGGGTCGGTCGGCACCACGCGCCAGCCGACCGGCTGGCAGCCGGCGTTGCGCAGTTGCTGTTCCAGCGTGTCGCGGCAGGCCTGTGCGGCGGCGACGTCATGCGGCAGGAACACCACGCCGGCAGCGAAACGCGCGCCAAGCGTGAGGCCCGCCTCGGCGGCAAGCGCCTTGAGGAACACATCGGGGCGGCGCAGCAACAGGCCGCAGCCGTCACCAGTGATACCGTCGGCGGCGACGCCACCGCGGTGGGTCATGCGCGAGAGTGCGGCAATGGCCGTGTCGACCAGCAGCCGTGACGGCTGGTCGTCGAGCTGGGCGACCATGCCGAAACCACAGGCATCTCGCTCATCTTGCGGGTCGTAAAGCCCTTGGCGGTTGCGGGGGGCCATCTGTGCCTCGATGCGATGTCAGGTGAGCGGCGACACTCGTCCCCGCTCAGTCCTTGCAGCGCGGGTCGAAGCACCGGATGACCCGACTAGATCACAGTTGTTGCAACGCCGCAATACACGGTTGCAGCCGCAACCAAACCCTTGTGTTTCAGGGGTTTCCCCGCCGCCTGTTCAGCCGCAGCGGACGCCGGCGACCACGTTCTTGGCATCCACTTCAACGTTCAGACGCTCGCCGATGAACTCCATCGTGGTCATGTCATTCGGCTTGAGCACGCGCAGGGTGGTGGCGCCGGCATCCTGCTGGGCCTGGCTGCCGATCTGGTCGGTGTAGGGCTGACCGACCAGGCTCTGCACCTGGGTCGCATCGCAGCTGCCTACGGGCGGTGCTTCCATTGCCTTGCCGGCCTCGTCGGTCGGTGCGGCAGCTGCTTCGGCCGCCTTCTGTGCATGGGTGGCAACCGCTTCCTGCTCGTCCATGGGCGGAGCGCTGCACGCACCGAGGACCAACAGGGCGGGGAACAGGGCAATGAGCCCGAAAGAACGCCGCGCGCGGCGGAACGACAGGGACGACATCAGTACTCCAGAGAGCGAGCCAGTAAACGCTGGAGGATATCGCCAAGCGCGGTGTGAGGTGTTTGTGTTGCGTTATTGACGCGGTGCCGCACCGGGACCGGTAACACTGCGCTTCCCTGATCCGCGTCGCCTCCATGAGCCCGAGCCGCACCGCCACCCCCGAAGTCGCCGCCGCCCGCCAGGCCGGCCTGCGCTATGTCAGCGATGAACTGCCCGGCATTGCCCGCCGCAAGGCCGGCAAGGGCTTTGCCTACCGCGATGCCGATGGTGCGGCGGTCCGCGATGCCGCCACCCTGGCCCGGATCCGCGCGCTGGCGATCCCGCCGGCCTACACCGATGTGTGGATCTGCGCACTGCCCAACGGCCATCTGCAGGCAACCGGCCGGGACGCGCGCGGGCGCAAGCAGTACCGCTACCACGCTGACTGGGCGCGGGTGAGGGGCGATGGCAAGTTCGATCGCATCATTGCCTTTGGTACCGCCCTGCCCACGCTGCGCCGGCGCCTGCGCCGCGATCTGAAGCTGCCCGGCTTCCCGCGCGACAAGGTGCTGGCGATCGTGGTGGCGCTGCTGGCACAGACGCTGGTGCGCGTTGGCAACGAAGTCTATGCACGTGACAACCGCTCTTACGGGCTGACCACGCTACGCAACCGCCACCTCGCGCTGGTCAAGGGCGGCCGGGCGCAGATGCGCTTCCGGGGCAAGTCCGGGCAGGCGCATGAGGTGGATGTGGATGACCGCGAACTGGTCAAGCTGATCCGGGGCTGCCAGCAGCTGCCCGGGCAGGCGCTGTTCCAGTACCGCGATGACGATGGCGCGGTCCAACCGGTGGATTCGGGCATGGTCAACGACTATCTGCACGATGCGATGGGCGAGGATTTCAGCGCCAAGGACTTCCGCACCTGGGGCGGCACGCTGGAGGCGATCCGTCAGCTTGCCGTGACCGAGCTGCCCGAACCTTCCAGTGAGCGCGCGCTGGCGGCGTTGCAGAAACAGGTGGTATGCGAGGTCGCGAACCTGCTGGGCAACACACCGTCGGTGTGCCGCAAGGCCTATATCGATCCGTGCGTATTCGATGGCTGGCGGGCCGGCTCATTGAAGGCCCTTGCCGGCCTGCGTGGCGAGCGCCAGTGGGAACTGGCCACGCTGAAAGTACTCAAAGCCGCGCGGCGCAGCGTCCGGCGTGCCCGCGCGGGATGAGCGCAGCGATCAGCCGCAGTAGAGGGCGGTGATGTTGTTGGTACGACCGGTTTCGATGGTCAGCCGTTCGCCGCCCTGCTCTGCACCCGGGGTGGGATTGGCCGCGCCACTGGCAGTGGCGCCACTTGCGGCACGCTCGCTGCGCACGACGAGGACCTGCAAGCTGTCGCTGTCCACGCGGGCACGTTCGACCGTGGCTTGCGATGCCGCCAGGCCCACGGCGCCGCGGACCTTATCCACGTGGCACTGGCCGGAAATGACGCCGTCGATCGGCTGGACCTGCGCGATGGGGGTGCTGCTGCAGGCGGAAAGAGCAAGGACGGCCACAGCCGCGGACAGGTAACGAAGCATGCGACGCACTCCATGGGAATTGCGCTCAGGGTGCATCGGTGGCCGTATGCGGCGCATGAATCCTCTACACGGTATGGGCACGCTCCATTCACCGTGCCTGGCCGCATGGATGACCATAGTGGAGGTGCGCACGGCCGACCCGGGATTCCCGACACGGCGCGCATTCGAGTTTGTTCCACGCATCTGATCCGGCAACAGGAGTCGAGCATGGCCACGGCCAAAACCCGTAAGACCACCAAGACCCCCACCTCCCGCAAGCGTGCGCGTCCGGCGGAGGCGGCTGCTGCGGCGGCCGAACCGCGCATCCGTACCCCGGTCGTCAAAACCGCGACCCGCAAGGCCGCCGCCACCGATCCGCGCGCTGCGCGCGTGGCGGCCCGCCAGCGCCGTCTGCAGGACCAGGAAAAGGCCAAGGACGCGCGTGCGGCGAAGAAGGCCGCGAAGGCGACCCCCACGAAGGCCGCCAAGAAGGCCACCCAGGCCGGCATGCGTCGCCAGCCTGAGAAAATGCCGGCCGAGCAGCTGGCCAAACCCGGCTACGAACACGAGATGCAGCTGGCCCCACGCTTCCTCGCGCCGGACTACCAGGGCAGCGGCAAGCTCAAGGGCAAGCGCGCGATCATCACCGGCGCCGACTCCGGCATCGGCCGCGCGGTGGCCGTGCTGTTTGCCCGCGAAGGGGCGGATGTGGCGGTGCTCCACCTGGATGAAAAGAAGGACGCGAAGATCACCCGCGAGCACGTCGAGAAAGAAGGCGGCCGCTGTGTGGTGATCGCCGGCGACGTGCGCGATCCGGCGTTCTGCAACAAGGCGGTGAAGCAGGTCGTCAAGGCATTCGGCGGGGTCGACATCCTGGTCAACAACGCGGCCTTCCAGCTGCATTGCGATCGTCTGGAAGACCTCGAGGACGAGCACCTGCAGGAAACCCTGCAGACCAACATCGGCGGCTACATCCAGATGGCGCGCGCGGTGCTGCCCCACCTGGGCGAAGGCGCGAGCATCATCAATACCGGCTCGGAGACGGGCCTGTTCGGCAGCAAATCGTTGCTGGACTACTCGGCCACCAAGGGCGCGATCCATGCCTTCACCAAGGCGCTGGCCAGCCAGTTGCTGCCGCGCGGCATCCGGGTCAATGCGGTGGCGCCGGGCCCGGTCTGGACCCCGCTCAATCCGGCCGACAAGAAGGCGCCGGATGTCGCCGAGTTCGGCCAGGACAGCGACATGGGTCGCCCGGCGCAGCCGGAAGAACTGTCGCCGGCGTACGTCTTCCTCGCCTCGCCGATCACCGCCAGTTACATCAGCGGCGTGATCCTGCCGGTGATGGGTGGGCCGCGCGGCTGACCGCCGGCGCCTGCGTACCGGCACCATAGAACGCGGCGATCTGCGGAATGAAGGTCTGCGGGTTGGCCCCGACCAGGTTGGTCAGCACCACGATGGCCAGCCCCTGGTCGGGGTACACGATGAACGCCGAGCGTGCACCGCCCATGCCGGCCACCTGACGCTGTGGTGCGCGTTGCAGCACCGCCCAGCCGGCGCCCCATGCGCCGTCGCTGCCGTCATTGAGCCGTTCCGGGGTCCACATCCGGCGGGTGCTGGCGGCGTTGACCAAGCGGTTGCCGGTCAATGCGACCAGCCACTTGGCCACGTCGTCGGCAGTGGTCAGCATGCCGCCGCCAGCCCACAGCCCGGGAGTCATGTCGTAGAACCAGTGCGAGAGCCGTGGCGGGGCGTCCGGCGCATCGGTGCGGCGCGGGAACCAACTGTAGATGGTGGCGTTGTTGGCGATCAGATCGTAGCTGTCGCCGAACGTGGATGACGGCATCCTGGCCACATCGAACTGGCGCGTGGCCACGTACCGGTCGTACGGCATCGCGGCCTGTGCGGCGATGATTCGTGCCAGCAGCACGTAGTTGGTCTGGTTGTAGGTGAAGCGCGTGCCGGGCGCAGCGTCTACCGGGCGTTGCGTCACGGCGGTCCAGGCGGCCGCCTCGGTCCCGCCGCCGAGCAGGCCCTGTGCATCCAGAATGTCCGGCAGTCCCGAGGTATGCGCCAGCAACTGGCGCACCCGCACGCTGCGCCACGCGTCGGGCAGGTCGGCGAGATAGGCCGAGATCGGCGCATCCAGGTTCACCTTGCCTGCTTCGGCCAGCTGCATCATCGCCACCGCGGTGAATGACTTCGTGGCCGAGTTGAGCGGGAAACGCGTGGCGCGCGTGGCCGGCAGCGCGTTCTCGACATTGGCCAGCCCGTGGCTATCGGACAGCACCACCTTCCCGTCCTTGACCACGGCGATCTGCAACCCGGGAATACGCAGCGCGTCCATGGTCTGGCCGATGAACTGCCGGGTCTGCTGGTTGGCGGTCTCTACGCTGCCGGCGTGCGCGTGCACGCCCAGCGGGAACAACAGGGCGACGATCATGATCACGCGATGGGTGGAACGCATGCGGCGGGTCCTTGGCGAAGAGGGCGCGATGCCAGGGCGGAATGCCCCAGCTCGAAGGCTTGGATGCGGGCCGGGGCGAAAAGGTTTAAGGCCCACGGCATGCCCATCGCGCAGCGCCTACCGTTCGTCGGCACGGTCCGTCCGGCACTTGACGACACCTGTAGTCACTGGCACGGTAGCGACACGTGTAGTCATAGGGAGTGCGCCATGCGCGGCAAGACCATCGGGGACCAGGAACTGGCCCTGCTGCAGTACATCGCGGAACAGGACCGCCCCAGTGTCGGGGAGGTCGCCACCGGCTTCGGGGAGCCGCGCGGGCTGGCACGCTCGACCGTGCTGACCATGATGGAGCGCCTGCGCGCCAAGTCGTACCTGAGCCGGAAGCAGGTGGACGGCGTCTACCGCTATGCCACCACCAGCGGCCAGGACAGCGTGGTGCAGGGCGCCGTGGCCAGCTTCGTGGAGAAGACGCTGCAGGGCTCGGTGTCGCCGTTCGTGGCGTTCATGTCGCACAAGGTGGATGTCAGCGATCAGGAACTGGCCGAGCTGGAAGCGCTGGTCGCACAGTTGCAGTCACGCAAGCGGGAGGGCTGAGCGATGGACATGATGATGAGTGAAGTGCTGATGCGGCTGGGCTGGACCAGCGTGCAGAGCGCGGTACTGGCGGCGCTGGTGTGGGGCGTGTGCCGGCTGGTGCCGCAGCTGCCGGCGGCCACCCGCTGCCGGTTATGGTGGCTGGTGGCCGCGCAGGCCGTGCTGGGCCTGGTCTGGAGCAGCCCGCTGGAACTGGCCGTGTTGCCGGCCCCGGCGGCCGTGACGGCACCGGCGATGGCGCTGCCCGCGTTCGATGCCGCCGTGCAGGCTGCGCCGGTCACCTACGCCGCCAATGCGGTCGAGACGGCGACAATGCCAGCGTCCTGGCCCTTGCTGCTGCTGGCCGTGTGGGCTGCCGGTGTGCTGCTGATGCTGGTGCACAGCCTGCGCGGCTACCGCGCCAGCCGCGCGCTGGTGCGCAGCGCCACAGAGTGCACGGACGCCGGCCTGCAGCAGGCGCTGCAGTTGGCCGCCGAAGCGCATGGCCTGCGGCGCTCGCCGCAGCTGAAACTCTCCGCGCAGATCCGGTCGCCGCAGTTGATCGGCCCGTGGCGGCCGGTGCTGCTGCTGCCGGCGCGCGAGCTGCCGACCATGTCGGCGGACGATCTGGACATGGCGCTGACCCACGAGCTGATCCATCTGCAGCGTCGCGACCTGTGGTGGGGCCTGCTGCCGGCGCTGTCCCAGCACCTGTTCTTCTTCCACCCGCTGGTCCACGTGGCGGCCCGCGAATATGCGTTGGCGCGCGAAGAAGCCTGCGATGGTGCGGTGGTGGCCGGACATGATCACTGCCGCCATGACTACGGTCGCCTGCTGGTGCAGTTGGGTGTGGCGCCCCGTCCCGCCGTCGGCGTGGCCAGCGCTTCGCCGAACCTGCGCAGTCTCAAGCGCCGGCTGCTGACGCTGCAGCAGACCCGCAGCGTCCCGCGCGTGGCCTCGCTGGCAATCACCGCGTTGTTCGTGGTGATCGGTATTGCACCGTTGCGTCTGGTGGCTGCACCGCCGCCGCCGGCCGCACCCCAGGCTCCGGTCGCACCGACCGCGCCGACACCCCTGCCCGCACCTGTGGCCCGGCCGGCACCTGCGCCGGTCCGCGCGCCCGAGCCGATGCCGGCACCAGAACCGTTGCCTGCTCCGGAACCGCCCGCCGCGCCCGCTGCGCCGGAACCGCCGAAGGACCTGGATGACGGGATGTCCTTCGTGACCCACGGTAAACTCGACATCAGCCGGCAACCCGCGCAGGCCTTCGTGTTGATCGGCGGCGAGAGCAATTTCGTCGACGCCTCCGTCGCTGATCTGAAACAGGCCCGACGCGATGCCGGCAACGATCAACCGGCCCTGTGGGTGCGCCGAGGTCAGGATCGCTATCTGATCCGCGATCCCGCAGTACTCAAGGCGCTGGGGCAGGCCCAGACGCAGGTCGCCGCGCTGGGAACGGCACAGGCCGAGCTGGGCAACCGCCAAGCGGTGGTCGGCCAACAGATCGCGGCGGCATCGATGCAGATCACGGCCGATGCAATGGCCTCGGTGGATGTCAGCGCGGTGGTCAACAACGCTATCCGCGAGGCTGGCCTCGACGCCGCTGTCGAAGCCGACCGGGCGGCACGCCAGGGTGCCCGCCAGTCACGCGCCGCTGCCTCCGCTGCCAGCCAGACCGCACGCGAGGCACGTACCGCCTCGGCCAGGGCCGTAGACGCCCGACAGATTGCGCTGGTGGCGCGTGAGCAGGCTGAACTCGGCAAGGAACAGGCGCGCCTGGCACAGCAGCAGAGTGTGGCCTCGGCGCGTGCGGTGCGCGACGTGCGGGCCGCGATCGATCAGGCGCTGGCCAACGGAAAAGCGCAGCGCGTACGCAACTGATCGGCACACGCCAGCCACGGCGGCCTGCATGCCAGGCCGCCGGTTGCAACCGATCACCCGCAGTTGGCGCGCACGATCCTGTTCTGTTCGTCCACTTCGATGCTGAGGCGGTCTTCGCGGTAATCCATGGTCATCGCCATGCCCGGCTTGAGCACGCGGGCGTTGCGGGCACCGCTGTCCTTCACCGCCTTCTGGATGACCCCCTCGGTGGCGGCCTGCCCGGCCAGGCCGGTGAGCTTTTCCGGATCGCACTGGCCGCCACTGCCGGCTACTGCGGGTGGGGCGGTCGAGGTCGGGCTGTCAGGCGGCGTCGCGGCGGTCTTGGCCGGAGGACTGCAGGCGGCCAGCGGCAGGGCACAGCCCAGGGCGAACAGAAGGTTCAGGCGCATGTGGTGGTCCTCCCACGGTAAGTACCCGCAGTGTCCGTGGGCCGGCCTTTACACCGCGTCAATGGCCTGCAGCGCCAACGTCTCCCGGTCGCGCTGTTCCTCGGCCACCAGCCGCCGCATCAGAAGCGCCAGGGTCACCACGTCCTGGTGGTTGTGCTCGGCTACCCGGCGCAGGTTCACCGCACTGCCGCCGCGCAGGTAATTCAGCCACGCAGCCGGGGCCTCCGAGCCGGGCAGATCGTCTTCGCGCACGATCTGCAGCAGCTGGCGCTCGATCGTGGCCAGCCGGCAGTTTTCCCAGGTGCCGCGATAGCGGCGGCGCGTCGGGAACAGCAGATCGACGTGATCCAGTGGCGTGATCGGGCAGCGCTGCCGGGCCAGCCGATAGCGCGTCTTGAGCAACGGCGCGTCGTAGCAGCGCCCGTTGTAACTGGAGAACACCGTGCTCGGCTGCAGCCAGCCGGCGAACTCGCGCAGCATCGCGGTTTCCGCGGCCATCGTCGTCATCAGCAGCTGGCGGATGCGCAGGCCGTCGCCGCGGTCGGGATGCGTGTGCCAGTCCGCCGCACCGATCATGAAGGCGCGGGTACCGGTGCCGCCGGCCAGGCCGGTGGTTTCGGTATCGAAGAACAGCAGGTCCTGCGGCTGCACCTGCTCGCCTTCGCGCTTGGCGAAGGCCAGCGACAACGGCTCGGTCGGAATGGCTTGGGTAACGAACGATTCGATCAGGAACAGGCCCGGCGCGATTTCCTCACCGGGCACATGCCGATCCTTGGCGTTCTCGCGCGGGGTGGCGGTGCTGAGGCCGCGATCGCGAAGGCCGAGCAGACGGCGCAGGCCACCGATCTCCGGCTTGCGCAGCGCGGGAACAGGAACAGGAGGAACAGCGGGAACTGCCGGTGCGGTCTCGCGTGCGGCCGCGCCGGTTGGCTTGTGGCGGATCTCCTGCTCGACCCAGCCGAAGACGGAGGCCGGTGTGGGCGTACGCGCACGCGCATCGTTGGCGGCGGCCGGAAGCGGGGCGCTGCCCGTGCCGCCGGGAGCGCCCGTGTCAGCGGCAGCGGATCCGCGCCCAGGGGCGATGGCCGGACCAGAGGCAGGCGCCGCCGTCGCATCACCGGTCTGCCGGCGCAGCAGGCGCAGCTTGTCCAGGCTCAGGCTCACGGGGTCACCACCTCGGCGCTACGGTGCTCCTGCTCTTCAGCAGACGGCAGCGCGGCGCTGTCGAACAGAGCCAGCACCTTCAACGCCAGCGCCTTGGGCGTGGTGGCATCGTCCTCCTGACCGGCCAGCACCGGGCCGACGCAGGCCGGGCAGCCGGCCTTGCAGTCGCAGCCCTGCACCAGCTCGCGCGCGCGCAGCAGCAGCTCGGCCTGGCGCACCCACAGCGGCTCGCTCAGGCCCACACCGCCGGGGAAGTTGTCGTACAGATACACCGTCGGCACGAACTGCTGCTGCAACTCGATCGCGCTGGCATCGAACTCGGCGCCACGCAGTTGCCCGCGCCCACTCTGGTCGGCCACCGCGAACCACGCGCCATCGCCATTGCCGACGGCCTTCTGCAGATCGCGCGCATCGGCCATCACCGCCACCGTGGCGACGATGTGCAGCGCGTAGGCCGCGCCGAGGAAACCGTCCAGTGCTTCCTGCTTGCTGTCGAACGCGGTCAGCAGCAGCGCCTGCGGCAACTGCCACCACACCGCCGTGGTGTGCAGCTCCTGGTCGGGCAGGTTGACCGGGCCATAGCCGATGTTTTCGTGCGTGTAATAGCGGATCTTCTTGTAGCCGGCCACGCGGCGCACCACGTGCACTTCGCCGTGGTGTGAATCGCCGCGCCCGGCGATGCAGCCGTCGAAGCGGTCCAGCACCTTGAGTTTGGTGAAGTCGATGCTGTCGGTGTAGTAGTCCACGTGGGTGCGGGTGACGTAGGCCTTGCGGCCTTCCCAATCCAGCCGCTCCACCTGGTAGGGGGTGGACTGCACCATGTGGATGGCGCCTTCATACAGCGTCAGCGCGGCGGCGGAGTAATCCACCTCGGCGATGATCTGCTGCTTGCCGTCGCTGCGGTCCACCACCACGAAGTTGCCATCGGCCACCGAGCGCAGGCTGACGGCGTTGGCCGGGTAGCTGTCGGCGATCCATTCCCAGCGGTCGCCTTCGCGATGCACCACCTCGGTCTCGGCCAGAGCTTCCAGGAACACCAGCGGGTCGATCGGGCCGAACGGATCGCCGGCCAGGAACGGCAGCTCGAAGGCGGCACAGCGGATGTGATCGAACAGGATCAACGGCTGGTCCGGCGCGATGCGCGCATGCTCGGGCGAGGCTTCGGCGAAAAAGTCTGGATGCCGCACCACGTATTGGTCCAGCGGCTGCGAGCTGGCCACCATCACGCCCAGTGCGGGCTGCTGGCGGCGGCCGGCGCGGCCGAAACGCTGCCAGGTCGCGGCGACGCTGCCCGGGTAGCCGTTGAGGATGACCACGTCAAGGCTGCCGATATCCACGCCCAGCTCCAGTGCCGAGGTGCTGACGATGCCGTCGATCTGCCCGGCGCGCATCGCCCGCTCGGTCTCCCGCCGCTCCGTGGGCAGGTAACCGCCCCGGTAGGCGCGGATGCGGGCCGGCTTGCGCGGGTCGTGGTCGAAGATGTCCTTGAGGTACTTGGTCAGTACTTCGACCATCAACCGGCTCTGCGCGAAGATCAGGGTCTTCAGCCCGGATTTGATCGCGATGCGGGCGATGCGGTTGCTCTGCGAGCGGGCCGAGGCCCGCAGGCCGAGATCGGCATTGACCACCGGCGGGTTCCACAGCAGCACGTGCTTGGGCCCGGTCGGCGCGCCGGATTCAGTGATCGCGGTGACCGGCGCTTCGATCAGCGCCTCGGCATGCGCCTGCGGGTTGCCGATGGTGGCCGAGCACAGGATGAACTGCGGCTCCACCCCGTAGAACGCGCAGATCCGCTTGAGCCGGCGCAGCACGTTGGTGACGTGGCTGCCGAACACGCCGCGGTAGGTGTGCACCTCATCGATCACCACGTAGCGCAGGTTCTCGAAGAACTGCGCCCACTTGGTGTGATGCGGCAGGATCGCCTGATGCAGCATGTCCGGGTTGGAGACCACGATGTCGCCGTGCAGGCGGATCGCCTGGCGCGCATCACCCGGCGTATCGCCATCGAAGGTGAAGGCTTTGACCCCCAGGTCGCCGGCGCGGTTGAGCTCGAGCAGCTCGGCCACCTGGTCCTGGGCCAGCGCCTTGGTCGGGAACAGGTACAACGCCTTGGCCTTGCCCTGCATGGCGGCGCTGACCACCGGCAGGGTGTAGCACAGCGATTTCCCGCTGGCGGTCGGGGTCACGATGGCCACGTGCTCGCCCCGCTGGCTGGCCTCCCAGGCCTCCGCCTGGTGGCTGTACAGCTGCTCGATGCCGCGTGCCTTCAGTGCGCTGACCAAGGCATCGGGGACATCGGTCGGGATCGGCGCGTACCGGCCCTCGCGCGCGGGAATCGTGAAGCTGCCGGTGATGCGGTCGTGGTAGCGGCGCTGCAGGCGCGCGGTCAGCAGCGCACCATCGCGCGAGGGCAGGCCTTCGGTGGTGGCGAGGCGGCGCTCGGCGTCCTCGGTGCGCTTGGCGAGTTCGTAAGCCATGGTCACAACGGTCTGCAAAGGACGCTATGGAAACATGACCGCGTCTCAATGTCTGAGACATTGCGCTGCGCCGGGGTGAATGGTTCAGTGCCTGCCGGCGTCGCTTGGACAGCTGCCAGCAACGAAATCTGACACCGGCATCCGTATCCTTGGTGGCAGCCCGCTACCAACACGGACGGAGTCGCTGTGGCATTACGTGAATATCAAGGCTTGGCAGTGCTTGCGGGTTTGCTGCTGGCCGCTGCCGGGCAGGCCCAGCAGGCCGCCGTACTTGAACCCGTGGAACCGCCGCCCGCGACAGCGCAGGGGGATGTCACCACGCTGGGCGAGGTGCGCGCCCTCAAGCCCGACGACGAACCGCTGGATCTGTACCGCTTCAAGAATCCGGTGCAGGTGCAGCCGAACCGCTTCAGCCGCACCTGGAGCGAGCCCCCGTCGCCCGAGCAGGTCAGCATGAGCGGTGGCTATCTGATGATGGGCATCAACAAGGGGCTGGCCGCCGCCGCCCAGGGCGTGAACAAACTTACTGGCGGACCCGATCAGATCCAGTCCGCGACCGCGCGCCCACCGCCGGAGCTGACCGAGGAAGAGCAGCGTCGCGCGCAGGAGGTGTGTGTGCAGCAGGGTGGGTGCCCGGCGCTGCCGGAGCCCGGCGGAACACCCTGACGGTTACCCCACTCGCACTGTGGGACTCAACGCTGTGCGCGCGTCAGCCTGCTGTCACCCCCCGTCGTCGCTCCAGCCACCACAGCAACCCTGCCGCCAGCACGAAGGCGAGCAGCCACGGCCACCGTGCGCCCGGCGTCTCGACCACGACAGCCGATGAAGCGGCGGCGCCGGTGGCCAAGCGCTGGGCAGTCGCGTCGCGCAGCTGCTGACGATACAGCGGTCGCGCGCTGGCCGGATCGAACACGTAGAACGCGTGGCGGCGTTCGCCCTGCTGCAGCTGATGCCAGCCCGGCTGGTTCGGCCAGTAGCCGGCGCAGCGCTCGGGACCGCTCGCCGGATCAAGCTGCAGGGGGATGAGCGCGCCATCCGGTGCACGCACCTGTGCAGTCACCTGCAGCTGGCACAGCGCCATGCGCTCGCCGGCCCACGGCGTGTGGGTGCCGATGCGTGGCACATCCGCGGCAGGAAGCGGGCGCGCCACGCTGGCCAGCACGCTGCTCCACACCTCAGCGTGGCGATCGTCGCGGCCGGCCAGCACCAGTCGATAGCTGTCGGTGATGGGCAGGAGCGCAACGCGGCCGCGTCCGAGAACGCGGTAGCCGCCGACGGCAGCGCCCTTGTCATCGTGCAGCAGGGCGGCTGCATCGGTGGCCTTGAGAGTCAGCTGCTCCAACACTGGCAGCGCAGCCTGATGCGAGGCGGTGTCGGCTTCATCGACGTAGGCGGTGGTGTCCGACGCGGGCCGCTGGGGGCCACGGCGTGCCTGCAGCAGGGCGGCATCGGCGTCGGCCGGCAGGGTCAGGGAGGCGGCCTGGTTGTTGCCGCTGACGGGCAGGCCCCAGCCGCGCAGCGCCTGGCGCGCGCTGTCGCTGAGGGGGCCACTGGTGCGGACGAGCACGCCCAACCCGGCGCGGATCGCCTGCTGCAGTGCGCTGCGTTGCGCGGCCGACAGCCCGGCCAGGCTGCGCTCATCCAGCAGCACCACATCGGTCTCGGCCAAGGTGGCAGCGGTAAGTGCGATCGGCGCATCGCCAAGTGATACGCCACCGCCCGCGTTGGCCTGCGCCTGCACCCGCAGCCCGGCATCGGTGGCCCAGCGGCGCAGGTACTTGAACTCCGGGCCGGGTGCACCGGCCAGCAGCAACAGGCGAGGCGTTGCGGCGGCGGCGGTGTCCACGGGAACGGCAAGCGTATCGATCACATGCTGTTCGGCGTCGAGCAGGCGCAGGCCGAACACGCTCTGTCCGGCAACGCGGGCCACCCCGCTGAGTTGCACCTTCCCTTCGGCATCCGGCGTGGCCCTGTCGATGACCACACCGGCGGGATCCACCAGTTCGGCGCGCGCGCTTGGCACGCCCTGCGTACGCGCGCTCACGGTGAACACCGCACCGGGCGCAGTGACCGCCGGCGGCTGCAGCGCGATCCAGCCCTGCGGCGCGTTGGGCGATTCGATACGCACGCCACGGGGCAGCGCGACATCGCGATCGCGGGCCGACAGGCCATCGCCGATCAGCCGAAGGGAAGTGGCACCCGGATGCTGGCGCAACACGGTGGCCAGGTCGGGTGCTGCGAGGGCGTCTGCCACCTTCGTCGCTTCCGGCAGCGCGACCACGGTCTCCCCCGGCGCCGCCGACCAGCGCACCTGATCGGCCGCGCCAGTCAGCACGGTCAGCTGGCCACCGGCCACGCGCTGCATCGGTGGCACCAGGGTCAGGTAGAGCAGTACGGTCACCACGGCCTGCAACAACAGCAGGGTGGCGAACACGCCGCTTGCCCGGGCCGGTCCACGCCACTGCTGCCAGCACAGACGCGCACTGGCCAGCGCCAGTACGGCGAGCAGCGCGATCAGGATCCAGCGCGGTTCGCTCACGGTGAGGCCTCCAGGGCATCCAGGTAGCGCTGACCCATGGCATCCGGTGCGATGCGACGAGGGACCTGCGGCAGCGGCCGCAGCAGCGCACGCCACAGCTGCGCACGCAGGGCCTGATGGCAGTCGGCGCAGTCCGGGGTGATGCGCAGTGTTTCGATGGCGGCGGCCAGGCCCAGCGGGTCTGGCAGGCGTGCTTCATTGCGCCGCAGCCACTGGGTCAGTGCATCCAGATCCGGCGCGCTGGCGGGATCGGCAAGCTGCTGCCAGACCTGCACGATGGCCTGGTCGGGTGCTTCCAGCGCACGCAACGGCAACGTGCGGCTGGCCAGGTCGGCGCGCTCGCCGGTCATGCGCCGGCCCTCGTCGATCGGCGGGAGCTCCGGGCCGACCCGCGCCAGGTAGATGCGTTCGGCCTGCTGCACTTCCTTGATGAAGCCCAGCGCCTTGTAGGCGTACGGCAGGGCGCGCTCTGGCTGGCCCTGGCGAAGTTCACCCTCGGAAGACCACATCTGGTCCAGCGCGGCCTTCAACGTGGCACGCGTCTTCGGATCGAGCAGGGTGGCCGCCTCGGCGTGGTCATGGGTATGGCCGTACTCGGAGAGGACATCGGTGGCGCTGCCGAACACGGCAGCGGTGCCATCGGTCGGCGCGCCGTGGTCGTGATCGTCGTGCCCGCCCTGCGCCTGGGGCTTGGCAGGGTCGGCATCGTGGCCGTGATCGTCGTCGTGCGTGGCTGCCGGCGTGTCGCTGGTGGGCAGGGCATCGCTGGTCGGCGGCGGCTTGGCCCCGCCTTCGCTTTCCTCGCCAAGGAACTGGCCATAGCGCAGGCGCAGGATGCGCTGGTCCACGCCGATCGCATCGGCGCGTTTGACGAACTCCTCGGCGGGGAGCTTGCCGCGCAGTTTGATCAGCGCCTCGGCGTCGATGATGATCTGACGCTGGCTGCGGAAGTAGGCCGGCAGAGTCTTCTTGACCATGCCTTCCATGTCGGTGCCCTGGATCTCCGCGGCGCTGGGCAGGCGCAGGATCACGCTGCTGCTCTGGGCGCTCTGCGCAGTGGGTGTGTGGGTGTCGCGCACCGTCAGCTGCGCGATCACATCGTTGCCTTCGGTGGCGCCCAGCGCGGCCAGGTCCAGCGTGCGCGCGAAACGCCGCTGCGTCGCCGGTCCGGTGCCGGTCAGGCTGAACGTCTGCTCCCGGAAGGTGATGTTCTCGCCGCTGCCCTGGGCCAACGTGACCTTCAACTGTGCCGTGGCGATCACGCCGTAGTCGTCGGTGGCCTCGAACTGCAGCGGCCACTGACGCTGCCCGGGCGCACCCAGCACAAGACTGCGGTCGGGAGCGATCACACGCACCACCGGGGGGCGATCGGGCACCACATCAAGTCGATACAGGCGGGTGTCGCGCAGGGCAGGCTCGGTGACCACGCGGTACAACGCCGGACGTGTCACGCTCCACTGCGCGGCCCAGTGGTCGCCGTCGCGTTGCAGCGCGATGCGCTGGCCATCGTGGAACTGCAGCGCAGCGGTCTGCGGTTGCGCCGAGAAGCGCAGCGACCACTGCAGGCGGCTGTCCTGCGCGACCTTGCCATCCAGCGCGCTCTGCACGCGCGCGGGCTGCCCGGTGTAGGAAGGGGCGGTGATCTCCAGCCGGGTGGAACGCAGCTGCGGCGGTTGCGCCGGTGTGGCCGGCGGTGCCGCGGCGCTTGGGAACAGTGGCGCCGCGTTCTGGTCGCGCGGCCAGCCGAAGGCCAGGGCCATGGCCAGCAAGGACATCACCGCCGACGCCAGTACCCAGCGCCACGGCCAGCGGGGCCGCAGCTCGGGCAGGCGCGACTGCAGTGCCGCCTCGACATGCGAGCGCTGGCGCTGCTGCAACGGGTTCAAGGTGTCGGGGGTCGCGAACAGCAGGTCGGCACTGTCCTGCGCCACCGCGTGTTCATCCAGGCGGCGAACCAGCCAGTGGCGATCGAGGCGGCGCGCGCGCCAGGTGGCCAGCCCGACGCCGACCAGCAACGTCAGCAGCAGGATCACGGTGAACGCATTGAACCCCGCGATCCGCCATGCAACAGCACTGAGTGCCAGCGCGATCGGTACCGCGACGACGGCGGTGATCCACCACTGGCGCCGGCGAGCGCGCTGCCAGCCGCGCTGGATGATGGCGTTCATGCCCCTGCTCCACGGCGCGGCGAGGTGGCCACCACCCGTTCCAGCGCGAACAGCAACACGATCAGCGCCAGCAGCCAGGGGGTCAGCTCACGCGGCAGCGGACGCGGCGTGGCGCCACCGCGCACTGGCTGCTGTGTCGCCGCGGCTGCGAGCGTGGGCGTGGCGGGTGCGGCGACGACCGCCAGCAACTGGCGCGGGAAGCCGGGATCGCGCAGCACCGGCAGCGCCGTCGGCGTCAGCGGCGCAGTGAAACGCAGCAGGCGACCACTGCCCTCGAGCCGCTGTTCCAGTACCAACGTGCCGTCCGCATCGCGCAGGGCGGGAGTCCAACCCTCCCCAGTAGAACCCGACGCGACCAGCGCGCTGCCGCCCTGGCGCACCCACGCTTGCCAGGCGGCAGGCAGCGGCGCAGCGGCGAGCCACACGCCGATCTGCCCGGCGTCCGGGGCGGTACCGGCACCGCGTGCGGGAGACAACCCCTGGTTGGACCATGCGCGCTGGAACGCGGCCAACACGCGTTGCTCGCCTTCCGCGATCTCGCCACCGACCTGCAGCACAGGCAGTGCCGCCGTGCGCGCGCGGGTCGGTGCCATGAGGATCGGCCGCCAGTTCACGGCACGCGACAGGCGCGGGCGCTCGCCATCCAGCCCGGGCATCGGGTCAGGCACGTATACCGTCAGCGATGCGCCGGCGGGCAGGCGCTGATCCAGCTCGCGCAGCAGGCTGGCCAGCGGTTGATGGGGCGCCGGCGCGCCGTCGGCCAGCGCAGGGAAGCCAGGCGCGAGCCATCGCCAGTCCCCTTCGGCATCCTGGCCACGCAGCGCCGCCCCGTCCAGACCGGGGGCGACCACCGTGACCGCGTGGGTATCGGCCGCGCCCCCGTGCAGCACCGGCCGCGCCAGCAGCAGGGCCAGCGCGGCAAGCAACAGCAACCGCACCAACAGCAGCGGCCACTCATCGAAACGGACGTTCTGGCGCGGCCGGATCCGGGCCCGCAGCCAGCGCAACGCGGCGAAATCCAGCGGCGCATATTGGTGGCGCCGCGCCAGGTGGATCAACAGCGGCACCAGCCAGGCGGCCAGTGCGAGCAGGCCGAGCGGGAACAGCAGGCTCACGCGCCACCTCCGGCGCCGAGCAGCACACGCAGGGGCTGATCCAGCGGCTGGTCGAGATAGCCGGTGGCGTGCACGATGCCGCTGCTCTGAAGACGCGCCTGCAACGCACGCTGCGCAGCGTCGAAGCGGGCCAGGTAGTCCTCTCGGATCGCACGGCCGTCCCCCAGCAGTTCTTCGCCGGTCTCCGGATCGCGGAAGCGGTGGCCCTGGGTGAACGGGAAATCGCGCTCTTCGGCGGTCAGCAGCTGCAGGTGCAGCACTTCGCGACGGGCGGCCGCCAGCCGTTCCATCAGCACGATGCCGGCCTCGTCGAAACCATCGCCCAGTGCGACCAGCAGATCGCCGGCCTGCACGCGCTCCCAGATCGGCGCCAGCGAGGTCACCGGCGGCCAGCTGCCACTGGCCTGCAGCTGGCGCAGCAGCAGGTGCACGCGGTCACGTTGGCGCGGGCCGTGCCCGGCGGGCACCAGCTGCACGCCGCCGCCGCTGACCACGATCGCGCCGAAGCGGTCGCCCTGCTGCAGGGCCAGTTCCACCAGGCAGGCGGCGGTCGCGCAGGCGTGGTCCAGCCGCGACGCGTCCGGTCGCGCGCGATCACGCTGCCCCGCCGAGGCGGTCGCATCGATCAGCACCCAAGCCGTGATCGGGCTCTCGCGCTCGGATTCGCGTACGAAGAACCGGTCCGAGCGCGCGTAGAGCTTCCAGTCGATCTGGCGCAGCTCATCACCGGGTTCGTAGGCACGGTACTGCGCGAACTCCAGCCCGGCACCGCGGCTGCGGCTGGCGTGCTGCCCGATTCCGTGCGCACCGCGCGCACGGCGTGGCAGCAGCCGCAGCGCCTTGAGGCGGCTGCGGACATCGGCGGGGATCGCGATCGGTGCGTTGCGGCTCACGGCGTGTGGATCACCCCGGGAACGGCACGGCCTGCAGCAGCGCGGCGACCACATCGTCAGCGCTCTTCTGCTCGGCTTCGGCGGCAAACGACAGCAACAGCCGGTGACGCATCACCGGCGCGGCCAGCGCCTGCACGTCCTCGCGGGTCGCGGCAAAGCGGCCCTGCAGCAACGCACGCGCCTTGGCCGCCAGCACCAGCGACTGCCCGGCACGCGGGCCGGCGCCCCACTTGATCCACTGGTTCACCGCCGCCGGCGCATCGCGGCCAGGACGGCTGGCACGCACCAGGCGCGTGATCCAGGTGAGGACGTCTTCGCTGATGTGGACCTGGCGCACCGCGGCCTGCAGCGCCAGTACCTCCTCGGCGTCCATCACCTTGGGCACGCTGCCATTGGCGCTGCCGGTGGTCTGCAGCAGGATGTCGCGCTCTTCCTGCTCGGTGGGGTAGTCCACCCGTACGTGCAGCAGGAAGCGGTCGAGCTGGGCTTCGGGCAGCGGGTAGGTGCCCGCCTGTTCGATCGGGTTCTGCGTGGCCAGCACGAAGAACGGTGCGGGCAGCGTATAGGTGGTGCCGGCGTAGCTGACGGTGCGCTCCTGCATCGCCTCCAGCAGCGCGGCCTGGGTCTTGGGCGGGGTACGGTTGAGCTCGTCGGCCAGCAGCAGGTTCGTGAAGATCGGGCCCTTCTGGAAGCGGAAGTGCCGGTGCCCGGTGCCGTGGTCTTCTTCCAGCAGCTCGGTGCCGAGGATGTCGCTGGGCATCAGATCGGGCGTGAACTGCACGCGCCGGAACTGCAGCTCAAGCGCCTGCCCGAGCGAGCGCACCAGCAGGGTCTTGCCCAGCCCGGGCGCGCCTTCGAGCAGGCAGTGGCCGCCGGCCAGCAGGCCGATCAGCAGCTGCTCCACCACCGCGTGCTGGCCGACCACGGCCTGGGCCAGCGCGCCGCGCAGCTGCTGCAGTTTGGGAAGAAGGGCATCAAGGCGGTCGGTCGTCATAAGGCACTCGCAGGATCGGCGTAGAGCCACGCCATGCGTGGCTGAAAAAGCAGGAAGAAGCTCAGCTGTTCAACGCATACATCACGATGTTGACGGCGAAGCGGGTGTTGTCTTCGGCCAGGAAGCGCTTGTTGCGCCAGTCGTAGTCCCACTCGCACCCGTAATCCTTGTTGCTGTAGAGCACACCCAATCGACCATCGATCTGGATGCCTTTGAGGTAATCGTGGACCAGATCATCGCCCCAGCCATTGAGCTCGAACCCGGTGGCCGGTGGGCCCTCGGGGAAGCGGAAGAAGCTGCGGTACAGCGCATGATTGTTCGGGAGCTTGCCCAGCGCCCTGGGCCCGAACAGCTTGGCCATCTGCGCTTCGAAGGAGGTGGCGAACAGGCCGTCGATGTCGTGGTTGCAGTCATCGACGAACACGAAGCCGCCATTGCGCACGTAGCGTACGAAGTTCTGCCGTTCGGCTGCATTGAACTCGACCAGCTTGTGGCCGGCAAGGTAGCAGAACGGCGCCTCCAGCATGCGCGGATCGGACAGCGCGATCACGTGCTCGGTCGGGTCCACGCGCAGGGAGGTGTAATCGATCAGCGAGGTGATCACGTTGGACGGCATGCGCGCATCCACGTCCCAGTCGCCGGAGTCGTACTTGAGGCGGGTGAACCAGAAGTCGTAACGCCCGGCCTGGGCGCGTGCCGGCGCGGGCAATGCCGCGAAGGCGGCACTGCCCAGCATCAGGCGCAGGAACTGTGCGCGGTTCATCGCCACGCACGTTCCCGGGTGTCACCGGCCAGACGAAGAGACGGCCAGTGGCCGTCACGACCGTTCATCAGACCGCGTCGGACAACGAGGTGAAGGTGAAATCGCGCAGCTTCATCGGCGGAATCATCATCACCAGGCTGGACTCGTCACCGGCCACACGCACCGGCTTGCCCAGCTCTTCGATGTTGTTGAGCATGATCACCGGCGACTCATTGAACCGGAAGTTCTTCACCGGGTGCTTGATCTGGCCGTTCTCGATGTAGAAGGTGCCATCGCGGGTCAGGCCGGTCAGCAGCACGGTCTGCGGATCGACCATGCGGATGTACCAGGTGCGGGTGACCAGGATGCCCTTCTGGGTGCCACGCACCAGTTCGGCGGTGCTCTTGTCGCCACCGGCCATCAGCAGGTTGCCCGGCCGCGCGTTGGCGGTCTTGCCCTGCTTCTGCGCCCAGAAACGCGAGTAGTTGAGGTTGGCGATCCTGCCGTCCTTGATGATGTCCAGCTTTTCGCGCGGCTGGCCTTCGTTGTCCCACGGCAGCACCGCCGCGTCCGGGTGCCACGGGTCGGCCACCATCGTCACACGCGGGTCGTAGACCTGTTCGCCGAGCTTGTTGCCGCCGCCCTTCTTGGAGAGGAAGCTGCGGCCTTCATCGGCCGAGCGCGCATCGAAGAAGTTCATCATGAAGCTGATCAGGCCGGCCGCCGCCGCCGGCTCCAGGATCACCGTGTACTTGCCCGGCTCCAGGGCCTTGGCTTCGGCCGATTCGGTAGCCTTGCGCATGGCGATGCGGATGTCCTGGTCGGCCTTGAAATCGGCCGCGTCCTTCACGCTGCGCCCCACCCAGCCCGAGCCACGCCCGTCTTCGGTACGCACCGTGCAGGTGTAGTTGAAATTGGTGCCGCGCTGGTAGCCGAAGTTGCGGTTGCTGTTGGCCGTTGCATAGAAGCTCTGGCCATCTTCCAGGAAGCCGGCGGCGATCAGGCCGTTGCCCCGGCAGGGCGCGATCGAGTCGGCGGCGACCTTGGCGCGGAAGGCCGGGTCGATGGCCGCGGTCGATTCGCTGAAGGTCGGGCTGGCAGTGTAGGTCTGCTTGCCGATGGCCGGCATGAACTCGGGGTTCTCCGGGGCCAGGCGGGCCAGATCTTCGGCACGGCGCACCACGCGTTCCAGCGCGGCGTCGTCGAACTCGTTGATCGAGGCGGTGCCGACGCGCTTGCCGAAGGCGACCGTCACGGCCAGCTCGGTGTTGTCGACGATGCCGCTGGTGGAGACATTGTTCAGTGCGAAACGGATGTTGCCGTCGATCGAGCCGGCCAGCACGGCGGTGCACTCATCGGCCTTGGAGAGCGCGATGACCTTGTCGAGGATGGCCTTGGCCTGGGCTTCGGTGAAGATACTCATGGATTGGGGCTCCTGACCGGTCAGCCGAGGCTGCGCGCGGTGTTGATGACGTTGATGCCGTTGAAGCGCGCGGTGGACGAACCGTGCGAGACCGCCGAGACCTGGCCGGGCTGGCCCTTGCCGTCGAAGAACGAACCGCCCAGGCGGTAGTCGCTTTCATCGGCCACGGCGGTGCAGGCGTTCCAGAACTCCGGCGTGCGGATCTGGTAGGCCACGTCCTCGAGCATGCGGGTGATCTGGCCGTTCTTGATTTCATAGAACAGCTGGCCACCGAACTGCGCGTTGTAGCGCTGCTGATCGATGGAGAACGAGCCGTCGCCGATGATGTAGATGCCGTTCTCGACGTCCTTGATCATGTCGGCCACGCTCAGTTTGGTCTTGCCCGGCGCCATCGAGACATTGGCCATGCGCTGGAACTGCACGCTGGACCAGGAATCGGCATAGCAGCAGCCGTCGGACTCGGTCTTGCCCAGGATATGGGCCTGGTCGCGGATGGTCTGGTAATCCACCAGCTTGCCTTCGCTGATCAGATCCCAGCGCTTGGTCTTGACGCCCTCATCGTCGTAGCCGACCGCACCGAGGCTGCCCGGCTGGGTCTTGTCGGCGAAGATGTTGACCTTGTCGCTGCCGTACTGGAAATGCTGCTCGCGCTTGTCCAGCGTGGCGAAGCTGGTGCCGGCGTAGTTGGCTTCGTAGCCGAGCACGCGGTCCAGTTCCAGCGGGTGGCCGACCGACTCGTGGATGGTCAGCCAGGTGTGCGACGGATCCAGGATCAGGTCGTACTTGCCCGGCTTCACCGACGGTGCCTTGAGCTTTTCCTGCGCCTGCTTGGCCGCGGCGATCGCATCGGCCTTCATGTCATAGGAGTTGCGGTAGTTGACCACGCCGTTGGGCGAGACCACCTTGCCGGTGCCGACGCCATCAAGGTACTCGTAGCCCAGGCCCATCGGCGAGGACAGCCCGGAGCGGGTGCGGAACTTGCCGGTGCTCTTGTCGATCGCGGTGACCGTCATCGGTGCCCAGATGCGGTGCACATCCTGGTCGATGTAGGAGCCATCGGTGGAGGCGAAGTACTTCTGCTCGTTGACCAGGAACAGCATCGAGTTGACGAAGCTGGCGCCGGCGCCCATCGCGCCTGCATTGACGTCCAGCAGCAGCTCGACCTTCTCCTTGATCGGCACGTCCATCGCGTTCTTGCGGATCGGGGTGCGCCAGGACACTTCGCCCACGCCGGGCGCGGCCGCCAGCTGCACCGGGGCGGTCTGCACGCCGGCGTTGGCCTTGGCGATCGCAGCGGCCTGCTGCGCGGCACGCGCCACATCGGTGGTGCCGAGCTGGTTGGTGGCGGCAAAGCCCCAGGCGCCGTTGACGATCACGCGGATGCCCACACCGGTCGATTCGGTGTTCACCACGTTCTGCACCTTGTCCTCGCGGGTGATCACGTACTGGCGCAGGTAGCGGCCGATACGAACATCGCAGTAGGTCGCACCGGCCTGGCGCGCGGCGGCCAGGGCGGCATCGGCCAAGCGCTTTTTCAGCGCCGGATCGAGTGCGCTCTGCAGTTGCTCGGCGGCAATGACCTTGCCGAAGAACGACGGCACGATCAGTCCGCCAGCGGTAAGCCCGGTCAGGGCGAGAAAGTCACGTCTTTGCAAGGCAGCTCTCCACGTCGGTGTGGGGGTGGCAGGGAAACAGCGACATCAGGGCGACCGCCGCGGCGGCACAGCCGATTCTTGCGGCCGTACGGGCGCCGCGGTAGTGACATTCGGCATGGAGCGGGGACAGGCTCATCCCAGGCTGCGTGCGGTATTGATGATGTTGATGCCATCGAAGCGCGTGGTCGATGAGCCATGCGAGACCGCCGAGACCTGGCCCGGCTGACCCTTGCCATCGAAGAACGAACCACCGAAGCGGAAATCGCGCTCGTCGCAGATCGCGCTGCAGGCATTCCAGAACTCCGGCGTGCGGATCTGGTAGGCGGCGTCCTCGACCATGCCGGTGATCTCACCGTTCTTGATCTGGTAGTACAGCTGGCCACCGAACTGCGCGTTGAAGCGCTGCTGGTCGATCGAATAGGAGCCACGGCCGTGGATGTAGATGCCGTTCTCCACGTTCTTGATCATGTCGGTCACGCTCAGCGGCGCCTTGCCCGGCGCCAGCGACACGTTGGCCATGCGCTGGAACTGCACGCTGGACCACGAATCGGCGTAGCTGCAGCCGTGGCTCTCCTTCTCGCCAAGAATATGCACCTCGTCGCGGGTGGCCTGGTAGTTCACCAGGATGCCGTCCTTGACCAGGTCCCAGCGCTTGGTTTTCACGCCTTCATCGTCGTAGCCCACCGCGCCCAGGCTGCCCGGGGCGGTCTTGTCGGCGAAGAAGTTGACGATGTCGCTGCCCCAGCGGAAGCCCGCATCGCGCTTGTCCAGCGTGGCGAAGCTGGTACCGGCGTAGTTGGCCTCGTAGCCGAGCACGCGGTCCAGCTCCAGCGGGTGGCCGACGTTCTCGTGGATGGTGAGGAACAGGTTGGATGGATCCAGCACCAGGTCGTACTTGCCCGGCTTGACCGACGGCGCTTTGAGCTTCTCCCGCGCCTGGCGGGCCGCGGCGATCGCATCCTCCACCGGATCGTAGGAATCACGGTAGGCGACCACGCCGCCCGGCAACGCGATCTTGCCGCGCGCGTCGCCATCGAGGAACTCGTAGCCCATGCCCATCGGCGAGGACAGCCCGGCGCGGGTGCGGAACTTGCCGCTGGTCTTGTCGATGGCGGTCGCGGTGAAGGGCAGCCAGATGCGGTGCACGTCCTGGTCGATGAAGGAGCCATCGCTGGAGGCGAAGAACTTCTGCTCGTTGACCAGGAACAGGGTGGAGTTGATGAAGTCGGCCCCGGCATTGAGCGCAGCCGCGTTCAGCGACAGCAGCATGTCGACCTTGTCCTTGAGCGGCACCGCCATCGCGTTCTTGCGGATCGGGGTCTTCCAGCTCACGTCACCCACGCCGGTGACCGGCGCCAGCTGCACCGGACGGGTCTGGATGCCGGCGTTGGCGCGGGCGATCGCTGCGGCCTGCTCGACCGTGGCCAGCACCGCGGCCGGGGTCTGCTGGTGGGTGGCGGCAAAGCCCCAGGCACCGTTGACGATCACCCGGATGCCGATGCCCGAGGATTCGCTGTTGGTGACGTTCTGGACGTTGGCCTCGCGGGTGATGACCGCCTGGTTGAGGTAACGGCCGATACGCACGTCGCAGTAGCTGGCACCGGCGCGCTTGGCGGCGGCGAGCGCGGCCTCGGCCAGCGCCTTGCGGCGGCCCACATCACCCGGCTCGAGCAGCTGCTCGGCGGCGATCAGCCGGCCATGCGGCAGTACCAGGCCCGCCAGGCCCATTCCAGACAGCGCTAGAAACTCACGACGTTGCACAGCTCACATCCCCCAAGGACGGCCGACGGCACGCAGGCCGCCGACATTGGACAAGTCTTCGACTTTCGGTGGCATCGCGTAGTGGCACAAGTGACTGCGGTCATGGTTGGATGGACATCGATTCCCTGCCGATGTGACATTCCGATGAGCCAGATACGCTGGTCCGAGGCCTGCGACCGCAACCGCGCGCCGATCCTGGCGGTGCTGCAGCGCCACCTCGCCGCCCGCCACCGGGTGCTGGAGATCGGCAGCGGCACCGGCCAGCACGCCGAGGACTTCGCAGCGGCCCTGCCGCACCTGCAGTGGCAGGCCAGCGACCATCCGGACCACCTGCCCGGCATCGCCGAGCGGCTGCAGGCGGCCGGCCTGCCCAATACGCCGGCGCCGTGGCCGCTGCAGGCGGCGCTGTCGCCCACGCCCGGGCTGGGCCCGCTGCCGGCGGCGCCATTGGCCTTCGATGCGGTGTTCAGCGCCAATACCCTGCACATCATGAGCTGGGCGCACGTGCAGGCGTTGTTCGCCGGGTTGCCTGCCGTGATGGCCGCGGACGCCGTGCTGTGCGTCTACGGCCCGTTCAACGCCCACGGTGCCTACAGCAGCGACAGCAATCGCCAGTTCGATGCGTGGCTGAAGGCGCGCGATCCGGCCTCGGGCATCCGCGATGCCGAAGCGGTGGATGCACTGGCGGCCGGGGTGGGCCTGCAGCTGGCCGAGGACGTGGCGATGCCGGCCAACAACCGCCTGCGGGTCTGGCGGCGCGCCGGGTAGATCCGACCGTTGGTCGGCCGCGCTTGGTGCCGGGCGTGCGCTGCGGTTAGGATCAGGAGGGGAGGTTGTTGTGACAACCTGGGGGAGTTTGCATGGCAGTTGCAAGACAGATGCTGGCCGGCGTGATGCTGGCCATGGGGGCTTGTGTGTTCAACGTGTCGGCGCAATCGCTGCCGGCGGTGCAGGAGTTCTACTTCGACAATGACCTGGCCGCCGCCCCGATGGTGGTGGTGCAGGGAGAGGGTGGGGATCTAGTCGACCAATTGATGAAACACCGCGAGCGCGGCCGCAAGACGCTGGAGGCCACCGTGCAGCTGGCGGGCGTAGCGATCGCGCAGGGCCGGCCGGAACTGGGGCGCAGTCTTTACGAACAGGCCGCCACGACCGCGTCGGCCAGTTCGGTGCTGGGCCGTTCCGTGCGTTGGAACTATGGCTGGGACCTGTTCCGCCTCGGAGAGACCGACGCCGCACTGGCCCAGTGGACGGCGGCCCAGAACACGCTGCGTGGGAATCCCGGGTGGGTGCCGCCCACCTTCGCACTGGCCCTGTGGACGCTGGGCCGCAAGGCCGAAGCCGTGCAGTGGTATGCCGCAGCCGTGCGCACCGAGCCACAGCAGTGGAGCGGAACGGATCGCTATGCCGAACTGCTGCCGGGCTGGCGCGACAGCGAACGCAGTACGCTGGCCGAGATCCAGCGGGCGTGGGCGGAGAAGCCGCCCGCCTGGCCGTGATCGGGTCGGGCGGGCCCGCACATACGGGCCTGCCCCTTGGCGGGGCCGCCGTACCCTCCCGTTTCGACCATGGTCGGGGCGGCGGCCACTGCCGGATCGGCTAGGCTGTCGCGATGGCGTTCGATGCATTCGCTCTCATCCTGACCATGCTCGGCCTGGGCATGCTGTTCTCGCGTCTGCGCACGCTGCCGGACAACACTGCCGATGTGCTCAACCGCATCGTGCTGTACGTCTGCCTGCCGGCGGCGGTGCTGATCTACGTCCCACGGCTGCATCTGGATATCAGCCTGATCGGGCTGGTCGCCACGCCGTGGCTGTTGATGCTGTGTACGCTCGCCGCGGTGAGCCTGGCTACGCGCGTCTTCGGCTTCGCCCGCGACGTGCATGCGGTGCTGTTGATCTGCGTGGCGCTGGCCAATTCCAGTTTCATCGGCTACCCGATGGTGCGCGCGCTGCTCGGTGATCACGCGCTGCCCTATGCGGTGGTCTATGACCAGTTCGGCACCTTTGTGCTGCTGTCCACGTTCGGCTTGTATGTGATCGCGCGCTACAGCGGCGACACCCCGCCTACCGCCGCACAGATCCTGCTGCGGATCGCGAAGTTCCCGCCGCTGTGGGCGTTGCTGTTCGCGTTGACCCTGATGCCTGAGCAGCCACCGGGCTGGATCGGCACCGGGCTGAAGCAGCTGGCCGATGCGATGCTGCCGCTGGTGATGCTGGCGGTGGGTTTCTCCATCCAGCTGCGCCTGCCACTGGATGAGCTCAGGCCACTGGGCATCGGGTTGCTGCTGAAGCTGCTGGTGATGCCGGCACTGGCGCTGCCGATCTCCTGGGCGTTCGGCCTGCACGGCACGATGCTGCAGGCCAATGTGCTGGAGTCGGCGATGCCGACCATGATCACCGCCGCCGCACTGGCGATGTCCCATCGCCTGGCCCCGCGCCTGGCCGCCGCGCTGGTTGGCTACGGCATCCTGCTGTCGCTGGTGACGCTGCCGGCGTGGGTGTGGGTCTTGCAGCACCTGCCGGCGTAGCGCCCCGGCGTCACACGTCCGCGCTGACGGTGCGCCCCCGTGCCCACTCGCGCAGCGCAGTGACCTGTTCGGCCATCAGCACCGATAGCGGCCGGCTGCCGCGGATCTCCTGCATCAACAGTTCGGTATCCAGCACACGCGATTCGGCATGCGCGGCGTACAGCCCCGACACCACCGCCTGTTCGATCTCCGCACCGGAGAAGCCATCCGCCGCGGCCGCCAGCGCGGGCAGTGCGAAGTCGTCGGCATTGAGCTGGCGCTTGCCCAGATGCAGGCGCAGCAGTTCGACCCGGGTGTTGGCGTCGGGCAGATCGACGAAGAAGATCTCGTCGAAACGGCCCTTGCGCAGCAGCTCGGCCGGCAGTTCATGCACCTGGTTGGCGGTGGCGACGATGAATACCGTGCTCTTGCGCTCGGCCAGCCAGGTCAGCAGGTGGCCGAGCACCCGGCGCGACACGCCGCCATCTTCGCCGCCACTGGCCAGGCCTTTCTCGATCTCGTCGATCCACAGCACGCAGGGGGCCAGCTGCTCGGCCGAGGCGAGCGCGTCGCGCAGGTTCTTCTCGGTCTCGCCGTGGTACTTGTCGTACAGGCTGCCGAAGTCCAACCGCAGCAGCGGTACGCCGAAACCGGCCGCCGTTGCCTTGGCCAGCATTGATTTGCCGCAGCCCTGCACGCCGAGCAGCAGCATGCCCTTGGGCGGGTCCAGGCCGGCCGGGCCCGCGCCGCCCAGGAACACCGGCCGGCGCTGGTTGACCCAGCGCTTGAGCCGGTTGGCGCCCGCCACATCGGCAAAGCGGGTGGTGTCGTACTCGTAGTGCAGGTGGCCGGCGCGGTTGAGCAACTCGAACTTGAGCCGGGCCAGCTGTGGCAGGTCGTCCTGGCTGAGCGCGCCATCGGCGAAGATCAGCTGCCGGGCGATCCGGCGCGCGTCGACCAGGCTCAGCCCGCGCAGGTTGTGCAGGATCTTCTGGACCGCCTCGTTGTCCACCTCCACGCGCCGCCCGCCGTTCTCGCGGGCATAGGCTTCGGCTTCCTCGCGCAGCATCTTCAGCAGCGCGTTGAGGTCGGGCAGGCGCGGGTTGAAGCGGGTGGCCAGCGCTTCCAGCTCGGCCGGCAGCTCGACCTTGGCCCCGACCAGCACCAGCACGTGGGCCTCGCAGTGCCGCCGCTGGATCAGGTCGCGCAGGGCGCGCTGGTGGCTGGCATAGCCCAGGTAGGGGTGGAAATCGAGCAGCAGATAGATACCGCGCTGCTCGGCCTGGCGGATCATCTGCAGGGCCGAACTGGCATCGGGCGGGCCGACCGGGTCGTCCTCGCGGTCCATGTCGATCCGGCGCAGGCCCTCGGTGATCGACCAGCGGTGCAGGGCCCGCCAGACATGCATCAGGGTCTGGCGGAACAGCTCCACCACCCGGCCCTCATCCTGGGTCTCGATGATGATCAGCGGGGTGTTGGCGCGGATCAGCGCGCTCAGGTCCTGTAGTTCGCTCATGCTGGCGGTCAGTCCATTGGAACCATCCACGATAGCAAAGCCGTGGCCGTCGGTTCTGGTTCAGCGCTGCGACTATCTCCGTCACAGGCGCCGGTGTAGGCTGCGGGAACGTTCCCCGGAAGCGAGGCTTGCATGAAGACGATCCTGGTGGCCGGTTCCAAGGGCGGGGTGGGCAAGACCACCGTCGCCACCCACCTGGCGGCGCATTCGGCATTGGAAGGCAAACGGACCGTCCTGGCCGATGCCGATCCCCAGGGCTCCAGCACCCGCTGGGCGCAACGCCGCTCGGTTCTGGAAAGCGCCGTGCTGCCGATCGACGTGTATCGCAAAAAGAGCTGGGAACGACTGGTTCCCGAGGGCACCGACGAGGTCATCATCGATGCTCCGGCCGGTGCGATGGCCGACGATATTCCGCATTTCCTTGATGTTGCCGATGCGGTGGTGGTCCCCGTGCTGCCCTCCGCGCTGGATATCGAAGCCATCGTCGGCTTCCTCAACAGCCTGTCGCGCGTGCCCCGCGTCCACAACCGCAGCCTGCCGGTCGGGTTGGTGCTCAACCGCACCAAACCCTGGACGCAGACCTCGCAACAGGCGATACAGATGTTGGCCGATTGGCCGTATGAGGTCGTCGCGCAGTTGCGCGACAGCCAAAGCTATGTGGTGATGGTCGGGCTCGGACGGAGTCTGTTCGACTACCGCTCGGCCCAGGTGCGCGAGCACCAGAATGACTGGGAGCCGCTGTTGAAGTGGCTGAAGAAAGCCTGACACGAGAGATCCCATGCGAGAACTGATACTGCTGCGTCACGCCCATGCTGAAACCGCCAGCACCGGCCAGGCCGATCTGGACCGCCCGCTGTCGCCGGTCGGTCTGGCCGAAGCCGAGGCCGCCGGCCGCTGGCTCAAGGAAAACAATCTGCTGCCGGACTGCGTGCTCTGCTCGCCGTCGCGGCGGACCCGCGAAACCCTGGAAGCCGTCCTGGGCATCACCGGCTTCGTCGAGAAGCGGCTGGAGGACGCCGTCTACGAGGCCACCCCCGGCACGCTGATGGGGTTGATCGATGCGCGCCGCGATGTGGACCGCCTGCTGGTGGTGGGCCATAACCCCGGCCTGGAGCAACTGGTGGCCCTGATGAGCGAGGGCACCAGCAGCGACTACCGCGGCATGCCGCCGGGCGGGATCGCGGTACTGGCCTTCGACCGTGAGGCCGCCATCGAGCCTGGCGTGGCCAGCCTGACCGCCTTCTGGTGGCCGTAAGCAGTGTGGGCAGTCCGTGCGACGTGGTTCGGGCTGCTGTTGATGGCAGGGGCGGTGCATGCCGCCCCGCCGTCGTCGGTACCGGCTCCGACCAGCCATGCACTGGCCTTCGATACGGCCAGCTCGCGCTTCGGGTTTGAGATCCGCACGCGGCTGGGACAGCGCATCGAAGGCGTGTTCCCGCGCTTTGAAGGCAACATCGAGGTGCTCTCCGACGGTCGCCACCAGGTGCACCTGCGGATGTTCACCCGTTACGTGGAAATCCCCGGCAAACCCCGCTACACCGGCTGGATGCGCGGCGAGGAGTTCTTCGACTCGGCGCGCTACCCGGTGGTCGAGTTCGATTCACTGCCCTACTGGCCGGAGGTGGTGGACAAGGGCGGCAGCATCCAGGGCCGGCTGATCCTGCGCGGGGTCAGCCACCCGGAGATCCTGCGGGTCGAGCCGCCGGCCTGTGCCCGGGCCGGGTATGATTGCGATGTGGTCAGCCGCGGTACCGTCCAACGTGGCCGGTATGGAATGGACAGCTGGCAGTTAGCCCTGAGTGATCGAGTGACCTTTGTATTGCGTGCGCGTCTGAGCGAGGCGCCGAAACCGTGAACCCATTGCTGCGTCTGTTGGTGCTGGCAACGCTGTTGCTGGGCAGCGGCTGTGCCTCGCTGTCCAATGCCGAGCGTGACCGCGCGGCCGGCATCGCCGTGCAGGCGCGCTCGACCGTGGTCGACTGCGACCAGCCGGATCGCTGTGCGCTGGATTCGCCGCTTCGCGCCCTCGGTGGCCGTGCGTTCGCCGAATCCCACGCCGGCCAGCCGCGCCACTATGCGACCCTCCTGGACGAAGGCGAGGTCTCGCTGGTCGCGCGGTTGAACCTGATCCGCAGCGCCACCCGCAGCATCGACCTGCAGACCTACATCTTCGACAAGGACGACAGCGCCCGGCTGGTGCTGGACGAACTGCAGGCGGCCGCCCGCCGCGGGGTCAAGGTGCGGGTGCTGATCGACCAGCTCTCGGCGATCTCCGATCTGGAGATTCTCGGCGCCCTGTCCGGCAGCCATGCAAATTTTTCGCTGCGGGTCTACAACCCGACCTTCGGCAAGGCACGCCTGAACTACTTCGACTACGCCGCCAGCGTGGTCTGCTGCTTCCGCCGCTTCAACCAGCGCATGCACAACAAGCTGCTGGTGGTCGACGATGCGTTGGGCGTGGTCGGTGGGCGCAATTACCAGGACGACTATTACGACTGGGACAGTGAATACAACTTCCGCGACCGCGACGTGATCGTGGCCGGCCCGGAGGTGCGCGAGATGGCCGCCAACTTCGATGCCTTCTGGCGCGCGCCGCGCAGCGTGCCGGCCGAGCGTCTCAACGATGTGGGGCGAACATTGCTCCGCCAGGGCGTACCGGCCATGCCGCCGGCCGACTTCCGGCGGCCGGAGCGGGTCGAGCGGGTCAGCGAAGAAGCCAACGATCCGGAGTTCGTGCGGCGTACCTTCGTGGACACCGCCCTGCCGGTGGCCTCGGTGCAGTACGTCGCGGACCTGCCACGCAAACATCGCCGCGAACGCGCCAGCCAGCCGGCCAACGGCCAGCACGTGACCGAGCCGCAACTGGATGCGTTGATCGCCAGCGCGCAGTCCGAAGTGCTGCTGCAGACCCCCTATCTGGTCCTGTCCAAGCCGGCGCAGCAGCTGTTCCGCACCCTGCGCAAGCGCGAGCAGGCGCCGCGGGTGGTGGTCTCGACCAACAGCCTGGCCGCCACCGACAACCCGATCGTCTACGCGCTGTCCTACAAGTACAAACGCCGCAACCTGCGCGAGCTCGGCTTCAACATCTACGAGTTCAAGCCATTCCCGCTGGATGCGCCGGTGGATTACCGCAATCTGCTGCCCGCACCGCTGGGGAGCGAGGTGCCGCCGTCGCAGGGCAAGCGCAGCAGCCTGCTCGGTGGCAGCGCGGCCGGCAGCAATGCGCGCGGCAGCGCCGACAACCGTGCCAGCAGCGGCCCGCGTCGAGGGAGTGCCGATCGCAACAGCGCCAGCGGTCGCCGCCGCAGTACCGATGGCAGCGAAGTCGAGCGCCGCGTGCTGCGTGCCGAAACCCGGCCCTCGTTCCTGGGCACCAAGGCGGTCAACAAGCCGCTGCCGGTCACCCGCAAGGGCGCGCGCATGGGCCTGCACGCCAAGTCGATGGTGGTGGACCGCCGCATCGGCGTGGTCGGCACGCACAACTTCGATCCGCGCAGTGAGAACTACAACACCGAAGGGGCGGTGATCATCGATGACCCGGTGTTCGCCGAGGCGCTGGCGCAGAGCATCCTGCGCGACATCCACCCGCAGAACTCCTGGGTGGTCGCGCCGCGTGCCAAGCCGCCGGTGCTGTCCGGCCTGAACTACAGCGTCGGCAAGGCCTCCGAGGCGTTGCCGGTGCTCGATTTCTGGCCGTGGCGCTACGCCACTGATTACGAATTCCAGCCCGGGCCCGCGTGCCCGGCTCCGCTCAAGCGGCAGGACCCGGCCTTCCACACCTGTTATGTCGCCGTCGGTGACTTCCCCGAAGTGAATGTCGGGCCGAAGTGGCTGCTGGTGCGCATGCTCACCGCCTTCGGCGCCGGGCTGGTCCCGATCCTGTAAGTCTGCAACCCCACGGAGAAGCTGCATGTCCCAGGTATTCCGCGACGCGGTGTCCATCGAAGCGCTCAACGCGCTCAGCCGCAACACGCTCATCGAGCACCTGGGCATCGCGTTCACCGCCGCCGGCGAGGACTGGATCAGCGCGACCATGCCGGTCGACGAACGCACCCGCCAGCCGTACGGCATCCTGCACGGTGGCGCCTCGGTGGTGCTGGCGGAAACCCTCGGCAGCAGCGCCGGCAATCTGTGCGTGGATACCACGCAGCAGGTCTGCGTGGGGCTGGAAATCAACGCCAACCACATCCGCGCCGTGCGCGCCGGCACCGTCACCGGCACCGCGCGTGCGGTGCATGTCGGGCGCAGCACCCAGGTCTGGGACATCCGCATCGAGGACGAGGCCGGCAAGCTGGTCTGCACCTCGCGGTTGACCCTGGCGGTGGTGCCCGCCGTGCGCCCGGGCTGATCGCGCGCATGGCACGGATGCTGTGTTGCGTGGCCCACCACAGTGCGCCGGCGCATGTGGGGACGGCCGTTGTGCCGCCGGTGGCCGTTGGCTTGACGGCTTGCGGCGGCTGGCTTGCGCACGCCATCGATTTGTCCGGATTCCGCTGGCAGAGCCTGCGGCGCTCGGGTATCGTTCGCGGATGAATTCCCCCACTCCGGCCTCACGTGGCGGCGTGGCGCGTGTGTGCCGTTACCTGTACCGCGTACCGCTGCTGCTGGTCCACCTGTTGCTGTTCCTGCCGATGCTGCTGATCGCCATGCTGCCGCCGTGGGGGCGCGTGCGCGTGGGCGAACGGACGTTCGAACATGCGGCGGTGAACGCCTGGTCGGCCGGCCTGATGTGGATCTTCGGCTTTCGCCTGCACCGGATCGGCACGCCGCTGCCGGGTGCGGTGCTGTTCGTGGCCAACCATGTCAGCTGGGTCGATATCTCGATGCTGCACAGCCAGCGGATGATGGGCTTCGTGGCCAAGCAGGAGATCGCCGGCTGGCCGGTGGTCGGTTGGCTGGCCGCGCGCGGGCAGACCATTTTCCACCAGCGTGGCAGCACCGAATCGCTGGGTGGCGTGATGCAGGAAATGGTCGTGCGCCTGCGCGAAGGCAAGGCGGTCGGCGTGTTCCCCGAAGGGCGCACCCGCGGTGGCCATGAAGTCGGCCCGTTCCATGCGCGCATCTTCCAGGCCGCGGTCGAGACCCAGGTCCCGATCCAGCCGGTCGCGCTGCGCTATGGCTGGCGCGGTGACGCGCAGACCATTGTTGCGTTCGGCCCGAAAGAGAGTTTCTTCGCCAACTTCCTGCGTCTGCTGGGAGAGCCGGCACGGCGGGCCGAGGTCCACTTCCTCGCGCCCATTGATACCCACGATCTGGAAGGCCGTCGCCGCATCGCAGAAACCTCGCGTGCGCGCATCCTGGCGGCCATGTCCGCCGAGTAAGCGGTGGTGTTCCTTCACACGCCAGCGTCGCGGCCGGGAGCAGGCTCGCGCCCATGTTGACTGCTGCCGACTATCATCCCCCGCGTTGGCTGCGCAATCCGCACCTGCAGTCGATGCTCAGCTCCAGCCGGATGCGCATGCAGCGCGGCCTTGCACTGCTTGCGGCCACCGGCGCGCACACCGACGAACTCATTCTCGATGGCGGCGAAGGCGTCCGCCTGCAGGGCTGGCATAGCTATATCCAGGGGCGCCAGCCGATCGGCATGGCGTTGCTGCTGCATGGCTGGGAAGGCAGTGCCGAATCCAGCTACATGCGCATGACCGCCGCGCGGCTGCTGGAAGAGGGCTACGACGTGGTGCGGCTGAACTTCCGCGACCACGGCAACACCCACCATCTCAACCCCGGCATCTTCCACTCCAACCGCATCGATGAAGTGGTGCAGGCTGCCGGGGATATCGCCCGGCGCTGGCCCGAGCTGCCCCTGGTCGCGGCCGGCTATTCGCTGGGCGGCAACTTCGTGCTCCGCCTGGCACTGCGTGCGCCCTCGGCCGGCGTGCCGCTGCGCCGCGTGGCCTCGGTCTGCCCGGTGCTGGACCCGGCGATCACGATGGAAAGCATCGAGAACGGCCCGGCAATGTACGACTGGTACTTCCGGCGTAAATGGGCTGGCTCGCTGCGCCGCAAGCGCGATCTGTTTCCCGAGCTGAGCGACTGGGACGACCGTGTGCTCAAGCTGGACATCCGCGCGCTGACCGCCTGGCTGGTCGAGCACCACACCGAGTTCGGCTCGCTGCAGGCCTACTTCGATGGCTACTCCATCGCGGGTGATCGCCTGGCCGGGTTGCAGGTGCCGGCCGACATCCTGATGGCCCAGGACGATCCGGTGATCCCGTTCGCCACCTTCAACGGCTGGCGCCTGCCGGCCCATGCCCACCTGGAAATCGCCCCCTGGGGCGGCCACTGCGGCTTCCTGGAGAACTGGCGCGGCGATGGCTTCTCCGAGCGCTGGGTAGCCCAGCGGTTGCGGATCGAGGCCAATACGCCCGCCTGACCGGGCGTTCTGGCCGTCCGGCCCCGCTACAATCGGGGTTTGCCCTCGAGTTCGGACCGTCATGCAAGACCAGATTCTCCAAGCCCTGCGCCGCAATGCGGTGGACGATGCCGTGCAGCTGGCGCGCGAATGGACCACGGCCGAGCCGGAGCAGCCGCAGGCGCACCGCTGGTTGTCGCTGTCGCTGCAGCAGCAGGGCCAGTTCGATGACGCACTGGCCAGCCTGCAGCAGGCGCTGACGCTGGCGCCGGACAATTCCGACCTGCATCTGCAGCAGGCAGGCCTGCTGCTGGCCCTGCGCCAGTTCGATGCGGCCGGCTCGGCGCTGGACCGCACGGCCGAACTCAACCCCAATGAACTGTCCGCGTACGTGATGCAGGCGCATCTGGCGCTGGCCCGCAACGACGTGGATGAAGCCGATCGACTGACCCGGCTGGCGCTGCGCGTGGACGACGATCATCCGGAACTGGCCGCGCTGTCGGGCATGGTCGCGCTGCGCCGTGGCGAGGTGGATCGCGCGCTGGCCCAGCTCTCGGCAGCCAGCCAGGCGCTGCCCGATGACGCGCGTGTGTTGTATGCGCTCGGCTTCGCCTACCTTGGCAAAGACATGTTGGCCTTCGCCGAACAGGCCTTCCGCCGTGTGCTTGCCCTGAATCCGGCGACCACCGCCCTGCAGGGGCTGGTGGTCCAGCTCGCGCTGCGCCAAGGCAACCTGGAAAGCGCGTCGGACATGATGCACCAGGTGCTGGCTGCGCCCGGTGGCGACACCCCGGCCATGCGCCGTCTGGCCGGGGAGCTCGAACTGCAGGCCGGTCAGCCGTTGCAGGCGCTTGAGCACCTGTTGCCGGTGCTGGCGCAGTGGCCGTCCGATCGCCACACGCTGCAGATGCTGCTGATGGCCTGGCAGCGCCTGGGCCGCGAACAGCAGGCACGGGAGACGCTGGATGCGGCCTTGGCTGATCACCCGGCCATCCATGATCTGTGGATGGCGCGCCTCACGGTCGAGCCCGTGGGGGGCCCGGAAGCGGTCGCCATCGGCGAGCGCTGGCTGCAGGCCATGCCCGAGCATCTGCCGGCGCTGGAGACGCGCCTGCGCCTGCACGACATGAACAACGAAGAAGACGCGGCCGAAGCCGTGGCCGAGCGCATCGTCGCGCTGGAGCCGGGCCGGGCATCGGGCGAAGTGCGACTGGTCGATGGCCTGCTCGCACGCGACCCGGCCGCCGCCATTGCGCGCGTGCAGGCGCTGCATGACAACGCACCTGAAGAAGCGAAGGCCGGGCTGCGCGCGTGGCTGGGGTCCGTCCAGGACCGTGCCGGCCAGTACCACGATGCGCTGCGGACGTGGGTGGACCTGCATGCGGCCGAGGCACCCCAGCGCCTGCCGCTGCCGCCGCAGGCCAAAGCCCCGCTGAGCTGGCCGGAGCTGGCGCCGGTGGCTGAGGACAATGCCGTCGCCCCGCTGTTCATCTGGGGGGCACCGGGCGCCGGGGTGGAGCGGGTGGTCGCCGCGATGGCAGCCGCCAGCCCGGTGATGCGCGGTGACCGTTTCGGGCCCACGCCGCCCAATGATCCCTTCCAGCGCTACCACACGCTGCAGGAACTCTCGACCGGCAAGCTCACCCCGGAAGCGCTGGTGGAGCAATGGCGCAGTCAGTTGCCGGCCCGAGGCATCGCCGACGGCGCGGTGATCGACTGGCTGCTGTGGTGGGACAACGCACTGCTGTGGGCGCTGCGCCCGCAGCTGCCGGAGGGCCGCCTGATCATCGTGCTGCGTGACCCGCGCGACATGCTGCTGGAGTGGATCGCCTTCAGCGCCCCGGCACCGCTCGCGGTGACCTCGGTGCACGAAGCGGCCGAATGGCTGGCGCGTTCGCTGGCCCAGGTTGCCACCCTGCACGAGCAGAACCTGTACCCGCACGCGCTGTTGAAGATCGACGACATCGGCAACGATCCGCAGGCGATGGCCGAGTACCTCGGCGCCCAGTTCGGCATGCGTTTCCCGCCGGCACCCACGCTTGGCCCGGCCCGCATGGCCCCGGGCCACTGGCGCGATTACCGCGATGAAATGGGCCCGGCCTTCGCGCTGCTGACCTCGGTCGCAGTGCGCCTGGGCTACCCGGAAGCGTGAGGAGACCGGTATGCATCTGAGCAGTGACAGCATCACCAACGGCCAGCCGATCGCCGCCACGTTCGCGGCCGGCACTGCCGAGGGCTTCGCGCCCAACCGCAACCCGCAGCTGGCCTGGCACGACGTGCCGGCCGGTACCCGTTCGTTCGCGCTGTTGTGCATCGACCCGGATGTGCCGACCGTGCCGGAGACGGTCGGCCGCCAGGATCGCACGGTGCCACGCGATCAGCCGCGTGCGCACTTCGCGCACTGGGCGATGGCCGATATCCCTGCCGACGTGCGCGAGCTCGCCGCGGGCAGCTGCAGCGATGGATTCACCGTGGGGGGCAAGACCCAGCCGGCGGGCCCGGCAGGCAGCCGTCAGGGCCTGAACGATTTCACCGGCTGGTTTGCCGGCACTCCGGACATGGCCGGCCAGTACCTGGGTTATGACGGCCCCTACCCGCCGTTCAACGACGAGCGCGTGCACCGCTATTTCTTCCGTGTGTTCGCGCTGGACGTGGCGCAGCTGGCGCTGCCCACGCCGTTCACCGCCGCGGATGTGCTGCATGCGATGCACGGGCACGTGCTGGCCGAAGCCTCGCTGCATGGCACCTACACGTTGAATCCGGCGCTGGCCTGAGGTGAGGTGCCGACCATGGGTCGGCGCGCGCCCCGGTAGATTCCGACCTCTGACCGGTACGACGTGATCGGGAACCGGGCATTGCCCGGCACGACATGATGAAGAAGGGCGGCCCGTGGCCGCCCTTCTGCTTTCCTATTTCTTCTCGTTCGCGGACTCGACCACCATGTCCAGCACGTAGGTGTTGGACGAGGCATCGGCCGGCGGGTTGGCGATCGTGTAACGCTTCACGCGCACCACGTTGCGCACGCCGTCTTCGTGGGTGTAGCCCTCGATGACGTCGTAGAAGTTCTGCCACTCCCCCGGCTCGCCCTGCTTGATGCCGTTGGCGTCGTAGCGGATCTCGCGGGTCTGCAGGCACTGCTTGTCGCGGATCATCGGGTGCGGGCACGGCTTGGTCTGCGCGGCCACTTCCAGGAACACCGTTTCGCCTTCGCCGCCGTAGCGGGTTTCCGCGGTCGGCTCCGGGGTGAACACCAGCACATCGCCCTTGGTGGTGCGCAGGGTCAGCTGGCCGGCATCGCCCAGTTCGGTCTTGAGCGCGCCTTCCAGGCGGCTGCTGACGGCCTGGTCCAGCGCCATCAGGTTCTTGTCCGTGCAGGCCATCATGGTCGAGGCCATCGGCGAGAGGGTCAGCGAACCATCGGCCAGCGTGTAGCCGCCGCCCATGCGGTTGCAGGTGTTGCTGATCGCGATGCGGTCATCCTTGAAATCCAGCGTGACCGGCGTGTCGGCGCGGGCGAACAGCGCATCGATGCGCTTGCCGCTGGCATCGGTGGCCGAATCCAGGCGCCAATGGCTGCCCTGAAGGCGCTGCATGTCCAGACGGGCCACGGCGGCCTGGTCGGCGGCGGCGGTCGGTGCCGGGGCGAGGTCATCGCGGCCGGCCGGGGCGGTGGAGGGGTTGCTGCAGGCGGCCATCAGGGCCAGCGGCAGCATCAGCATCAGGGTGCGTTTCATGTACATCTCCTTGGGAACCTGGGGAAAAACGCCGGCGCATCCACAACGGGGTTGTGCCGGCGCCGGGCCGTTCAGTTGCCAGCCGGCAACCAGAGCAGCAATGCCGCGCCCAGCGCGATGCGGTAAACCGCGAACGCCGTGAACCGGTGCGACTTGATGTAGCCCAGCAACCACTTCACTACGATGAAGCCGGTGACGACCGCGGCAAGGAAGGCCACGCCCACATCGGTCCAGTTCTCGCTGGCAAGCTTGCCGTCCTTGGCCAGTTCCAGGAAGGCATAGCCGCTGGCGGCGAACATGGTCGGGATGCCCACCAGGAACACGAACTCGGTGGCCTTCGCGCGGCGGCTCAGGCCGAACAGCATCGCGATGAAGATCGCCGCCGCCGAACGCGAGGTGCCCGGGAACACACCGGCCACCACCTGCGCCACGCCCACCAGGATGGCGACCTTCCAGGTCACCTCATCGCGCTCGGGCAGGCGCGCGGTGTAGGCCTCCACCAGGAGCATCCAGAGGCCACCGATGATCAGCGCCCAGGCCACCGGGGTGACCGTCTCCGGCAGCTCCCAGCCGGCCAGGCGGACCGGCAGGCCCACCACGGCGGTCACCAGGAAGGCAGTCCCCAGCTTGAGCACGTAATCGCGGTTGGCGCGTTCATGCAGGCCGGTGGCCAGGGTCCACAGCCGCTGCCGGAACACCAGCGTGATCGCCAGGATCGCGCCGGCCTGGATGATGATGTTGAAGAAGTCTGAGCGTGCGCCCAGCCAGTGCTGGGCGATCAGCAGGTGGCCGGTGCTGGAGATCGGCAGGAATTCGGTGAGGCCTTCAAGAATGCCCAGAAGGAGGGCGGAGAGCAGGTCGGACATCGGCGGTACTGGAGCTCGCGCAGGGGTGGAATCGGGCAGCGGCGACAGCCGGACGCTGTGGCCAACGTCGCCTGTCGACGGCCCGTGGGCGTAAAGCATAGTGCATCCCGCATCGCACCAAAGGTGTGCATGGTGCAGCGTTTGCACTGCTTTGGTGCGTTCGCGCACGCGCCGCGAGGCGCGCCCGCCCAGTGAAATCAAGGATTTGTGAACGCGGAAAAGTTGGCACGGGGTTTGCTGTATCTACATACGCAATCACCCATCTGAGGTTTCACCGATGTCCGTGGAAAATGTTGAGAAGCTGATCAAGGACAACCAGATCGAGTTCATCGACCTGCGTTTCGTCGATATGCGTGGTATCGAGCAGCACGTCACCTTCCCGGTCAGCATCGTGGAGCCGTCGCTGTTTGAAGAAGGCAAGATGTTCGATGGCAGTTCGATCGCCGGCTGGAAGGGCATCAACGAGTCGGACATGGTGCTGCTGCCGGATCCGTCCAGCGCCTACATCGATCCGTTCTACGCCGACCCGACCCTGGTCATCAGCTGCGACATCCTCGATCCGGCCACCATGCAGCCGTACGGCCGCTGCCCGCGCGGCATCGCCAAGCGTGCCGAGGCCTACCTGAAGTCCTCCGGCATCGCCGAGCAGGCCTTCTTCGGCCCGGAGCCGGAGTTCTTCATCTTCGATTCGGTCCGCTTCGCCAACGACATGGGCCACACCTTCTTCAAGATCGATTCCGAAGAAGCGGCCTGGAGCACCGGTGACAAGTACGATGGCGCCAACAGCGGCTACCGTCCTGCCGTGAAGGGCGGCTACTTCCCGGTCCCGCCGACCGATTCGCTGCACGACCTGCGTGCGGAAATGTGCAAGACGCTGGAACAGGTCGGCATCGAAGTGGAAGTGCAGCATCATGAAGTGGCCACTGCCGGCCAGTGCGAGATCGGCACCAAGTTCAGCACCCTGGTGCAGAAGGCCGATGAACTGCTGCGCATGAAGCACGTCATCAAGAACGTCGCCCACCGCAACGGCAAGACCGCCACCTTCATGCCCAAGCCGCTGGTCGGCGACAACGGCAGCGGCATGCACGTGCACCAGTCGCTCTCCAAGGGCGGCACCAACCTGTTCTCCGGTGACGGCTACGGCGGCCTGAGCCAGCTGGCGCTGTGGTACATCGGCGGCATCTTCAAGCACGCCAAGGCGATCAATGCCTTCGCCAACTCCGGCACCAACAGCTACAAGCGCCTGGTGCCGGGCTTTGAAGCCCCGGTGATGCTGGCCTACTCGGCCCGCAACCGCTCCGCCTCGTGCCGCATTCCGTGGGTGTCCAACCCGAAGGCGCGCCGCATCGAAATGCGCTTCCCCGATCCGATCCAGTCCGGCTACCTGACCTTCACCGTGCTGATGATGGCCGGCCTGGACGGCATCAAGAACCAGATCGACCCGGGCGCCCCGAGCGACAAGGATCTGTACGACCTGCCGCCGGAAGAAGAGAAGCTGATCCCGCAGGTCTGCTCCTCGCTGGACCAGGCCCTGGAAGCGCTGGACAAGGACCGCGAGTTCCTCAAGGCCGGTGGCGTGATGAGCGACGACTTCATCGATGGCTACATCGCGCTGAAGATGCAGGAAGTCACCAAGTTCCGCGCGGCGACCCATCCGCTTGAGTACCAGATGTACTACGCGAACTGAGCAACAGGTGACGATGACGAAGGATTTCCCTCCCACCCTTCGTCATCGTCGCCGCCTTGGCGGCTGGGGAGCCGGCAAAGCACGTCGTAGAGCGGACCGTTGGTCCGCTGCACCACCAGGGGCAAGAGAGACCGGACGCGTCATGGGCCCTTCCTCCCTCCCGCGTCACCGCTGGCGTCGCCCTTCGGGCGTCGGCATCGGCGTGGCCCATGCAACGTTCGGCGCAACGACCGGCGGCCATGTGCAAGTGGCCGCCGGTTGACCTGACATCGGCCCCACGCGGGCCGGTTCCATCCACCATCGGGATATGCGCATGAAATTGATCTCCGCCATCATCCGGCCGTTCAAGCTCGACGAGGTCCGCGAGGCCCTCTCCGACGCTGGCGTGTCGGGCATCACCGTGACCGAAGTCAAAGGCTTCGGGCGCCAGAAGGGCCACACCGAGTTGTATCGCGGCGCGGAGTACGTCGTGGATTTCCTGCCGAAGATCAAGATCGAGACCGTCGTGACCGACGATCGCCTGGAGGCCGTGGTCGAGGCCATCCAGACCGCAGCCGGCACCGGCAAGATCGGCGACGGCAAGATCTTTGTCACCGCGGTCGAACAGGTCGTCCGCATCCGCACCGGCGAAATCGGCGCTGACGCGCTCTAACCCCACTCGGAGCCCACAATGAAGACCTCTTTGTTCACCGGGTGGCAAGCCCGGTTCCATGCCGTGTGCCTGATGATGTTGCTCAGCGCGTTGGCCGTTGGTGCCTTCTCCAGCAGCGCGCACGCCCAGGCGCAGGTCACGCCGGTACCCTCGGAGACGGTCGCGGTCGAGCCGCTGCCGGCCACGCCCGGGGCCACCGCCGCGCCGGTTGCAGAAGCGTCCGCCGCCACGTTCGATCACGGCGATGTCGCCTGGATGCTCACCTCCACCCTGCTGGTGCTGCTGATGGTGGTGCCGGGCCTGGCCCTGTTCTACGGCGGCCTGGTCCGCTCCAAGAACGTGCTGTCCATCCTCAGCCAGATCCTGGTGGTGTTCTCGCTGGTGCTGATGCTGTGGGTGGCCTATGGCTACAGCGCGGTGTTCAGTGAAGGCAACGCCTTCTTCGGCTCGTTCACCCAGTTCGCCTTCCTCAAGGGCTTCGGCCCGGACACCGTCGGCAACACGCCGATCGCCGGCCTGCCGGATTATCTGTTCGTCGCCTTCCAGTCGACCTTCGCCGGCATCACCACCGCCCTGATCGTCGGTGCGTTCGCCGAGCGCATCAAGTTCAAGGCCGTGCTGCTGTTCTCGGCCCTGTGGTTCACCCTGAGCTACATCCCGATGGCGCACATCGTGTGGGGCGGCGGCTATCTCGGTGAGATGGGCGCGATCGATTTCGCCGGTGGCACCGTGGTCCACATCAATGCCGGCGTGGCTGGCCTGGTGGGCGCGTACTTCGTCGGCAAGCGCATCGGCTACGGCCAGACCGCACTGAAGCCGCACAACGTGCCGTTCACCTACATCGGCGCGATGCTGCTGTGGGTGGGCTGGTTCGGCTTCAACGCCGGCTCGGCCGCCGCCGCCGACACCGTCGCCTCGCTGGCCTTCATCAACACCATCCTCGCCACCGCTGCTGCGGTGCTGGGCTGGACCCTGGTCGAAGCAGTCAGCAAGGGCAAGCCGTCCGCGCTGGGCGCTGCCTCCGGCGCCGTGGCCGGCCTGGTCGGCATCACCCCGGCCTGCGGCACCGTGGGCCCGCTGGGCGCGATCGTGATCGGCCTGGTCGCCGGCGTGGTCTGCGTCTGGGGCGTCACCGGTCTCAAGCGCCTGCTCAAGGTCGATGACACCGCCGACGTGTTCGGTGTGCACGGCATCGGCGGCATCGTCGGGGCACTGCTCACCGGTGTGTTCAGTGCGCAATCGCTGGGCGGCACCAAGGCCGATCTGGACATCGGCCACCAGGTCTGGGTGCAGCTGGTCAGCGTCGGCTTCACCATCGTCTGGTGTGCCGTGGCCACCGTGCTGATCCTGCTGGTGGTGCGCATGGTGTTCGGCCTGCGCGTCACCGAAGAAGCCGAGCGCACCGGCCTGGACGTCACCTCGCACGGCGAATCGGCCTACGAGGCCTGAGCCGCGCGATGCCGCATTAGAAACGAGAGAGAGCTGCTTCACCTTCGCCGGCGGCCTTCGGGTCGCCGGCTTTTTTGTGGGCGGCCCATAAGCCCACATGCCCTGACCGGCGTCACGCTTTCACACGCGCGTTTTCACACACGATCCGACCAACGGTCATTTCCAACCCTGTTTCCGGCGGCCCGATTGGCTTACAGTGCGCGCGCCAGCGGCCATCGCGTCGGCTGGCCCGGATTCTTTCCAAGGAAGAGCGTAATCGTGCAACAGGGACGTAATGAACGCAGCCGTGCGCTGCGCTGGCGACTGACTGTGGGTGTTGCAGTGGCCATGGGCTGCCTGCCGGCCGCCGTGTGCGCGCAGGTTGCCCCACCGGATCAGGAACTGCTGCGCCAGCAGGAACGCGAGCGGGCCCTGCGTGAACAGCAGGAGACCACACCGGACGTGCGCCTCCAGGCCGCGCCGGAAGAGGCGGTGGGTCGCCTGCCGGCTGCCGAATCGCCGTGCTTCCCGATCCAGCGCATCGTGCTGGAGGGGGAGCTGGCCGATCGCTTCCGCTGGTCACTGCGCGCGGCTGATCCGAGCGACGATCCGGCCACCGGCCGTTGCCTGGGCACCGGCGGCGTGGACATCGTGATCAAGCGCATGCAGAACGCGATCATCGCGCGGGGCTATGTGACCACCCGCATCCTGGCCGCACCGCAGGACCTGAAGACCGGCACGCTGACCCTCACCGTGGTGCCGGGTCGCATCAACGCCGTCCGCTTCGCCAGCGAGGAAGGGCGTACGCCCGCCCTGTGGAATGCGTTGGCGGTGGGCCCGGGCGATGTGCTCAACCTGCGCGATATCGAACAGGCGCTGGAGAACCTGCAGCGCGTGCCGACCGCCGCAGTCGACATCCAGATCGCCCCACCGAAGGAGGGCGCACAGGACAAGCCCGGTGAAAGCGACCTGGTCATCAGCTGGGCGCAGCGCACACCGGTGCGCGTGAGCCTGACCCTGGATGACGCCGGCAGCCAGTCCACCGGCAAGCTTCAGGCCGGCGCCACGCTGTCGCTGGACAACTTGGCCGGGCTGAGCGACCTGTTTTACTTCAATGCGGGCAAATCCGTGTTCAACGGCAGCGACCGCGGCACCGACAGCTGGTCCACGCACTACAGCGTGCCGCTGGGTGGGTGGCTGCTGGGTGCCAACGCCAGCGAATACGACTACCAGCAGACCGTGGCCGGTGCCTACGAGAGCTATGAGTACAGCGGCTCCAGCCGCAATGCCGAGCTGCGCCTGACCCGCATGCTGTTCCGCAATGCGCATGCCAAGACCAGCATGCATGCGCGCGGCTGGTACCGCGAATCGGACAACTTCATCGACGACACCGAGATCCTCGTGCAGCGCCGGCGCATGGCCGGGTGGGAGCTGGGGATGGCGCACCGCCACTTCATCGGCAAGGCCACGCTGGATGCGAACCTGGCCTACCGCCGCGGCACCGGGGCGTTCAACGCGCTGCAGGCACCAGAAGAGGGCTTTGGCGAAGGCACCGCGCGCGGCAAGGTGGTGACCGCCGATGCGCAGCTCACCGTGCCGATGCAATGGGGCCGCCAGGCACTGCGCTACACCGGCAGCTGGCGCGCGCAGTGGAACCGTTCGCGGCTGGTGCCGCAGGACCGCTTCTCCATCGGCGGCCGCTACACCGTGCGCGGCTTCGACGGGGAGCTCTCGCTCACCGGTGAGCGCGGCTGGCTGCTGCGCAATGAGCTGGCCGTCGCCATGGGCGGCGGTGTCGAAAGCTTCGTGGCCGTGGACCATGGCCAGGTGGGCGGCCCCTCGACCGAGTGGCTGCTCGGCGACCGCCTCACCGGCATGGCGCTGGGCCTGCGTGGCGGCTCGCGACACGTGCAATGGGAAGGCTTCGTCGGCAGCCCGCTGCACAAGCCCGATGGCTTCCAGACCGCCTACACCACGTTTGGCATGAACCTCGGCGTCTCGTTCTGACGCCAGCTGTACGGCCCTGCGCGCCGCTGCGGCGCGCGACCCCACACCGCATTGAAAGGAAGCAACGCCGTGAATCGAGTCTATCGCCTGGTTTTCAACCGTACCCTGGGTGTCATGCAGGTCGCCTCCGAACTGGTGACCGCACCCCGCGGGGGCTGCGATGCGCGCGGCGGCAACACGATGGCCACGCTGCGGCCGATGAGCTTCGCGCTGTGGCTGGTGCTCGGCTGGGTGGGCCTGGTGCAGCCGCTGTCGGCGCAGCAGGTGCCCGATGCCGGCCGCATCATCGCCGACCCCGGCGCACCGGCCCAGCAGCGGCCCACGGTGGTGACCTCGGCCAACGGCACGCCGCAGGTCAACATCACCACGCCCAGCGCGGCCGGTGTCTCGCGCAACCAGTACCAGCAGCTCGATGTCGGCCGCCAGGGCGTCATCCTCAACAATTCGCGCACGGACGTGCAGACGCAGATCGGTGGCTGGGTGCAGGGCAATCCCTGGCTGGCCACCGGCACCGCGCGCGTCATCCTCAATGAGGTCAACGGCAGCAACCCCAGCCATCTCAACGGGTATGTCGAAGTGGCCGGGGCCCGGGCCCAGGTGGTCATCGCCAACCCGGCCGGCATCCAGATCGATGGCGCCGGCTTCCTCAATGCGAGCCGGGTCACCCTGACCACCGGCACGCCCATCCTCAACAACGGCGCGCTGGAAGGCTACCGGGTCCAGGGCGGCGCGATCCGCGTGTCCGGTGCGGGCCTGGATGCCAGCCTGACCGACTACACCGACATCATCACCCGCTCGCTGCAGGTCAACGCCGGTATCTGGGCCAACCAGCTGCAGGCCAGCCTGGGCACCAACGTGGTCAGTGCCGACCACAGCAGCGTGACCGCCCAGGTCCCCACCGGCGGTGCGCCGGCCTTCGCGCTGGATGTCGGCGCGCTCGGGGGCATGTATGCCAACCGCATCTGGCTGGTCGGCAACGAGCATGGCGTCGGCATGAGCAACGCCGGCAAGATCGGCGCGCAGGCCGGCGAACTGGTGGTCACCGCCGATGGCCGGCTGGAGAACACCGGTGCGCTGCACGCGCAGCAGGACACCCGGATCACCGCCGCCGGCGGCGTGGCCAATGCGGGCACGCTCAGCGCCGAGCGCGAACTGCGCGTGCAGACGCCCGCCGATCTGGACAACAGCGGCGGCACCCTCAATGCCCGCCGCATCGAGGTGAACGCCGATGCGCTGCGCAACCGCGGCGGCAGTATCGAGCAGGTGGGCAGCCAGACGCTGCAGTTGAGCGGCGCGGACATCAGCAACGAGCAGGGCCGGATCGGCACGGTGGCCAGCACCTCGCCGGGGCAGGAAACCGGCGGCGGCACTACCGGACAGCCCGGCAGCGGCGGTACGCCCGGCACCGGCACGCCCACGCCGGGCCAGGGCGGCACCGGCGGTACCACGCCGCCCACGCCCACCGCCCCGCTGGCGGCAGGCACGCTCAACATCGCCACCTCGCTGGACAACGACGGCGGTGCCATCGATGCCACCGGCATCCTCCAGCTGAGCGCCCGCAACAGCCTGGACAACAGCCGTGGCACGCTGGGGGTACAGACCCTGCAGGTGCAGGGCGAAGCGCTGCGCAATGTCGACGGCCGGCTGGAGGTGCAGGGAGCGGCCTCGGCCCAGGTGCAGACGCTGGACAACAGCGGCGGCCACCTGGCGCTGGCGCAGACCTTCCAGCTGCAGGCACAGTCGCTGTTCAACCGCGGCGGCACCCTCGCGCACGGTGGCAGCGCGGCCACCACCTGGTCCATCGGCACGCTGGACAACAGCGACGGCAGCCTGGCCAGCAACGCCACCACCTTCGGCCTGGACCTGGGCCATCTGATCAACACCCGCGGCAGCCTCAGCCATGCGGGCAGCCACGGGCTGCAGCTGCGCGCTGATCGCCTGGACGGTGTGCAGGGCACCATCGCCACCGCCGGCGACATCGCCCTGCAGCTGGGCAGTGCCGACCACCGCAAGGCGCAGTTGATCGCCAACCAGGTGAGCCTGACCGCCGGCGACGTCGACAACCGCGGCGGGCGGGTGCTGTCCACCGGGCAGCGGGCCAGCACGCTCACCGTGCAGGGCACGCTGGACAACGGCGATGGCGGCACCCTGGCCAGCAATGGCGATCTGCAGATCACCGCAGCGCAGTTGGGCAATGCCGGCGGCACCGTGCAGCAGGCCGGCACCGGCAGCCTGCGTATCGATGCGGTCAACCTGCAGGGCCAGGGCGGCACCGTGCTCAGCAATGGCAGCCTGGTGGTACAGGGCGACACCACCAACCTGCGCGATGGCACCACCTCCGCGCAGCGCATCGTGATCACCACCGGCGATCTGATCACTGCCGGTGGCACGCTCACCTCGGCCGGCACCGAGGTACTGGACCTGCAGGTGGGCCGCACCCTGGACAACACCGGGGGCACGCTGGGCAGCAACGGCGCGCTGGCCATCGACAGCACCACCTTGATCAACACCGGCGGCAAGCTGATCGCCGCGGGCACCGGGCAGACCACGCTGCACGCCAGCGAGGCCCTGCACAACCAGGGCGGCACGCTCTCCAGCAATGGCGACCTGCGCATTGATGCCGGCCGTCTGCTCAATGGCGGCGGCAGCATCGATCATGCCGGCAACGGCGCGCTGCAGATCACCACGGCCACCCTGAGCGGCGGCGAAGGCAACATCGCCAGCAACGGCCTGCTGCAGTTGCAGGCGCAGACAGTGGACCTGCACAAGGCCACGACCCGCGGCCGCGAGGTCGACATCCGTGCCGGCGCGCTGGACAACACCGGCGGCACCCTGCTCTCGCTGGGCGAGCAGGCCATGCAGCTGCGCATCCGTGGCAGCCTGGTCAATGACGGCGGCACCCTGACCGCCAACGGCGCGCAGCAGATCGAGGCGGGCGCGCTGTCCAACCGGGCCGGCGCGCTGAACGCGGCCGGCACCGCCGATACCCGCCTGATCGTGGCCGGCACGCTGGACAACACCGGTGGCACCGTGGCCAGCAATGCAGGCGCACTGCAGCTGCAGGCAGGTGCCCTGGTCAATGCCGATGGCACGATCAGCCATGCCGGTCAGAACGGGCTGTCCATCACCACCGGCCGGCTGGACGGTCAGCGTGGCCGCATCGGCACCGCCGGTGCGCTGGAGCTCAGCGCCGGAGCCGTCGACCATCGCGGCGCGTCCGTGGCCGCCGAGCAGCTGGACATCACCGCGCAGTCGCTGGACAACCGCGGTGGCAGCATCATCGCCACCGGCACCGCCGTCAACACGCTGCAGGTCACCGGCACGCTGGACAACGGCGATGGCGGCACCCTGGCCAGCAATGGCGATCTATCCATCAGCGCCAACACCCTCGGCAACGCCGGCGGCACGATCCAGCAGGCCGGCACCGGCACCCTGGCCATCAAGGTGGACACGCTCAACGGCCACGCCGGCACGCTGCTCAGCAACGGCGCGCTCGACCTGCAGGGCGACACGCTGGATCTGCGCAATGGCACCACCTCGGCACAGCAGATCCGCATCGACAGCGAGCGCCTGATCACCGCCGGTGGTCAGCTCAGCGCACTGGGCACCCAGGCACTGCAGGTGCAGGCACGCACCCTGCTGGACAACAGTGGCGGCACCCTCGGCAGCAACGGCGCGGTGGACATCAACGCCGGCCGCTTCATCAATGACCACGGCAAGCTCATCGCCGCTGGCGAGGCCGCCTCGCAGGTGCGCGTGGCCCAGCTGCTGGACAATACCGGCGGCGCGATCTCCGGCAATGGCGATCTGCGGATCGAGGCCGAGGTGCTGCGCAATGCCGATGGCACCCTGGTCGCGGCCGATGCGCTGCACCTGCAGGGCGAAACGCTGGACCTGCGCGATGGTGCAGTGGGCGCCACGCAGATCACCGTGCAGGCCGGCAGCCTGGACAACACCGGTGGCACGCTCAGCGCCACCGGCACGGCGGACATGCACCTGCAGGTGCGCGAGCAGCTGACCAACGATACCGGCACGATCGCCGCCAACGGTGCCCAGCGCATCGAGGCCGGCGCGCTGTCCAACCGGGGTGGCACGTTGAGCTCGGCTGGCACCGGCAACAGCCAGATCCACGTGACCGGTCAGCTGGACAACAGCAAGGGCGTGATCGCCAGCAACGCCGCTGCACTGGAGGTGGCATCGGGCAGCCTGCGCAACATCGACGGCACCCTCAGCCATGCCGGCACCCAGGGGCTGACCCTGAGCACCGGGCAGTTGCTGGGCCAGGACGGCCACATCGTCACCGCCGGCGGCCTCACGCTCACCGCGGGCGAGGTGGACCACCGCGGCGCGACCCTGCAGGCCACGCAGATCGCGCTGGCGGCACAGGCGTTCGACAACCGCGGCGGGCAACTCGTGGCCACGGGCACCCAGGCCAACCACATCGACGTGGCCGGCGCCCTGGACAACGGTGACGACGGCCTGATCGCCAGCAATGGCGACCTGACCCTCAACGCAGCCCTGCTCGGCAATGCCGGCGGTACCGTGCAGCAGGCCGGCAATGGCCTGCTGGCGATCAACGCCGCCACCCTCAACGGTGCGGGCGGCACCCTGCTCAGCAACGGCACGCTGCACGTGCAGGGCGACACCACCGACCTGCGCGCTGGCACCACCTCGGCCCAGCGCATCCGCATCGACACCGGCGATCTCACCACTGCTGGCGGCACGCTCACCGCCACCAGCACCGATGCACTGGTACTGCAGGCCCGCGACCGGCTGGACAACACCGGCGGCACCGTGGCGACCAATGGTGCGCTGGGTCTGCGCGCCTCCACGCTGCTCAACACCGGTGGCAACCTGCAGGCCGCAGGGACCGCCGCGAGCCAGCTGAGCATCGGCCAGGCGCTGCAGAACCGCGGTGGCAAGATCCTCACCAGCGGCGATCTCGACGTCACCGCGGCCAGCCTGGACAACCAGGGCGGCACGGTCCACAGCACCACCGACCTGAGCGTGGGCGTGGATGGCCTGCTGGACAACAGCAACACCGGCCTGATCGCCAGTGGCGGCGATGCGCAGCTGCGCGCGGGCACGCTGGACAACCGCAGCGGCAGCATCGAACAGGCCGGCGAGGGCCAGCTGCAGATCGATACCGGCACGCTGCAGGGCGCCGGTGGCCGCATCATCAGCAACGGCGCGTTGACCCTGCAGGGCGAAGCACTGGATATCCGCGGTGGTACCACCGCAGCACGCCAGGTCACGGTGACCGCCGGCCGCCTGGACAACGCCGGTGGCACGCTCAGCAGCACCGGCGAGCAGACCATGGTCCTGCAGGTGCGCGACGCGTTGGGCAACGATGGCGGCACCATCGCCGCCAACGGTGCGCAGCAGATCAACACCGGTACGCTGTCCAACGTTGCCGGTACGCTGAGTTCGGCCGGGACCGCAGATACCCACATCGAGGTGGTCGGCCAGTTCGACAACACCCGCGGCACGTTGGCCAGCAACGGCGGCGCCCTGACGGTGCAGACCGGCAGCCTGGTCAATGACACCGGCCGCATCCACCATGCGGGCCAGAATGGCCTCACCCTGCAGACCGGCAGCCTGCAGGGCCAGAAGGGCAGCATCGCCACCGCCGGCACACTGACCCTGCGCGCGGACGCGATCGATCACCGCGACGCCACCCTCAGCGCCGGCCAGCTGGACATCATTGCGACCGCCCTCGACAACCGCGGCGGCACCGTGCTCTCCACCGGCACCCAGGCCAACACGGTGCGGGTGGATGGCACGTTGGACAACGGCGACGACGGTACCCTGGCCAGCAATGGCGACCTGCAGATCACCGCGGCCACCCTCGGCAACGCCGGCGGCACCGTGCAGCAGGCCGGCACCGGCACGCTGAGCATCACCGCCGCGACCCTCAATGGCCACGGCGGTACGCTGGTCAGCAATGGCGCGCTGGCGCTCAGCGGCGACACCACCGATCTGCGCAACGGCACCACCTCGGCGCAGCAGATCCGCATCGACACCGGTGACCTGACCACCGCCGGCGGCAACCTCGTCGCCACCGGCACGGGGCCGCTGGCGCTGAACGTGCGCAACCGCCTGGACAACACCGGCGGCACCTTGGCCAGCAATGGCACGGTGGATCTGCGCGCGGCCACCCTCATCAACAACCAGGGCACGCTGCAGGCGGCTGGCGCGGGCAGCAACCAGCTGCAGCTTGGCCAGGCGCTGGAGAATCGCGGCGGGCGCATTCTCGCCACCGGCGCGACCGTCATCGGTGCGGCCAGCGTAGACAACCGCGGCGGTACCCTGCAGACCGGCGGGGCGTTGACCATCGGCGTGGACGGGCGGCTGGACAACAGCGGCCAGGGTGTCATCGCCAGCGGCGGCGATGCGCACCTCACCGCCGCCACCCTGGACAACCAGACCGGCAGCATCGAGCACGCCGGTGAAGGCACGCTCGCCATCGAGGTGACCGACCTGCACGGTGCGGGTGGCCGCATCGTCGGCAACGGGGCACTGCAACTGAAGGGCGATACGCTCGATCTCAGTGGCGCCACCACCGGCGCGCGTCAGGTCACGGTGACCGCGGGCAGCCTGGACACCAGCAAGGGCACGCTCACCTCCACTGGCACGCAGGCCATGACCCTGCAGGTGGACAGGGCGCTCACCAACAACGGCGGCACCATCGCCGCCAATGGCGCCCAGCAGATCACGGCCGGTTCGCTGTCCAATATCGACGGCACGCTGAGCGCGGCCGGCGCCGGCGATACCCGCATCAACGTGCTCGGCACGTTCGACAACACCCGCGGCGATGTGGCCAGCAATGGCCGCCAGCTGCAGATCGATGCCGCGCGCCTGATCAATGAGGAAGGCACCCTCAGCCACGGCGGCACCCAGTCGCTGACCCTGACGGTCGGCCAGCTCGACGGCGCGAAGGGCACCATCGTCAGCGCAGGCGCACTGGCGCTGCAGGCCGGTGCGGTGGACCACCGCGGTGCCACCCTCAACGCAACCCAGCTGACCGTCCAGGCCGAGTCCTTCAACAACCAGGGCGGCACCGTGCTGGCCACGGGCGGGCAGGCCAGCAGCCTGGACGTCAGCGGCGTGCTCGACAATGGCAACGGCGGCACGTTGGCCAGCAATGGCGACCTGCAGATCACCGCGGCCACCCTCGGCAATGCCGGCGGCACCGTGCAGCAGGCGGGCACCGGCACGCTGGCGATCAACGCTCACACCCTCAACGGCCAAGGCGGCAAGCTGCTCAGCAATGGCAGCCTGGCGCTGATCGGTGAGAACACCGACCTGCGCGATGGCACTACCGCCGCGCAGCGCATCCGTATCGAGACCGGGGAACTGGTCACCGCAGGCGGCACGCTCACCGCCACCGGCACCGACGTGCTGGCGCTGAACGTGCGCGGCCGGCTGGACAACACCGCCGGCACCCTCGCCAGCAATGGCACGCTGGATCTGCGCGCCGCGCAGCTGCTCAACAACCAGGGCACCGTGCAGGCGGCCGGGGCGGGGAGCAATCAGCTGTCCCTCGGCGGTGCACTGGAGAACCGCAGCGGTCGCATCCTGACCACCGGCAACGCCACGGTCACCGCGGCCAGCGTGGACAACCGCGGTGGCACCCTGCACAGCGATGGCAGCTCCACCCTGACGGTCACCGTCGATGGCCTGCTCGACAACAGCGCGCAGGGTACGGTGTCGTCGGGTGGCAACGCGCACATCACCACGCAGTCCCTCAACAATGAAGCGGGCACCCTGGCCGCCGGCGCCGCATTGCAGCTCGAGTCGGCCACGCAGGTACGCAACACCGCCGGCCTGATCCAGGCCGGTACCGATCTGCGCGCGACCAGCAACGGCATCGACAACCACAGCGGCCGGATCATCGCCGGCACGGTGGATCTGGATACGCGCGGCTACACCCTGGATAACCGCGCAGGCACCGTGGCCAGCCTCACCGGCGGCGCCGCGCTGCGCACCGGCCTGCTGGACAACAGTGGTGGGCTGCTGCAGTCCGCCGGCAACCTGCACATCAACACGGCCGGCCAGGCGCTGATCAATGCGAACGCCAACGGCAACGGCATCAACAGCAGCGGTACGCTGGAGATCCACAGCGGTGCGTTCGACAACCGCGCCGGTGCGGTATTCGGCCAGGGCGCGATCACCGTCAATGCCAGCAGCGTCGACAACACCGCCGGCGGCGCGCTGGTGGGCGCAACCGACCTGACCCTGCGTGCGCAATCGGTGGCCAACGCCGGCGGCAAGATCACGGTGGGTCGCAATGCGGACATCGTCCTGCCCGGCGCGCTGGACAACCGCGGGGGCCTGGTGGCCGCCGGTGGCACGCTCGCCCTGCAGGCGGGCAACATCGATAACCGATACACCCTGAGTGCGCCCACTGGCCCGGCACTGGGCTTGCAGGGCAAGCACCTGCAGCTGGGCACCGGCAGCCTGGACAACCAGCAGGGCCAGATCCTGGCCGACACCCTGGTGGTGCAGGTGGCCGGGCAGCTGAACAACACCGGCGGCCAGATATCCGCGTCTGAAACCTCTGACATCCGCGCCGACAGCATCGCCAACGCCGGCGGTTCCCTGGTGGCCGGCAGCAACCAGATCGTGCGCACGCGTGAGATCACCGGTGACGGCAAGCTGCTCTCGCAAGGTGACATGACCCTGGAGCTGGGCCAGAGCCACACCAACACCGGCGAACTCGCCGCCAACGGCACGCTCACCCTCGCCATCCAGGGCAACCTGGACAACCTGGGCAAGCTGCAGGGCGCCGGGGTGAACATCAGCGCCGGCAACATCCACAACGCCGCTTCCGGCGAGATCAGCAGCGTCGGCCTGACCCGGCTGGTGGCCAGCGGTGAGCTGCTCAACCGCGGCCTGTTGGACGGGCGCATCACCCACATCGACGCCGGCACGCTGAACAACATCGGCACCGGCCGCATCTACGGCGACCACATCGCCATCCAGGCCGGCACCATCAACAACCTGGCCGAAAACGTGGGCGGCGCCCAGCGTTCGGCCACCATCGCCGCACGCCAGCGTCTGGACCTCGGCGTGGGCGTGCTGAACAACCGCGGCCAAAGCCTCATCTTCAGCGATGGCGATGCGGCCATCGGCGGGGCGCTCAACGGGCTGACGGCCGTGGGCAGCGCGCAGCGCATCGACAACCTCAGCTCCACCATCGAGATCGCCGGCAACCTGGACATGTCCGCGCTGGCGGTGAACAACATCCGCGAAAACGTGGTGGTGCAGCAGCAGACCATCCAGCATGGGCCGGTCACGCTCACCCAGCCGGGTTGGTTCAAGAACGGCAACAACACCGCCGGGAATCTGCGCGACACCTCCAACTTCCAGCCCTACGAGGTCTATTACCTCAATCCGGCCGACATCCTGGAAGACACCGCGTACATCACGCCCGACGGCCAGCAGATCCGCCGCGCGGTGGTCCGGCTGACGGCCAGCACCAGCGCCTACTACTTCGCGCGCGGTGGCCTGGACGGCGAGCGCGGCGAGCGCTCGCGCCTGCCCGCGCAGGATGGCACGGTGGTCATCTACTACGTCAGCCGTGCGGACAGCCGCAACAATCCGGACCAGCTGGGCGCCGGGGCCGAAGATCCGTTCCGCGATCTCTCCTTGATGCCGCCGGGAAACCGGCAGTTCCGTTACGACTCGGACACCCTGGCCTACAACAACGCCTACGGCACCTGCACCACCACCTGCGTGCAGTTGATCACCTACCCGGACTACGACAATCCGGAGGCGATGCTGATCAACATGCAGCGCCACACCAGCAACACCAGTGGCAACGAGAAGACCCGCGTCGCCACCCGTACCACCACCGAAGACGTGGTGGTCTCCGCCGGTGCCGATGCGGTGATCAATGCCGGTGGCCACATGCGCATCGCCACCGATGCATTGCGCAACGAGTACGCCAGCATCGCCGCCGGTGGCAACCTGGCCGTGGTCGGGTTGAACGTGGGTGAATCCTCGATCATCAACACCGCCAAGACGCTGTTCCGCACACATAGCTTCAGCAATGTCTCCATCACCTATGGCGGCTCGCGCAGCCAGTGGAATGCCGCGCCGATCTCCGAGCAGCTCGGCGTGCTCGGTGCGGGCATCACCGCCGGCGGCAAGCTGAGCATCGATGTCGGCAACCTGCGCAACGAGAACACCGGCCGTGACGCGCCGAACGTGCGCGATGGCGACAGCATGGCCAACCTCAACACTGGTGGGCCGGGCGCAGGCTCGGTCGGCCCGGGCGCAGGCGCGGTGCAGGGACCAGGGCAGAGCAGCGGCCAGGGCGCCGGCCCGGTGAACGCACAGGGGCCGACGGCGGCCGGCGCGGCGCACGGTCAAACCGGCAGTGCGGCACAGGGGCCGGGGCACGCCGGTGGCCATATCGCCGATGGCGCGCACGCCCAAGGACCGTCTGCGGCCGGTGCCGCACAGGGCGCGGCAGGCCAGGGCCTGCAGGGTGCCGACCGTACCAGCGGCCAGCTGGCCGATGCCGCCAACGCGCAGGGGCCAAGCCAGGTCGGCTCGGCGGGCCCGGGCACGGGCACCGTGCAGGACATCGTGGCCGGGCAGGCAGCACAGGCCACGGCCACCGGCCCGGGGGCCGTGCAGGCCGGTAGCCACGCCGGCAGCGGTGGCAATGCCGCACTGGCCAACAAGCAGGCCGTCGCCGCCGCCGGCAATGACCCGCACGTGGTGGTCACCACCACGCCCAATGCCAGTGCACCCAGCGCCAGCCTGTTCAACGTGGATGCCAACCGCGGCAGCTACCTTGTGGAAACCGACCCGCGCTTTGCCAGCTACCGCAGCTGGCTCAGCTCGGACTACCTGCTGCAGCGCGCCGGCTATGAGCCCTCGCAGACGCAGAAGCGCCTGGGTGACGGTTTCTACGAACAGAAGCTGGTGCGCGAACAGATCGGCGAACTCACCGGCCGCCGCTTCCTCGATGGCCATGCCAGCGACGAAGACCAGTACCGCGCGCTGCTGGAGGCCGGTGCCACCGTCGCCAGTGCGTGGGGCCTGCGCCCCGGCGTGGCGCTGACCGCCGAGCAGATGGCCCGTCTCACCAGCGACATCGTCTGGCTGGTGGAGCAGGACGTCACCCTGGCCGACGGCACCACCGTGCGCGCGCTGGTGCCGCAGGTGTACCTGCGGGTGATGCCGGGCGATCTGGATACCAACGGCGCGCTGCTGGCCGGTGCCGACATCGACATCAAGTTGCGCGGCGACCTGGTCAACAGCGGCGCCATCGCCGGGCGCCAGCTGGTGAGCATCGATGCCGGCAACATCCGCAACGTCAGCGGTGGGCAGATCAGCGGCCAGCAGGTCGGCCTGCAGGCCACCCACGACATCGACATCATCGGCAGCACGGTCACCGCCACCGATGCACTGGGGCTCAAGGCCGGTGGCAACATCACCGTGGCCTCGACCACGCGCGAGTGGCGCGACAACGGCGACCTGCTGGTGCAGCAGACCACCACGCTGGACCGCGTAGCCGGGCTGTACGTGACCAACAAGGACGGCGCCGGCGTGCTCAGCGTCAACGCCGGTGGCAACGTGGAGCTGCGGGCCGCACAGCTGGCCAACGCCGGTACCGACGGCCTGACCGCGATCGTGGCCGGTGGCGACCTCAGCCTCACCTCGGTGGCCGAGCAGAGCAGCGTTTCGCTCACCCATGACGCCCGCAACTTCAACAGTCAGAGCCAGTCGATCAACATCGGCACCACCATCCGCGGTGCCGGCGATGTGGTGCTCAAGGCCGGCAACGATCTGAACCTGACCGCCGCCAACGTCTCGGCCGCCAATGCACTGGTGGCCCAGGCAGGGCGCGATATCAACAGCGTTGCCGTGGTGGACACGCGCACCTTCGACAGCGGTGCCAAGAGCAAGAACGGCTCGCGCGAAGTCAGTGCCGCCGATGGCTGGGTGCTGGGCAACCAGCTCAGCGGTGGCGAAGGCGTTGCCCTGCAGGCCGGCCGCGACCTCACTCTGCAGGCCACCACGGTGGACAGCAGCGACGGCGGCGTGCTGCTCTCGGCCGGGCGCAACCTGGCGCTGACCACCGCGCAGGAAACCCACGATCTGGTGGTGGACGAAACCACCCGCAAGAAGAAGACGCTGTCCAGCACCACCACCACTACCCATGACCAGAGCTCGGCCAGCTATGCGGTGGGCAGCACCATCGGTGGCAAGACGGTGGACATGATCGCCGGCAACGATGTGACCATCACCGGCTCCACCGTGCTTGCGGACAACGACCTGCGCATCGCCGCGGCCAACAACATCACCATCGAATCGGCGCAGGACACCTACAGCGAGGCCAGCAGCTTCAGCCAGAAGAAATCCGGCATCACCGGCGGCTTCGGCAACGGCGTGGCGTCGGTGGGGTACAGCAGCTCGCGCAGCAACAATGACAGCGCCACCCAGTCCACCACCCAGGTGGCCTCGGCCGTGGGCTCGATGGACGGCAACGTGCTGATCAATGCCGGCAACCAGCTGACCATCGCCGCCTCCGATGTCGCCGCCGGCAACAACCTCACCCTGGCCGGCAAGGACATCAACCTGATCGCGCGGCAGGACACGCTGGAGACGCAGAGCAGCGCCTCCAGCAAATCCAGTGGCCTCTCGGTGGGGGTGACCTACGATCCCACCAAGGCCTACCGCAGCGCCCGCGATTCCACCACCGACGGCATGGCCGACAGTGGCTCCACCATGGGCAAGATCACCCGCAATGCCGAAGGCGCCGCCTCCGGCCTGCGGGCGGCCACCACCTCCACGGTGATCACCGCGGGCAGCCAGCGCTCCAACAGCAACGAGAGTCACTCCAGCAGTGATGCACGGGTAAGCCAGCTCAGTGCGGGCGGCGACCTCACCCTGATCGCCAACGGCGGCTCGATCTACAGCCAGGGCGCGCAGATGGCGGCCGAGGGCGATGCCCTGCTGCTGGCCACCAAGGACATCGTGTTCGATGTCGCCCACAACACCGAATCCAGCACCAGCCAGAGCAGCGGCAAGGGCTGGGGCATCGCCAACAACACCAGTGGCCTGCCGTTCGGCACCAACAATTCGCGCAGTGAAGGCAGCGGCAGCAGCGACACCATCACCGGTACCCAGCTGTCGGTGGGCGGTGGGGTGCGCATGGCGACCAGTGAGGGGGATATCCGTCTCACAGCCGCCAACATCGTGGCCGAGAAGGACGTGAACATCCACGCCGCGGGCGACCTGACCATCCGCAGTGGCCAGGACACGGTGGGCAACACCAACACCTCGCAGAGCAAGGCGATCGGCACGGTGCAGATCTCCGACACCGAGAAGTTCTCCGGCTGGCACCGTCAGGAGCATGACGATGACAGTGCGCAGGTATCGCAGGTGGCCAGCAATATCGGCAGCCTGGGCGGCAACGTCAACCTGAGCGCCGGCGGCACCTACAGCCAGATTGCCAGCAACGTGGTGTCGGCCAAGGACATCAACATCACCGCCGCGCAGATCGAACTGCTCACCGCCGACGAGGTCGGGCACTCCTCGCAGCGCGATGACGATCTGAAGATCGGCGTGTTCGCGCGGGTGAAGTCGCCCTTCATCGACCTCATCAACAACGTGGATGCGGCCAGACAGTCCGACGGTCGCCTGTCGTCCATGCAGAACATGGCAGCGGCCGCCAATGCGTACCAGGCGGCCAGCGCGATCGCCAACGCGACCGGTGCCGGTGGCAGCGGTGCATTGTTCAATGCCGAAGCCGGTATCGGCTTCAAGACCGCCAACAGCAGTGCGGACAGCAGCAGCGTGGTCTCGCAGGGCTCCACGCTTCAGGCAGGTGGCAACCTCAACCTGACCAGCACCAGCGGTGACATCCATGTGGTGCAGGGCAACCTGAGCGCGGGCAACACGGTGAGCCTGGATTCGGCGCGCGACATCCTGCTGGAAGCCGGTAAAGCGCAGCTTGCCGACCGCAGCAAGAGCAGCAATGCGGGTGCTGAAGTGGGCGTGGGTGTCGCGGTAGGCGCGCAGACCGGCGTGTACGTGTACGCCGAAGCGAGCGTGGGCAGCAGCAAGTCCAACGCGAACAGCACCACCTGGCAGAACGCCACCCTCACCGGCCAGAACATCTCGCTCAAGGCCGAGGGTGACACCACCTTGCGCGGTGCCACCGCGACGGCCGACCGCATCGATGTAAAGACCGGCGGCACGCTGACCATCGAGTCACTGCTGGACGTGGCG
>NZ_JBSZJV010000017.1:0-78922 GCF_054188265.1 Stenotrophomonas sp. IS26
CCGGCGGCAACACCGGGGGCGGGGTGCCGATGGCTTCCGGCGGCGGCGGCGGCGGCGGCACGTCGATGGTCGGCGGTGGCGCCGGTGCCGGGATCGCCGAGGCGGTAACCGTGGAACGCAGGTACCAGTTTTCAGCGCTGCCGCCGCTCACACCGCCCTTGAACAGGTAATACTCGTAAGCGCCTGCGGCGACCGGGCTGTACAGCGCGAACGCATTGGCGGCGGTGCTGGCGCCATTGGTCGCCTGCACCACCATGATGCCGTCGGCGATCGTGGCCGCGCCGGTGCCGCCGACGTTGAGCACGCCGATACCGGTGGTGCCGCTGGCGGTGCCGTTGGAGATCACCAGCTTGTCCGACAGCGAGCTGTCATCGCCCAGCACGGTCTGCAGGTACAGCGCGCCGCCGTTGCCCACATAGTTGCCGACGATGGTGAAGGCGTCGCCGACGCGGCTGCCACCATTGCTCAGGTCGATGCGTCCAGCGTTGGTCACCGTGGCCAGCTGGCCGGCGGTGAACGGCACGATGCGCGCGTCCAGGCCACCGGCGAAGAGCGTGCTGGTGGCATCGATGTCCAGCGCACCGGTGCCGGTGCCGCCGTCACCCAGCGTCAGGTTGCCGTCGAAGGTGAGCTGGGAATCATTGGCCAGGCCGATCTGCTCCCAGTTGGCGAAGCGCGCGACACCGTCGGTCTTGACGTTGTTCATGCTCAGCGCGTCGTTGCCGGGTCCGCCGTCGAACAGCGGCAACGCCCCCAGGTTGGAGGCGTTGAGGTTGGCCAAGCTGGCAACGTCATTGCCCTCGCCCATGTCCACCGCGCCGTGCACCACGCCACCGCCAGACCAGTCCAGCCGATCGCTGCCGGTACTGGCGCGGATCTCGCCACGTACGGTGCCGCCGGTGATGGTGATCGAATCATCGCCACCGCTGACGCTGATGTTGCCGCCGATGTAGCCCTCGGACAGGATGATGGTGTCGTTGCCGAAGCCGGTGACCAGGTTGCCGTCGATGGTGCCGCCGGACATGTCGAAGGTGTTGTTCTCCAGCTTCATGTTGACCCGGCCGATGCGCCCGCCGGTCATCTCGGCGTAATCGCCATCATCGAAGCCGCCGATGATCTGGCCACCGGTCATGCGGAAGCGGTCGGTCCCATCGCCCTGCAGCAGCGCACCGATGGTACCGCCGGTCATGACGAACACATCCCGGCCCCCACCCTGCTGCACGGTGCCGGTGATGGTGCCGCCGCTGATCTCCAGCTGGTCGACATCGTCGCCCTGGTCGACCGACGCCAGCGTGCCGCCGCTCATCAACAGAGCATCGTTGCCGGCACCTTGGGTGACCGCGCCCACAATCTGCCCGCCCTGCATCTCCAGGCGATCATCGCCCAGCCCCTGCGCCAGCGTGCCCCCGATCCTGCCTCCGGGCCGCACGATCGTGGTGTCGTTGCCGGCGCCCTGATCGACGTTGCCGACGATCACACCCGCAACATCCAGCAGATCATTGCCGTCGCCCAGCAGCGCTGAGCCGTTCAGTCGGCCGTTGACGATCAGCGACTGGGCGCCACTGGTGCCGATCACATTCGCCGCGCCACCGCCGCGCTGCTGCAGCGTGCCATTGATCTGCAGCGTGGTGCCATTGGCCATGGTCAGGCTGGCGGTTTCCAGCGTGTTGCCCAGCACCAGGGTGCCGCCAGTGAGTGTGCTTGCCCCACCCAGGCTGTTGAGGCCGGTCAGGGTGAGCGTGCCGGCCCCGGTCTTGTCCAATGCGCCGGTGCCGTTGATGCTGCCCGCATAGGTGCCATCGTCGGGCTGCGTGAAGCGGACCAGACCATTGTTGGTCACGCCGGGCGGCAGGCTCTGCGCCCGCGCTTCCAGGATGCCGGCCGGATCGACGATCACCGGGCCGGTGTAATTGGCGTTGTTGCCGGTCAGCGCCAGGGTGCCCTGCGCCACCGTGGCCACGGTCACCCCGGTGATGGTGCCGGTCAGTGTCCACTTGCCCGCATCATTCTTGGTCAGCGACTCGAAACCGACGAAATTGCCCGGCAGCGTGGAATCACCCATGCCGCTCAGGAAGATCGCGTCGTTGCCCGCTCCTCCGCTGAAATTGCCGGTGATCGACGAACCGGTATACAGGCGCAGGATGTCATTGCCGCCGGCCAGCGAGATGTTGCCGATCACCTGGCCACGGTTGGTGAAGTCAAGCGCGCCGTTGCCGGAGCCACCGATCACCGTGCCCGGTGCCTGGATGATGCCGGTCTCGGTGTTGATCACGGTGTTCAGCCCAGTGGTGTTCTGCGACCAGATCGCCACGGCGTTGTTGGCGCGGATGGTGCCGCTGTTGACGATGGTGTTGCCCGCGCCCTGGAAGTTGATCACTTCGGCACTGCCTTGGCTGCCCAGCGCCAGCACTTCTCCGCCGGCATCGACGGTCAGGGTGCCGCCGGTGCGGAATTCCAGTGTGTTGCCGCCCGCGCCGAACAGCCCCGGCGCGCTGACTGCAGTGGCGCTGACGGTCGCACCGGTGCCGACGTGGATGTTGGCGTTGTCGCGCAGCGAGATGGCGTTGGCGTCACCCACCACCAGCTTGGCACCGGCCTGGACATCCACCGTGCGTCCATCCTCGATGGCGATGTTGCCGTTACCGACGCGGGTCACATAGGGATTGGGTGCGGCCGTGGTGCAGGTGGTGGTGGTGCCGACGGTAACGCAGTCCGCCTGTGCGCCGAACGAGGCCAGGACGATGGCACTGCCCAGCAGGCCGCGTGAACGGAGCAGCACGGCGATGCTGAGCGCGAGGGGGTGGAGAGTGGACCTGGGCATGCGGCTTCCTCTGGACATCACGGAGGGCGGCGGCGGCATGACAGGTCATCGAAGCCCCCTGCTCCTGACTGCACGCATCACCATGAAATTCACGACGGCAGCGGACGCTGCCTGGGACTGCATTTCCGGCGGGACAACATCGAGGAGGGGACAGACGGCGCGCGGCAAATGGGCCACGGCCAGGAACAGGCGGTTTCGTGAAGTACGCAGATGTGTGCCGGTACTTTTACTGGTCAACCGTGATGTGAACGTAAAATTCAGGCAGTGGATCGCCCGCATTCGCCGCGCGGTGAGCGATTCTGCAGAGATCGCTCAGATCTTCAGATAGACACGCCGGCGATCCAGCACCCACACCACACCCCACCAGATCGTCACGAAGCCCACCGCGCACGCGAGCGAGGCCAGCTTTGGTGCCTCCTGCAGCGCGCTCTGCAGGGCATGGAACGCCCAGGCCCACGCACCGGTTGCAGCGAGCACCAGCGCCATCGCCGAGGAGCCAAGATAGGCGGCGATCGCATTCACGCCAAAGCGTCGCCCCAGCGCAGGCATGCCCCAGCGATCGATCAACAGATGGGCCAGCAGCAGCGCAGCCGCGGACAGACCTGCGGTCCACAGCACGAAGCTGGGGGTCCACAACTGCTTGTTCAGGGGCAACCACAGCGTGGCCAGGCCGCCGACCGCCAGGCAACCCGCCGCCAGCAGCGTCAACTGCGGTGCCCTGCCGGCACGCAGCCACGCGCCGGCGCGCAGGCCCAGCAGGGTGGTGGCGATCGCCCCGAGGCTGCTCAGCAGGCCTTCCGGGTCATGGCCCAGCCCGGTGAGCGCGGAATACTTGTAGAGGAACGGGGCGAACAGCGCCGTATCCAGGCGGCTGGCCGGGTTGACCCACGGCGCCATGGAGGTGGCCGACAGCAGGATCACCGCATAGGTGGCCAACAGCCCGACGATCAGCGCCCATTGCGTGCGCGCCCGCGTGTAGACCGCCAGCACGCCGACCACCGCCACGCACAGGGCGATCCGCTGCAGCACGCCCCACAGGCGATACGCCGGCAGTTCGAACAACCACCACGCCAGCAGGTGCAGCAGCGCGCCGGCGATCAGGATGCGCAGTGCGCGTTGCAGCACCCCGCGCACCAGCGCCGGACGCTTGGCCGGCTCGGCCGCGCGTGGCGCCAGACTGAACGCCATCGAGACACCGGCAATGAACAGGAACAACGGGAAAATCAGGTCGGTCGGGGTGAAACCATGCCAGTCCGCGTGCAGCAGCGGTGCGTAGACATGGCTCCAGTCGCCCGGGTTGTTGACCAGCAGCATCGCCGCGACGGTCAGGCCGCGCAGTGCGTCGATCGAGCCCATCCGCCCCGACGGTACGGCACTCATACGTCTTCGCGCTGCCCGGCGATCCAGATGCTGCGCACCTGCAGCGCGTCATCGAGCAGCACCAGATCGGCGTGATGCCCTTCGGCGATGTGCCCGTAGCGGTCATCCAGATTCAGGAACTGCGCGGGATAGGTCGAGGCCATCCGCGCCGCCTCGGCCAGCGAAACGCCCAGCAGCTGCACGCTGTTGCGCACCGCCGTGGCCATGTCCAGCGCCGAGCCGGCCAGCGAGCCGGCAGCATTGCGCACCACCCCATCCACCGCAGTGATGACCTCGCCGTAAAGTTCGTAGCTGGGGTCCTGCGCACCGACCGGCGGCATCGCATCAGTGACCAGCATGACCTTGCCGCGCGGCTTGGTCGCCAGCGCCACACGCAGGCTGGCCGGATGCACATGCACGCCGTCGGCGATGATGCCGACCCAGCTGTCGCGATCTTCCAGCGCCGCACCGACCGCACCCGGTTCGCGCCCGGTCAGCGGCGACATCGCGTTGTACAGATGGGTGAAGCCGCGGATACCGGCCTCCAGGCCTGCACGCGCCTGCTCGTAACTGGCGGCGGTATGACCTGCCGCCACCACCACGCCGCGTTCCACCAGCGCGCGGATGCTCTCCAGCGGTACCCGCTCGGGCGCCAGCGTGAGCAGGGTGACGCCGTTGTCCAGCGAGGCGGCCAAGGCGATCTCGGCGGCGTCCGGCACACGGAACTTGTTCGCATCATGCGTGCCCTTGCGCGCCGGGGCGATGTACGGGCCTTCCAGATGGATGCCGAGCACGCCGGGCACGCCCTCGCTGATCGCCTGGCGGGTCGCGGCGATGGCCGCGCGCATTACCTGCACGTCGTCGCTGATCAGGGTCGGCAGCAGACCGGTGGTGCCGAAGCGGCGGTGCGCCTGCGCCAGCGTGCGCAGCGTGGCGACATCCGGGCTGTTGTTGAACAGCACGCCGCCACCGCCATTGACCTGCGCATCGATGAAGCCGGGCAGCAGCCAACCACCACCCAGGTCCACCTGCTCATCGGCCTGGCCGAGCATGGGCGCGGCATCGGAGACCAGCGCGGTGATCCGGCCGCTCTCGATCACCACCGCCAGATCATCGCGGAAGTCGTCACCGGCCAGGATGCGGGCATTGCGCAGGACAGTTTTCATCAGACGGTTTCCGTCACCTTGTTCAGATGCGGCGGCAGGTCCGGGTTGTGACCACGGCGCAGCGCCAGCGCATTGATCGCGCGGTAGAAACTCTGGATGGTCAGCAGCGGGGCGCACGCCGGGTGCGGCGCGACCGGCAGCGGCAGGTCACCGCCGACATCGGCCAGCCACACCTGCGCATCGCGCGCGGCGAACTCGCTCAGCACCGCGCGGGTGCCAGCGCCGGTTTCATCCGGCTGGGCGAAGGCCAGCACCGGGAAGCCCGGGCCGACCAGCGCCATCGGGCCATGCTTGACCTCGGCCGAGCTGTACGCCTCGGCGTGCAGGCCACAGGTTTCCTTGAACTTCAGCGCCGCTTCCTGCGCGGCGGCCAGGCCAAGACCGCGGCCAAGCACGAACAGATTGTGGGCCGGCACCAGACCGTCGGTCAGCGACGACCAGTCGCTGTTCCAAGCCTGACGCAGCGCATCGGGCAGCGCGCGCAGCGAAGCGATCAGCCCCACATCCTGGGTCCAGTACGCCACCAGCTGCAGGATCGCCGACAGCGAGGCCAGATAGCTCTTGGTCGCCGCGACGCTGTGCTCGGCACCGGCGCCCAGCGGGATCACCGTCTCGGCCAGCTGCGCCAGCGGCGAATCCTCGACATTGACCAGCGCCACCACGCGTGCGCCGGCCGCACGCGCGGCCTCGGCGTTGCGCAGCAGGTCCGGGCTCTTGCCCGACTGCGAGATCACGATGTACAGCGCCCCACGCAGCTTCAGCGGCGCTTCGTACACCGAGCCTACCGACGGCGAGGCCGAGGCGGTGACCAGCCCGAGGCGCGTTTCCAGCAGGTACTTGGCATAGGTGGCGGCGTGGTCGGAACTGCCCCGTGCGCAGGTCACCACGAACGGCGGCGGTGCCGCGCGCAGGCTGGCGGCCAGCGTCTCCACGGCCACCTGGTTGCGCGCGAACTGCGCGGCGATCACATCGGCAGCCTCGGCGGCTTCGCGGTACATCAGGGTGTCGTGGGGGGCAGGCAGGGACATGGGGACTCAGGTCGTTTCAGGAGAAGGAAGCCGTGCACCCTGTGGGCGCATCGGCGCGGTGGAACCACGCACCACCAGCTGCGGCACGAAGCCCTGGTTCTGCAGCTGCAGCGGCGCGTCGTCGTAGGCATCGCTGCGCAGCTGCGCGATCAGCAGGCGCGCGGCATGCCGGGCGATGTCTTCGGTGGCCTGCTTGGCGGTGGTCAACGGCGGCCAGGACTGGCGCGAGAACGGGCTGTCCTCGAAACCGGCGATGGACAGGTCGTACGGCACGTTCATGCCGGTGGATTTGGCCGCCGCCAACACGCCGGCGGCGATTTCATCGTTGGAGCCGAAGATCGCGGTGGGCGGTTCGCGCAGCGCCAGCAGGCGGCGCGCGCCGCGGAAGCCATCATCGAAGGTGTAATCGCCCTGCACCACCAGGTGCTTGTCGATGGTCATGCCGTAGTCGCGCAGCGCCGCTTCATAGCCGGCGTAGCGCTCACCGCTGGAGCGGTGCGAGGTGCCGCCCCAGAGGAAGCCGATCCGCTGGTGGCCCAGCTGGATCAGGTGCTCGGTGATCTCGTAGGCGGCCTCGCGGTCGTCGACGAACACACAGGCGCCGTCCTGCGGATCGGCGGTGGCGGCGATGATGCGCACCAGCTTGATGCCGCGTGCGGTGAGCGCGGCCACCAGATCCTTGCGCTCGGACATCGGCGCGGTCAGCACCAGCCCGGCCAGACGCGAACGCTGCACCCAGTCGGCCAGTTCCTCGGCGAGCATCGGCGAGCTGGAATCGCAGGGATGGATCTGCAAGCCGAACCCGGTCTCGCGGCACGCGGCAAGCACGCCGTTCTGCACGCCGATGATGTGGTACGGGTTGGGGTTGTCGTAGACCAGCCCGACCACCAGCGTGGTGCCGGTGCGCAGGTTGCGCGCGGCCGGATCGGGCTCGTAGTCCAGCTCGGCGATCGCACGCAGCACCCGTGCACGGGTGGCCTGCATCACCGAGGGCTCGTTGTTGATGACCCGCGAGACCGTCTTCAGCGATACCTTGGCCCGTTCGGCGACATCCTTGATGGTCGCTCTACGCATCGTCTTTTCCTGGCTGACCGGTTGAGCGTCCATGATCGCCGATCACTGCCCGTCGCGGGACAGCCCGACGCGGTGGCCGCGCATCGAATAGAACAGGATGTACAGGTAGCAGGGCACCATCAGGCCGGCGAACACCCACTGGAAGTCGAAGTGCTGCTTGAGCACGGCAAACAGCTGGGGAATGATCGCGCCACCGGCGATGGCCATCACCAGCAGGGCCGAGCCGGTCTCGGTGAAACGGCCCAGGCCGCGGATCGCCAGCGGGAAGATCGCCGGCCACATCATCGCGTTGGCAAAGCCCAAGGCCGCCACGAAGCCGACCGAGACATAGCCGTGGGTCAGCAGCGCGCCGATGCAGAACACCACGCCCAGCACCGCCGAGATGCTCAGGTAGCGCGACTGTGAGACCAGGTGCGGGATCAGCGCCAGGCCGGCCAGGTAGCCGATCAGCATCGCGCCCAGGGTGATCGAGGTGAACATCTTGGTCTGGTCCAGCGGCAGGTCGAAGCCGTGGCCGTAAGTGCCGATCGCATCGCCGGCCATCACTTCCACGCCGACGTACACGAACAGGCACAGTACGCCCAGCCACAGGTGCGGGAACTGGAAGATGCTGGTGCGCTCGGCCACCCCTGGCGCGCGGGCTGGCGTGGCATTGGCTTCGGCGGTCTTCAGTTCGGGCAGCGGCGAGAACAGCACGCCCACCGCCAGCACCACCAGCAGCCCGGCCATGGCCATGTACGGCAGCTGGATCTTGGCGGCGAAGTCATTGAGCAGCACCGTCTTGGCGGCCGCATCGGCGATCTTCACCTGGGCATCCAGGTCGCCGATACCGTGCAGCACCAGCGTGCCGATCAGCACCGGGGCGAGCATGCCGGCGATCTTGTTGCAGATGCCCATCAGTGCGATGCGCCGGGCCGCGGTCTCGATCGGGCCGAGGATGCTGATGTACGGGTTGACCGCCGTCTGCAGCAGGGCAAGGCCGCTGCCGATGATGAACAGGCCGCTGAGCGCGCCCGGGTACCAGCGCTGCTGGGCGAAGTGCGCGAACACCACCGCACCGGCCGCCATCACCAGCAGGCTCAGGCTCAGGCCCTTCTTCATCCCGGTGCGCTTGAGGATCCACGAGGCCGGCAGGGCCAGGAAGAAATACGACAGGTAGAAAACCATCAGCACCAGGAAGGCGCCCACCTCATCCAGCTCGAAGGCGAGTTTGACGAAGGTGATCAACGGGCCGTTGAGCCAGGTGAAGAAGCCGATCAGGAAGAACAGCACGCCGATGATCAGGATCGAGGTAAGCACGCTCGAACGCGCGGAGGCAGCAGGCACGGCAGACATCAAGGAGGCTCCTGCATCGACGGCGCCGGAGCGGCATCGGAAGAGTGGCTGGGAACAACGTTGTCACATTTATTCGTTGCAGCCGCCAGGTTTGTCAACAACTGGTTCACGCCAGCGCCGCGCATTTTGCGTTGCTGCACCTGCGCAATCTGGCGGCAGCGCTCGCCGCGGGCGGAGCGGAGCCCGTATTCACGGCAGTTTGCGAAAACATGACGGCAGTGTGATGAAAACGTTTTCCCGCGCAAACCCACGTTGCGGCGCAGCATCGAAAGTGTGAGGTTATCGTTGACATCGTTGTCAGAACGATTACAGACTCCGCCTCAATCGCCGGGGCAACCCTGGCCACGCCCAACCGATGGAGTCCGTGTGACCAACGCCGCCCACGCTGTTCCGGCCCATGCCCCGCCCGCCGCGACGCCGCCGTTCCTGGCCGCCGACGTGGGTGGCACGCATGTCCGGGTTGGCCGGGTCCAGGCCAGCGCCGATCCGGCCCATCCGGTGGAGCTGCTGGACTACCGCAAGTTCCGCAATGCGGATTACGCCGGCCTCAGCGCGATCCTGTCCGACTTTCTGGCCGATGGCCCGCGCCCGACGCATTGCGTGGTCGCCACCGCCGGCTATGCCCGCGACGACGGCACGGTGATCACCGCCAACCTGCCCTGGCCGTTGTCGGCACGGCAGATCGAGCGCGATGTCGGCCTGGACCAGGTGTACATCGTCAATGACTTCGAGGCCGTGGCCTATGCCGCCGCCCAGGTCGATGCCAGCGGCGTGCTGCAGCTGACCGGCCCGGCCACCGCCCCGCGCGGCCCGACCCTGGTGGTCGGCCCCGGCACCGGCCTCGGCGCGGCGGTGTGGATCCCGACCCCGCACGGCGCCGTCGTGCTGGCGACCGAAGCCGGCCAGCCGACCCTGGCCACCACCACCGAACTGGAGATGGCGATCGTGCGGCAGATGCTGCGCGACCGGTCGCATGTCTCGGTCGAGCAGGCGCTGTCCGGCCCCGGCCTGATGAATCTGTATCGCGCCCTGTGTGCGTTGAGCGGCCAATCGCCAGCGCTGACCACCCCCGATGCGATCACCGCCGCCGCCATGGCCGACCAGGACCCGCTCGCGCGGCAGAGCCTGGATGTGTTCTGCGGCCTGCTCGGCAGCACGATCGGCGACATGGCGCTGCAATACGGCGTCACCGGTGGGGTCTACCTGGCCGGCGGCATCCTGCCGCAGATCCGCGATTTCCTGTTGAACAGCACCTTCGTCGAGCGGTACCTCAACAAGGGACCGATGCGCGAGGCGCTGGAACGCATTCCCGTGAAGGTGGTCGAGCACGGGCAGCTGGGCGTCATCGGCGCCGCCAGCTGGTACCTGGGCCGCTCGGACACCTGATCTGCCGCGGCGCCGGGATCGGCGCTGTGGACATCGCACCACGCAGTACGTAGTACCCAAGGCGCACCCGGACAACAGGCGCGCGGCACAGTCGTACCAGACGCAAGAAAACAGACGCCGTCGCCGGCGACCATCGAGTGATGAGGAGAGACATCATGAACACCCGCAAGACCCTGCTTTCCGCAGCCATCGTCAGCTGCCTGGCCTTCAGCGCCCACGCGCAGCAAGCCGCCCCCACCGCCACCGATCTGGACACCGTGCAGGTCACCGGCATCCGTGGCTCGATGGAAAAGTCGCTGGACACCAAGCGCGATGCCAATGCGCGCCTGGAAGTGGTCACCGCCGAAGACGTGGGCAAGCTGCCCGCGCACAACGTCGCCGATACCCTGCAGCGCCTGCCGGGCGTGAACATCAGCTCGTCCAGCGCCGATGAAGGCGGCTTCGACGAAGCCGACCGCGTCAGCCTGCGCGGCACCAGCCCGAGCCTGACCCAGACCCTGATCAACGGCCACAGCGTTGCCTCGGCCGACTGGTTCGTGCTCAGCCAAGGCAACAACGTCGGCCGCAGCGTCAGCTACTCGCTGCTGCCCTCCGAGCTGGTCAGCTCGGTGGAAGTAAACAAGTCCTCGCAGGCCAAGCTGCAGGACGGCGGCACCACCGGCACCGTCAACATCATCACCCGTCGCCCGCTGGAGTTCGCCAAGCAGATCACCGCCGAAGCCTCGGTCGGTGCGGTGAATTCGGACCAGGCCAAGTCGACCGATCCGCAGCTGTCGGCCCTGTTCAACTACAAGAACGACGACGGCACCTTCGGCGTGATGGTGCAGGGCTTCTACCAGAAGCGTGAGCTGCGCCGCGAAGCACAGGAAATCCCGGGCGGATTCTTCACCCTCGGCCCGAACGACCCGGTCGTCGCAGGCATCCCGGATCCGGCCAACCCGGGCCAGTTCCTGCAGGGCCCGCGTCCGGACCTGGAGGGGCTCAAGATCCCCGGCCTGCTCGGTTCCACGCTGTTCGAACAGACCCGTGAGCGCAAGGGCGGCCTGATCTCGGTGCAGTTCAAGCCCACCGACACCCTGACCCTGGGTCTGGAAGGTTTCAGTTCCAAGCTGGAAGCCAACAACTACAACCGCAACTTCATGATGTTCGGCGCCAGCTTCGCCAAATCGCAGGCACCGGATCCGGGCTATGTGGTCAAGGACGGCGTCATCACCAACGCCACCTACAGCGGCAAGCCGGGCACGGACTACGGCGTGTACGACATGATCTACCGTGAAGCAACGGCAGAGACGAACTACATCACCTTCGATGCGGATTGGCAGATCAACGACAACCTGACCGCCAAGTTCCAGGCCGGCAACACCAAGGGCACCGGCGAAACCCCGCGCCAGTACATCGCCGAAGTCACCGTTGGTCGCGGCGGCGGCGCCAGCTGGGCCACGCACGGCAACGGCTCCCCGGTCGACTGGAACATCGGCGGCGACATCAGCCCGAACGGCGTGACCACCTTCGGCACCTGGGGCAACCAGCAGGTCACCGCCGAAGACAAGGAAAAGTGGGCCAGCCTGGATTTCAGCCAGTACTTCAGCAGCGGCAGCGTGCTGAGCTCGATCGACTTCGGTGCACGCTTTGCTGACCACAAGCGTGAGTCGCTGTCGCCGGAAGGCGCGACCCCGGGCAACATCTGGGCCGCGCTGCAGGGCGCCCCCACCGGCAACTACCCGAACGGCTTCGCCGGTGACATCGGCGGCACTTTCCCGCGCAACATCTGGTACTACACCCCGGGTGCGCTGAAGGATGCGGTGACCAACAACTCCACCTGGCTGGCCAACAATGACGGCCCGGACGGACGCCACAACTACGGCGCCGAATGGAAGGTGGCCGAGAAGAACTTCGGCGCCTACGTCCAGGCCAACTTCGTCGGTGACAGCTGGGCCGGTAACGTCGGCCTGCGCTACGTCAACATCAAGCAGGACATCGACACCTACGTGGCCGTCACCAGCGACCCGGACGTGAGCAGCCTGTTCGGTGCCTGGGATGCGCTGAAGTTCGAAAACAAGCACAACCGCGTGCTGCCCAGCGCCAACCTGAAGTTCGACCTGGCCGACGACCTGGTGCTGCGTTTTGCCGCCTCCCAGACCCAGACCCTGCCGGACTTCTCGGCCCTGGGTACCTCCTCGTGGGGTTCGGATCTGAACAAGCTCGGCGGCGGTGGCAACCCGAACCTCAAGCCGGTGCTGTCGACCAACTTCGATGCCAACCTGGAGTGGTACTTCATGCCGCGCGGCCTGCTGTCGGCCGGCGTGTACTCGATGAACCTGAAGGACTACGTGGCCTTCGGCACCGAGACCCAGATGCTCTTCAGCGAGCTGACCCACCAGCTGGAAGCGTATGAGATCTCCAAGCCGATCAACGCCAACGGCAAGGTCCGCGGCGTCGAGCTGGCCTACGAGCAGCCGATCGGTGAATTCTTCGGCGTCAACGCCAACTACACCTACGCCGATGGCAGCACCTCGCATACCTGGGAAGACGGCACGCAGAACCTGCTGGGCACCTCGAAGAACACCTACAACGTGGGTGCTTACTTCGAGAACGACACCTTCGGTGCGCGCGTGGGCTACACCTACCGCTCCTCGTTCCTGATCGGCCTGTCCGGTGCCAACCCGTACTACCAGGATGACTTCGGCACGCTGTCGGCGTCGTTGAGCTACAAGGCCACCGACTGGCTGAGCGTCAGCTTCGATGCGCTCAACCTCAACAACCCGACCTACAAGTACTACCAGAGCGCGTCGGTGCCGACCTCGTTCTACAGCAACGGCCGCCAGTACTATCTGAACTTCCGCTTCAAGTACTGATCGCCGCGGTAACACGCTGCACACCTGAAACGGGCCCGGATTTCCGGGCCCGTTTCACAGGTGGAACCCGAATCGCTACAAAGGAATGACCCGATGCACACCCGCACCCGTCGTACCTCGCTGTCGCTGCTGTCCTTCGCACTGGCACTCTCCCTCGCACCGCTGGCCCAGGCCGCCGACGCACAGGCACCGGCTGGCCCGAAGGCCCTGCCCGGTTCGCTGATGCTGATCCCCGCGCCGGCCAGGGTCGATCGCATCGACGGCGCCGGCTACACCGTGACCACCGCCACCCCTGTGCATGCACAGGGCCAGGCCGCCGCCCGCGTGGCTGCACAGTTCGCCACCCTGCTGCGCGACAGCGGTGGCCCGGCGGTAACGGTCAGCGAAGGACGCGGCAAGGACGGCATCCGCTTCATCCTCGATGCCACGCTCAAGACCGGTGCCGAAGGCTACCAGCTGCGTTCGGACGCGCGTGGCGCGACCGTGCAGGCCGCCACCGAGGCCGGTCTGTTCTACGGTGCGGCCACGCTCTCGCAGCTGCTCACCGGCGGCAGCGATGGCACGCTTCCGGCGCTGCGCATCGATGATGCGCCCCGTTTCAGCTGGCGCGGCCTGATGCTCGATTCGGCCCGCCACTTCCAGAGCCTCGATGAGATCAAGCAGGTCCTCGATGCGATGGCCGAGCAGAAGCTCAACACCTTCCATTGGCACCTCACCGATGACCAGGGCTGGCGCATGGAGATCAAGCGCTACCCGAAACTGACCGGCGTCGGCAGCTGCCGCATTCCGGCCGGCGACGGTGGCCGCGATCCGGTCACCGGCGCCGAGCGTCCCTACTGCGGGTTCTACACCCAGGAACAGATCCGCGAGGTGATCGCGTATGCCGCCGCGCGCCATATCCAGGTGATCCCGGAGATCGACGTGCCCGGTCACGCTACCGCGGCGATCGCGGCCTATCCGGAGCTCGGCACGATCGACACCCCGCTCAAGCCGCTGAGCGAATGGGGCGTGTTCCCGAACCTGTTCAACACGGAAGACAGCACCCTCGAATTCCTTGAGAACGTGCTGGAAGAAGTCATCGCGCTGTTTCCGGCCAAGTACGTGCACGTGGGTGGCGACGAAGCGGTCAAGGACCAGTGGGAAGCCTCCGCGCGGGTGCAGGCGCGCATGCGCGAAGTGGGCGCCAGCGATGAGATGGAAATGCAGAGCCACATCATCAAGCGCCTGGAGACCTTCCTGGAACACCACGACCGGCGCCTGATCGGCTGGGATGAAATCCTCGAAGGCGGGTTGCCGCCGGAGGCCACGGTGATGTCCTGGCGCGGTACCGAAGGCGGCCTCAAGGCCGCCAGCGAGGGTCACGACGTGGTGATGTCGCCGGTGACCGACATGTACATGGACTACCTGCAGACCAACTCGGAGAACGAGCCGCCGGGCCGCCCGGCGACGATTCCGCTGGCACGCGTGTACGGCTTCGAGCCGGTGCCGGACGCGCTGGCCAAGGACAAGCAGCACCACATCCTCGGCCTGCAGGCCAACATGTTCACCGAGCACACGCGCAGCTACGCGCGCCTGCAGCACAACCTGTTCCCGCGCTTGGCCGCGGTGGCCGAGACGGGCTGGTCGCCGCGCGAGCGCCGCGACTATGCGGATTTCCTGGCGCGTCTGCCGGCGCAGCTGAAGCGTTACCAGGCGATGGGCATCGCGTATGCGCAGACGCCATTCCAGGTGGAACTGGACAGCACGGACGACCGCGCCGCCGGCACCGCGACGCTGGCCCTGCGCACCCCGCTCGGTTACGACATCCACTACAGCGTGGACGGCAGCGCGGTCACCGCGCAGTCACCGCGCTACACCGCCCCGCTGCAGCAGCCGCTGCCGGTGGCACTGCAGGCGGCGACGTTCTTCAACGGCGAGGCGTTGGCCAAGGCGGCCAGCCGCTTCGACATCACCGCCGGGTCGCTGCTGTCGCGGACCGACGAACATCTCGCGCAGTGCCCGGGCGAAGGCCAGCTGCTGCTGCGCCTGGAAGACGACGGCCCGGCCGATGGCGAGCGCGCGATCTTCAACGTGGACATCTTCAACCCGTGCTGGTTGTGGAAGGACGCGGATGTGGATGGCATCGCCACGCTCCGCATCCGCGCCGGACAGATCCCGTACTACTTCCAGCTGGCCCACGACGAGCCGAACCGCCGCTTCGCGCCCAAGCGCAGCGCGCATGGGGAAATGGACATCCTCGGCGGCCAGTGCGCTGGCAAGCCGCTGGCCAGCGTGGCACTGCCGGCCGCGCCGGGCGCCGATGGGTTCATCACGCTGGAGGCGGCGCTGCCGCGCTCGCTCAAGGGCAAGCAGAATCTGTGCGTGCGCTTCACCGGCGATACCCGGCCGACCATGTGGGTGCTGGATGAGATGACGCTGTTGCCGCGGTAATCGGGGCGCCAAGGTGCCGGCCAGCGGCCGGCACTCCCCGTCATGGGTCGCCGGCGTCACACGCATCAACCGCGCAGGCGCACCAGCAGATCGCGCAACGGGGTGAACACGATCGCCGTGCCGGCGAGCACGCCGACGCTGTTGGCCAGCGCGTCCATCGGGTCGGCCATGCGGTTGACGGTCAAGGCGCCCTGGGCGAACTCGATGCCGATGCCCAGCGTGACCAGGCCGAGCGCGGCCCAGACCAGGGCCGCGCGACGCTGGTAGATCTGCACGGCGGATGCGGCCAGTAGAAAATACGCGAGGAAGTGCTCGACCTTGTCGCTGTTTTCCGGCAACGGGATCGGCGGCGGCGGGATCAGGCAGACCACGATCGTGCCCAGCACCGCCAGCCACCACAGCGCCAGCCAGAACCGTGGCCAGCGCAGCGGTTTAAGCACGGGTGTCGCCGCCACCTTACAGACGCCAGGTCAGATCGCCGAGTTCGAAGGCGGGTTCGAAATCGACATCGCGCTGGAAGCCCATCACCTGGAAGCGCTCGCCCATCTCGGTCGGCAGCGTCAGCTTTTTCACCTGATCGCGCAGGCGTACGCGGCCGATCTCGTCGGTGCGCGCGTCGGCCTTTTCCAGCAGGGTATCCAGCCCGTTCCCGAGCAGGAAACTGGCCTGCGTGCAGTAACCGGCCAGTTCGAATCCCGCCCCGGTGCCCGACTCGGCCAACGCGGTGAAATCCACCGAGGCGGTCAGGTCCTGCAGGCCCGGCCAGCGGTACAGATCGTTGTGCACGTGGTGGCGATAGAACGCGCGCACCGTGCCGTCGTCGCGGTCGTCCTGGTAATACTCGTTGCGCGGGTAGCCGTAATCGACGAACAACATCGCGCCGCGCTTCAGGCCGCCGGCGATCGCCTGGATCCAGTACGGCAGCTGCGGCAGCAGTTCGGAACGGTACCCATCGGCGAAGGGCTTCTGACGGTAGTGCTCCACATGCCGCACCGCCGCGGTGAGCATCGCATCGGCCGGCTGCGCGCCGCGCACGAAGGCGCCCTGCGCATCCAGCTCGACGGTTTCCTCGTAGACCATGCCATCGCGCGCGAGGAAGCGCGGCGTCGGCAAGGCATCGATCACTTCATTGGCAAACACCATGCCGTCCCAGTCGTCATCGAACGGGCGGTCCAGCCATTCCACCAGGGCGAACACCGGCGGGATCAGCGCCATTTCCAGGCGCTCGCGCTGGCGCTCGCGCAGGTCCGCGCTGGGCTCCAGGATCGCGTAGCGTTCAGGCAGTGCGTCCAGTTCCAGCATGCGCTTGAGCAGCACTTCGGCGAACGCGCCGCTGCCGCCACCGACTTCCATGAAACGCGCTTCCGGGCCGAGCTGCTGCATTATCGGGGCGATCGCATTGGCCAGGGTCGCGGCGAACAGCGCGCCGATCTCCGGCGAGGTGGTGAAATCGCCGGCGGCACCGAACTTGCTCGCGCCGGCGCTGTAATAGCCCCAACCGGGGGTATACAGGCTCAGCTCCATGAAACGGGAGAACGGCATCGCGCCGCCGTTGGCGAGGATTTCAGCACGCAGCGCCGCAGCCAGCTCGTCGCTGTGGGCCAGGGCGTCGGATTCGGGGGTGGGCAGTGGGGAATGCATGGCGCGGGCGATTGCGGTGACAATGCACAGCATAGCCTGAGCAGGGAGTACCCCCGATGACCGATACCGCGCCCGTGGCGCTGATCACCGGCAGCGCGCGCCGGATCGGCGCGGCCATCGCCCGCCAGTTCCACGCCTGTGGCTGGTCGGTGGCGCTGCATGCCCACACCTCCACCACCGAGCTGCAGCAGATGGCCTTCGACATGGACATGCTGCGGCCGGGCAGCGTGCTGGCCCTGCAGGCGGATCTGCGCGATGCCGATGCCCTGCCCGACCTGATCGACCAGACCATGGCCCAGTTCGGCCGGCTGGACACGCTGGTCAACAACGCCTCCAACTTCTACCCCACCCTGCTCGGCCAGATCACCGCCGCGCAGTGGGACGACCTGTTCGCGGTCAATGCGCGCGCGCCGCTGCTGCTGGCCCAGGCCGCCGCGCCGCACCTGCGCCGCCAGCAGGGCAGCATCGTCAACCTGACCGATCTGCACGGCACCCAGCCGATGCGCGACCACCCGGTGTACGCGGCCGCCAAGGCAGCCCTGGAAATGGTCACCCGCTCACTGGCGCTGGAGCTGGCGCCCAAGATACGGGTCAACGCGGTTGCCCCTGGGGCCATCCTGTGGCCGGAACAGGGCAAGGACGATTTCGCCCGGCAGGCGCTGCTGGCGCGCACGCCGCTGGCCCGCACCGGCACGGTGGAGGAGATCGCCGAGGCGGTGTACTGGCTGGCCACCGAGGCCGCGTTCGTCACCGGGCACACGCTGCGCGTGGATGGCGGGCGGACGTTGTCGTAAACGCCGATTGCCCCGCCCGGTAGTGCCGGCCGCTGGCCGGCTCCGCATGAATCGGGTGTTGTCGCATCGTCGGCCAGCGGCCGGCACTACCCGGCGCCTGATTACCCGGGCACCAGCTCCATCGTGTCGAACGGCTCGCCGAACTGCCGATGCGCGCGCCACAACGCCTCCAGGGTCAGCCCGCTGACCGGATCGCGGAAGTCCGGCGCGATGTCGGCCAGCGGCTTGAGCACGAAGGCGTGCCTGAGCTCCGGGCGCGGGATGCGCAGGTGGCCGGGGCCTTCCACGATCAGGTCGCCGTAGAACACCACATCGATATCCAGGGTGCGATCGCTGAAGCGCGGGCCGCTGCGGTCGCGGCCGTGGGCATCTTCCAGCGCGTGCAGCCAGTCATCCAGTGTCTGCAGCGGCAGCTCGGTCTCGATCGCCACGGCGTTGTTGAGGAAGTCCGGGCCGTCGAAGCCGACCGCGGCAGTGCGGTAGGCCGGCGATACCGCGATCGCGCCGAAACGCGCGCGCAGCGCCTCCACCGCGGCGTGAAGGTGCTGTTGCGGCTGCAGGTTGCTGCCCAGGCTCAGGAGCGCAGTGGTCATGGTATTCAGCGTACGTGGGGCGATTCCACACGGGGGCAACATGCCCAGCGCATAGAATCGGGGTGCACATCATAGGACACCGACATGACCTATTGCGTCGGCATCGAGGTGGACGAAGGCCTGGTCTTCGCCGCCGACACCCGCACCAACGCGTCGCTGGACGACGTGCGCGTGCACCGCAAGCTGCACGAGTTCGAGTTTCCCGGGGAAGCCGCCTTCGTCATCATGGCCGCGGGCAACCTGGCGACCACCCAGCTGCTGATCTCACGGCTGCGCCGTGATGTGGAGGAACAGCGCCCGGAAAATCTGCGCGCCTACCGGCATCTGTTCGAGGTGGCCGAGTACGTGGGCCGGGTGCTGCTCGACAGCCAGGTCAAATCCAGCACGCATGAGGCGGGCCAGGATGGCATCGTGACCCAGGCCACGCTGATCCTGGGGGGCCAGATCGGCGGCGAGCATCCGGGGCTGTACATGATCTATCCGCTCGGCAATGCGATCGCGGCCTCGCCGGAAACCCCGTTCCTGCAGATCGGCGAGTCCAAGTACGGCAAGCCGATCCTCGACCGCATCCTGCGCCCGCAGACGCGGCTGGAAGACGCTGCGCGCACCGCCATCGTCTCGCTGGATTCCACCATCCGCTCCAACCTGTCGGTCGGGCTGCCGGTGGATCTGGTGCTGATCCGCAAGGATGACCTGCGCATCACCCAGCGCATGCGCCTGGCCGGCGACAGCCCGCTGTACGCGGAAATCCACGGCAACTGGTCCTTCAAGCTCGAACAGGCCGTGGCCAGCCTCCCCCGGTTCCCCTGGGAGGCCTGATCAGGCGGTTTCCAGCGCCTCGGCGACCGAACGGAACACCTGCTGCATTTCCAGCGGCTTGCGCAGCACGTGCACATTGATGCCCGGCGGGAACACCGCCAGCGGCACGGTCACCTCGGCTTCTTCCAGCACCAGCGCCGGCCCGCGATAGCCCAACGTAGCCATCTCGCCCAGCAGGTGGCTGGCCGAGAGCAGCTTGGAGCCGGCATCGGCGATCACCAGTGCCGGCATGCTCTCCTGCTGCATCCAGCGCAGCGCGGCCGCACCATCGGAGGCCAGCTGCAGGTGATAGCCCTGGCTGGACAACGCATTGCCCAGCAGCGACAGCCGCGTCGCCTCACCGTCCACGACCAGGATGGACTGGCCGGTACCGGCGGCGATCGGCCCATCGACCGTAGCGGCGGTGTCGGCGATCTCGCGCATCGGCAGCAACAGATCGAAGCGGGTGCCGACACCCGGCTGGCTGTCGACGTGGATGCTGCCGTGTGCGCCTTCAATGATGCGCTTGCACGAAATCAGGCCCAGGCCGGTGCCGGTGGCCTTGGTGGTGAAGAAGGGATTGAACAGATGCGACAGGGTATCGGCATCCATGCCGATGCCTTCATCGGTCACCGAGATCCGCAACCAGTCCTCGCCATGCGTATCGGCGGCGGATGCCGCGCGCAGGGTCAACCGGCCGCCGTCCGGCATGGCCTGGATGGCATTCAACGCAAGGTTGAGCAGGACCTGCTGCAGCTCGGTGTAGTTTGCATCCACCGCCAGGCCGTCGGCCACCTCCAGGTGCAGGGTGACCTTGGCGGGCAGGTTGCTGCGCAGGAGCAGCTCGACCCCTTCGAACAGGTGGACCAGGCAGATGTGTTCGCTGCTGTTGCGCGAACCGCGCACGAAGGACAGCATCGATTCGGCCATCTCATGCCCGCGCCGGCCACACTCGGCGATGATGTCGGCCAGATGGTGCAGCTGCGGATCGTCGGTGCGTGCCTTCATCAGGTCCGGCATGATCAGCAGCGGCTGCAGGATGTTGCGCAGGTCGTGGCTCAGGCCGGCTGCCAGCAGCGACAGGCTTTCCAGACGCTGCGCGCGCATCAGCTCGGCTTCCACCCGCTGACGGTCGATCGCGCTGCGCGCTTCGCGCACGGCACGCGCCACCGCCGAGGGCAGGCGCGCCGGCTGGTGCTTGATGATGTAATCGTTGGCCCCCTGGTGCAGGGCGGCCACCGCGTTTTCCTCACCCATCGTGCCGGACACGAAGATGAAGGGCACCTCGGGCAACGCAGCGCGCACGATCTGCAGCGCTTCATTGCCGGAAAAGCCGGGCATGCTCAGGTCGGACAGCACGATGTCCGGCGCGGCGCGCTCGAGCGCCTCACGCAGTTCCTGCGCGCTCTCGACCCGCTCGAAGCTGGCCTCCAGGCCAGCGTCGAGCATCTGCTCGCACATCAGTTCGGCGTCTTCCGGCGAATCCTCGATCAGCAGGATCCGCAGGGCACCCAACGCAGGGCCGGTCAGCGGCATGGTCTTACTCGACCTCCGGTGCCTGGTTGATCAAACCCCAGAACTTGCCCAGGGTCTGCACCGCGCCGAAGAACTGGTCCACGTCCACCGGCTTGACCACGTAGGCGTTCACGCCCATGTCCCAGCTGCGCGCCAGATCGCTTTCCTCGCGCGAGGATGACAGGATCACCACCGGCAGCCGCTTGAGCTCCTCGGTGTTGCGGATTTCCTTGAGCACTTCCAGGCCATCCATGCGCGGCATCTTGATATCCAGCAGCAGCACGGCCGGCAGGCCTTCGTCGCGGGTGGCGAAGGCACCACGGCGCAACAGGTAATCCATCGCTTCCACGCCGTCTTCGACGTGCACGATCGGGTTGGCCAGGCGGGCCTCCTTCAATGCGTCGATGGCCATCTCGGCGTCGGCGGGGCTGTCCTCGGCAAGGAGGATGGTACGGAGAGCGGTCATGCGGCGGAGCCCTTGTTGATTGCGTCGAGCGCGGGTGGAAGAACGAAATGGAAAGTGGCGCCCTGATCGACCACCGACTCGGCCCAGATGCGGCCCCCGTGGCGGGTCAGCACCCGGCGGACACTGGCCAGGCCGATGCCCGTGCCGGGGTAGTCACTGGCCTTGTGCAGCCGTTGGAACACCCCGAACAGCTTGCCGGCGTAAGCCATGTCGAAGCCGGCGCCGTTGTCGCGCACGGTGAACAGATGGCTGCCGTCCGGCTGCAGTTTGTAGTCGACCTCGATCCGGGCCGGCTCGCGGTTGGAAGAATACTTGATCGCGTTGCCGAGCAGATTCAGCCAGACCTGCCGCATCATGTTTTCATCGGAAACAATGATCGGCAGCGGCGCGATCTTCCAGTCGATATGGTGCGGCACCCCGCTGCTCTCCGACTCGCTCTGCTGGTTGGCATCGAGCATGGCGCGGGTGTCGGCCACCAGCGACTGCATGTCCACGGCCTGCAGCCGCATCGCCGCCCGGCCCAGGCGCGAATAGACCAGCAGGTCGTCGATCAACGCGGCCATGCGCTTGGCCGAATTGGAAATCACGCCCAGGTAATGCAGGGACTTTTCGTCCGCGCCCTCGCCCAGGTGACGGGTCAACTTGTCCGAGAAGCCGGCCACGTGACGCAGCGGCGCGCGCAGATCGTGCGAGACGGAGTAGCTGAATGCTTCCAGTTCGCGGTTGACCTCGGAGACCTGCTCGACCTTCCCTTCCAGCTGGCGGTTGAGCTCTTCCACGCGCAGCTGCACGGCGCGCTGGACGGTGACATCGCTGACCGTCATCAGCACCACTTCGTCATCCTTGTCCGGCAACGGCATGCGCCGCGCGTTGATCAGCATGATGCGGACCACGTCATCGGCGGTGCGCTGTTCGTGCTCGTAGTCCCACAGCTCGCGGCCGCGCAGCAGCACATCGGTCAGGCGCTGGCGGACCACCGCATCGGCCCAGGCACCGTCGCCGATGCTGTCCAGCGGCAGTCCTTCGGGCGAGGCCTCCTCGTCCAGCCCATACAGTTCGGCGAACGCGGGGTTGTGCATCTGTACCCGCAGGCTGCGGTCGAGCAGCACGATCGGCTCGCGCACGGTATGCAGCACCGAGGCCGCGCGCTCGGCCGCGCGCAGCGAGGCACGTTCGGCAGAGAGGCGGTGGCGGATCTGCCGCTGCAACAGCCACAGCACCAGGCCGAGCAACAGCAACTGCACCACCAGCGCCGACCAGGACACGAACTCACCCTGGCGCTGCTGTGCGGCAAACAGCGAGGAGCGCTGCTTGAGCAGCTGCTCCTCGGTGGCCTGCAGTTCTTCCACCAGGCTGCGGATCGGGTAGCGCGTGGTCAGGTCGGCCACCAGCTGGCGCTGATCGGCATCGGGCGAGGAACGGGCCAACTGTTTGGCCAGCTCCATCCGGCGCTCGAGCATGGACTGGATGCGACCGATCCGGACCAGCTGATCGGGATTGTCGCGGGTCAGCTCCGCCAACCGCGCCAGCCGCCCGGGAATGTCGTCGGCCTGGGCCAGCCGCTCACGCAGGCCGGGGGCGTCGATGCCCTTGGACATCGTCAACGCCGCGGATTCGACATCGCGGACATCGGCCTGGAGCTGGTAGACCGCCACCCCGACATCCTGGGTATGGGTGACCCAGTTCATCGCATCGATGTTGTCATTGGCCAGCTTGCGCAGGGTGAGCCACGGCACCACGATGATGGCTACCGCCGCCAGGGCCAAGGCCGGCAGACGCCAGCGGTCCCAGATTTGATCACTGAACACCAGCGCCATAGTCCCTCGTCAGCTCGATGCCATCGACGACCCGGCCCAGGCGGCAGCGCCGGCCCGCGCAGCCCCATCGGCAATGGCGAAGCGTTGAATATACTCCACCCCTTTGTGAATACGGGGCAGGCGGCCTGCCAAAAAAAAAGCGCGCCCGAAGGCGCGCCCTGTTCAGCGATGCAGCGTTGGGGCTCAGCGTGCGGCGGTCGCAGCCACCTTCAGGTTGGCAGCATCGACGCGCTTGACGCCCTTGATCTGCTGGGTCACGCGTACGGCCTTGTCATGCTCGGCCTGGCTGGCCACGGTACCGGTCAGGGTGACGACGCCATTGACGGTCTCCACCTTCACTTCGGTACCCGGGACGTTCTTGCTGGTCAGCAGGTCGGTCTTGACCTTGGTGGTGATCCAGCTGTCGGTGACCGGCTCGGCCGAATCGTGCTTGTCGGCATGGGTCATCGCGGCATGATCGGTGGTCTTCGGCGGATCCTTGGCCATGGCAGTCGAGGTGCCCAGCACCATGCCCAGGGCCAGCGAAGCAGCAAGCAGATTACGGGTCGTGTTGGTCATGTTCGAATTCCTTTGCGGATGTGCAGCCAGTGTCCGTGCACGGCCGTGGACGGGACGTGGGCGCCGCATAACGTTGCCGTGAACCACTCAGGTTGGCGCCCGATCGTTCAGATTTCCGCCGCGCGCGCGCAGCCGTTACGCTGTCCTGCCCCGTTATGTTGGAGCGCACCATGGCCGCCACACTTCAGGTCGCCTTGATCGGCTACGGGCTGGCGGGCAGCGTGTTCCATGCGCCGTTGATCCTGCATACGCCAGGGCTTGCACTGCACAGCATCGTCAGCTCGCAGCGGGATCGCCTGCTGCGCAGCTTCACCGATGTGCGCATCTGCAATGACCCGCAGGCGGTGTTCGATGACCCGGCGGTGGATGCGGTGGTGATCGCCACGCCCAACGATGCGCATGCCCCGCTGGCGCGCGCCGCACTGGCGGCCGGCAAACATGTGCTGGTGGACAAACCGTTCGCACTGTCCGTGGCGGAGGCCGAATCGGTGGTGCAGGCCGCGCACGACGCCGACCGGGTGGTGACGGTGTTCCAGAACCGCCGCCACGATGCCGACTTCCTCACGCTCAAGCAGGTGATCGACAACGGCAGGATCGGCCGCGTCGCCGAATGCCATTCCCACTTCGACCGCTTCCGCCCACAGGTGCGCGAACGCTGGCGCGAAAGCGATGCGCCCGGCAGCGGGCTGTGGATGGATCTGGGGCCGCACCTGCTGGACCAGATGCTGCAGCTGTTCGGCTGGCCCGGCGCGATCAGTGTGGACCTGATGGCGCAGCGCGAGCACGCGCTGGGCAACGACTACTTCCATGCGGTACTGCATTACCCCCGGCATCGCGCGATCGTGCATGCCGGCTCGCTAGTGGCCGCCTCCGGCCCGCGCTTCATCGTGCATGGCGATGCCGGCAGCTATCTGAAGGACGGGCTGGACGTGCAGGAAGATCAGCTGCGGCGCGGCATTGCCCCGGGCGCCCCGGGCTGGGGACTGGATCCGCAGCACGGTCACCTGGTGCGGATCGATGCCGACGGGCACACCCGGCGCAGCACCGTGGACAACGTGCCCGGCGATTACCGGGCGTTCTATGCGGCCTTCCGCGATGCGATGCTGGGCGTGGGCGAAGCGCCGGTCAGCACTGCGCAGGCGCTGCAGCTGATGCGCCTGCTGGAGGCGGGCGCAGAGAGTGCACGCAGCGGGCGGCGGGTGACCCTTTGAGTCGGCCACGCCCGCCCACGCAGATCTCCGCCATGCGTGGATGCGGGCCGGACGATGGGGTTCGGCCCGCATCGATGGGTCTTACGTGGTCTTGATCGCGTGACCGCCGAACTCGTTGCGCATTGCCGCCAGCAGGCGGTCGCTGAAGGAGTTCTTCTCGCGCGAGCGCAGGCGTTCGAGCAGTGACAGCGTGATCACCGGGGCCGGCACATCCAGATCGATCGCCTCGGCGACGGTCCAACGGCCTTCGCCGGAGTCCTCGACATACGGTGCGATGCCGTCCAGCTGCGGGTTGCGGCCCAGTGCGTCGGCACTGAGATCGAGCAGCCACGAACGCACCACGCTGCCGTGCTGCCAGGCCTTGGCCACCTGCGCCAGATCGAGGTTGAACTCGGTCTTGTGCTGCATCAACGCGAAGCCTTCCGCATAGGCCTGCATCATCCCGTACTCGATGCCGTTGTGGACCATCTTGCAGAAGTGCCCTGCCCCGCTCGGCCCCACATGCGCCCAGCCACGGTCCTCGCCCGGCGCCAGCGTGCGGAAGATCGCCCCGATCCGTTCGACCGCCGCCGTGTCACCGCCGATCATCAGGCTGTAGCCCTCCTGCAGGCCCCACACGCCACCGCTGGTGCCGCAGTCGATGTAGGTCACCTCCTCGCCCTGCAGCTGTTCGCTGCGGCGCATGGAATCCTTGTAGTACGAGTTGCCGCCGTCGATCACCACATCGCCTTCGGACAGATGCGGCGAGAGTGACGCCAGGGTCTGGTCGACCACGCCGGCCGGCACCATCAGCCACACCACGCGCGGGACCGGCAGCGCGGCGAGCGTCTCGGCGATCGAGGCACTGACCTGGAACCCACGCGCGGCCGCCGCGCTGCGGGCGGCCTCACCCGGATCGACGCCGATCACGTGGTGGCCGCCCCGGTGCAGCCGCTCGGCCATGTTCGCGCCCATGCGGCCCAGCCCGATCATTGCAATATCCATGAATCACCTTTGCTCAGTTGTCGTGTTGTCTTGCAGGAACGCTGGCGGCGGGGCATCGCACTGGCGAAGGCGTGCGTCGATCCAGCGCCGATACAGCGTGGTATGCAGGTTGTGCAGCCCCAGTTCGATCGCGAACGGTGTACGCGGATTGCGATCGAGCAGGCGTGCGATGTGGTACCCGATAGGACGTATACCCCGAGGATGCACGTAAATCAGGAACCCCTGGTAGAACGGATCGTCCAGCAAGGCATCCAGTTCCTTCAGCAACGGTTGCTGCTCGGCCGGTACCTCGCGCCGCCAGATCGGATCGCGCTCGATCAGCAGCCGCTCGAACCGGCGCGGTCCCGGGCCCGGCATGCGCTGGGCCAGCGCCCAGATGCGCCGGTTGATCCGGTCGTAGTAGGCAAAGCCCTCGTGCTCGCGCAGCGCGCGTGCCGCCGCATCACTGACATCGACCACCACGAAGTTCTCGGCCTGGTTGTTGATGTCGTCCAGGTACTTCCGCTCGAACACGTGCTCGATGAAGCCGGGCGTGCCGACGAAGGCCTGCCGCCCGCGCAGGGCGGTCTTCTTCGCCTTGCCATCGGCCAGGAACTCCCCGGCATGCCGGCCGAGCAGGATGCTGTCGGTCTCGTGCAGGGTCAGGAAGGTGCCGATGGAGAGCTCATCGGCCGAGAACTCGCGATCGAACGCGGCATCGCCGTACAGCTCGCGCTGGGTCGCCAGTTGCGCGACCTGGCGGCCGACCCCGCACTCGGCACGCACGCGGCCCTCGTAGAAGGTCTGCAGCGCCGCACTGTTGGCCCCGGCCGGCTGATAGCCGCGGCCGAAGCTGCGGAAGCGCTCCCAGCCCTTGGCCTGCGCGCCGCCGGCACCGAAGCCGATCCAGCCCAGCTGCAGCGCCGAGAAGCGGAAGCCGTCGTTGTCCTGCAGCGCGGTGGTGGCGCGGCGGGTAGCGGCGCCAAGCTGGAAGGCGTACGCACATACGGTGGCCGGGTCATCGAACAACGTGGGCAGCCAGGCCTGCCGCTGGTCCGCCGACCACTGCCGCGGCAGCTGCACACGCAGGTCGCCGGCGCTCTGGGCCTGGCGCAGATCGGCGCGTTCGCAGACCGGACCACCGTGCACCTTGGGGGCGTCGATGTCGGCTGCAGCGATCTGCCAGCCAAGCTCCTCCAGCACGCCCTGCGCACAGGACGACGCGCTCCACGCGCTGCCCGCCGGGATCAGCCCCAGCAGGAACGCAAGCGCATGGCGGCGCCAGCGCCGCGATCCTGTTGCCATGACCTGCCGCACCGCCGCCCGCTCAGCGCAGCGATGCCGGGGTATCGCTCACCACCGTGGCAGGCGTGGCCTCCACCGCCGCAGCCGGGGCTGTCGCGGGCGCCGCGGCCGGCGTGGGCTCGGGCACGGCCGCGGCCGGCAAGTACTGCTGCAGGCGCTCGAAGAAGCGGCGGTAGAAGGTGGCGTCCTGCACGGTGCTGCTGGCCACTTTCACCAGCGAGTCGTCATTGCTGCCGAACGGCAGCGACACCGAGCCCAGCGCGCCCACGCCGACGCTGGCCGAGGTCGGGCTCTTCTTGAGCGCGTAGCGATCCTGCACGGCACTGACGAATACCAGCGCCTGGTCGCCGCGCGGCGCACAGGAGATGCGCAGCACCAGTTGCTCGTGCTCTTCATCCTTGGGCTGGAAGTTCTTGTTGCCCTCCACTGCGTCATCGCCGGCGCGGGCGATCGCGTAGCCCTGGCTGAGCAGGGTACGGCGTGCGGCCTCGCAGGCCTGGGCAGGCGGGCCGGGCACGGTGCGCGAATAGGTATCGCCGGAGTCGAAGGACTCCCGGATCAGCGTGCTGTCAGCGGCGCGGCCGCCACAGGCGGTCAAAGCGGCGAGCCCCGCCAGCAGCGGGATCGAACGTACACGACGAAAGCGCATGGCCGCTCCTGCGGAAATCCAGCCTCCAAGGATAGACCTGCGCACGTTGGCAGGAGGTGGATACGCACAGGCCGCCCCGAAGGGCGGCCTGTGGAGTTGTCACCGGTTCAGCTGCGGCAGCCGTGGCGGTCAGTCCGCCCAGCGGCCCACACCGGTCGACTGCGGCAGCACCTGGGCCGACAGCGGGCGGTCGGCTTCCAGCAGGTTGACCGCATCGGCCAGGATCGCGGCCGACTCGCGCAGCAGCGGATCCGGACGCTTTTCGGCCGCCTTCTCACGGGCGGCATCCTTGACGATGTCGCGCTCGTTGCCGGTCAGACCGTCGTCATTGCTGTCATCGGCCAGCGGATCCAGATCCAGACCCAGTTCCTTGCGGATGGCCTGGCGGTCGGTGCGCTGCTTGTCCTGCTTCTCACGCTCGGCGCGGCGCTCGGCCTCGTTGAGCGAGATGTACTTCTTGGCCTTCTCGGCGCGGAACTGCTCGACATCCTCGTTCCACCACTGGAATTCCTTGTCGGCAGCGATGCGCGTGTCGTGGCGGCTTTCCAGCTTGGGCAGCAGCGGGCCGAAGTTGCCGTACTGGGTGTGCGGCACGGCGGCGATGCGGGTCCACGGCAGCGCGTTGTCGTAGGTGCTTTCGCCGTACTCGCTGGCGTCCACGCTGGCCGGGAAGGCCAGATCGGGCACCACCCCCTTGTGCTGGGTGCTGCTGCCGCTGACGCGGAAGAACTGGGCGATGGTCAGTTTGACCTGGCCGAAGCGCTGGGTCTCGCCACTCGGCCAACGGTCGAGGTCGACGATGTTCTGCACGGTGCCCTTGCCGAAGGTGGTCTCACCGATCACCAGGCCGCGGCCGTAATCCTGGATGGCGCCGGCGAAGATTTCCGAGGCCGAGGCCGAGCCACGGTTGATCAGCACGGCCAGCGGGCCGTCCCACGCCACCACTTCGCTGCGGTCGCTGTTGACGGTGACGCGGCCACCGGACTCGCGCACCTGGACCACCGGGCCCTGTTCGATGAACAGACCGGTCAGTTCGATCGCTTCATCCAGCGAACCACCGCCGTTGTTGCGCAGGTCCAGCACCACGCCATCGAGTTTGTCGGCCTTGAAGCCGGCCAGCAGCTTGGCCACGTCGCGGGTCGCAGAGGCGTAGTCGGCGGCGTTGCGGCGGCGGCCTTCGAAATCCTGGTAGAAGGTCGGCAGCTTGATCACGCCCACCTTGCGCTCGGGCTCCCCATCCTTGGCCGGGATGGTCAGGGTCTCGCCCTTGGCGGCCTGTTCGGCCAGACGCACCTTCTGGCGGGTCAGCACCAGGGTGTGGTGCTTGCCGTCGACGCCCTCTTCGGCCGGAATGAATTCCAGGCGCACCTGGGTATCGCTCTTGCCGCGGATCTTGGCCACCACATCATCGATGCGCCAGCCGATCACGTCTTCCAGCGGACCGGACTTGCCCTGGCCCACGCCGACGATGCGGTCGCCCGGCTTCAGCGTGCCGTTGACGGCGGCCGGACCACCGGCGATGACCTCGCGGATCACCACCATGTCGTCCTGGCGCTGCAGCTGCGCGCCGATGCCTTCCAGCGACAGCGACATCGCCTGGTTGAAGTTCTCGGCGGTGCGCGGAGTGAAGTAATCGGTGTGCGGGTCCACCGCGCTGGTGTAGGCGTTGAGGAAGAACTGGAACACGTCCTCGCCCTTGAGCTCATTGACCGACTTTTCCAGCGTGGCGTAACGCTTGTCCAGCGTCTTGCGGATCTCGGCCGGCTGCTTGCCGGCCAGCTTCAGGCGCAGCCAGTCGTTCTTGACCGACTTGCGCCACAGATCGTCCAGCTCGGCGCTGCTCGCGGCCCACGGCACGTCCTTGCGGTCGTACTCGAACTTCTCATCGGTGCTGAAATCGAAATCCGTCTTGAGCAGCTTGCGCGCATAGCCGACACGCTCACCGACGCGCTGCTTGTAGACCGCGAACACCTGGAACGCCGGCTCCAGCTCGCCGCCGCGGATGGCGGTGGCGATGTTGGCCTCGAACGGGGCGAAGCGGGTGATGTCGGCCTGGGTGAAGAACTGCTTGCTGCTGTCGAGCGACTCCAGGTAGCGCTTGAAGACGTCCTTGGAGGTCGCGGCATCGAGTGCACGCGGCCGGTAGGCGTATCGGCTGTCCGAAAGCAGTCCGTAGACCAGCTTGGAGGTGGTCACCTGGTCGGCCGTGGCCGCCGAGGGCAGCGCGGGCGAATCGGCGTAGGCGGCCAGTGCCATCGGCGCGGTGAGCGCCAGGGCCATCAGGAATGCGGGGGCTTTGAATTTCATGGACTAGCTCGTGGCACCTTGCCAAGGGAGAGACTGCGTGCATTACAGACACCACGACAGTGCCGAAAGTTGCCGCGTTTGTCACCGGGGCCTTCAGCCTACCGAGGCCGTTGGAGAAATTTGTGAATACCGGGGAGAACGGCGGGCAGGCACAGGCCTGCGGCCATCCGCGGTTCAGGGCCGCGGCCGGGGAAAGACGGGAGGGATTGGCAGAACGGGCCCCGAAGGGCCCGCTGGATCAACCGGCGACGCCGGCGTCGGCCGCCTGGCGGTCGGCGTGGTAGGACGAGCGCACCATCGGCCCGGAGGCGACGTGGCTGAAGCCCAGCGCATTGCCGTACTCCTCCAGCGCCTTGTACTCCTCGGGGGTCCAGTAACGCAGCACCGGGTGGTGATGTGCGGTCGGCTGCAGGTACTGGCCGATCGTGATCATGTCCACGTCGTGCTCGCGCAGGTCGCGCAGCGTGGCCTGCACCTGCTCCAGGGTCTCGCCGAGGCCGAGCATGATGCCGGACTTGGTGGCGATCTCCGGGTGCTGGGCCTTGAACTTCTTGAGCAGGGTCAGGGACCACTGGTAGTCCGCGCCCGGGCGCACATTGCGGTACAGATCCGGCACGGTTTCGATGTTGTGGTTGAACACATCCGGCGGGTTGGTCGCCAGGATCTCCAGCGCGCGCTCCATGCGGCCCTTGCCGCGGAAGTCCGGGGTCAGCACTTCGATCTTGGTCTTGGGCGACTTGGCACGGATGGCACCGATGCAGTCGGCGAAGTGCTGGGCACCGCCGTCGCGCAGGTCATCGCGATCCACGCTGGTCACCACCACATACTTCAGGCCCATGTCGGCCACGGTCTGGGACAGGCTGGCCGGTTCATTGGCGTCCGGCGGCTTGGGCCGGCCGTGGGCGACGTCGCAGAACGAGCAACGGCGGGTGCAGACCTCACCGAGGATCATGAAGGTCGCGGTGCCGTGGCTGAAGCACTCGTGGATGTTGGGGCAGCTGGCTTCCTCGCAGACCGTGACCAGGCGGTTCTCACGCAGCTTGGCCTTGAGGTTCTGCACGGCGTTGCCGGAGGGAATCCGCACGCGGATCCACGACGGCTTGCGCAGCACCGGCACGTCGGCGAACTGCACCGGCGAGCGGCCGATCTTGTCACCGCCGATCTGTTTGACGCCCGTCTGCAACGGGGCGGCGGACGGCGTGTCGCCCTGCACAACCTGCAGGGGAATGAGGCGAGCGGTGGTTTCAGTCATGGCCTTGGTCGGCGGCGTTCACGCCGCGTCAGTCAAATCGGGTAGTTCAGCGGCCGGCTCGAGGTCCAGGCCGAACTGGCGGGCCAGATGGCCCAGCAGCACCGGCGTGACGGCCGCCATGCCGGACGGTCCCCCCAAGTCTACCACCGAGGTCACCTGCAGCCCTTGATAGCCACAGGGGTTGATCCGGCGGAACGGTTCCAGGTCCATGGCCACATTGAAGGACAGGCCATGGAAGGTGCAGCCGCGGCGGACGCGGATGCCGAGCGCGGCCACCTTGGCCCCGCCCACGTAGACCCCGGGCGCGCCCTCCAGGCGCTCGGCGCCGATGTTCCAGTCGCCCAAGGTGTCGATGATGGCCTGTTCGATGCGGCACACGTAGTCGCGCACCCCGATGCCCAGCCGCCGCAGCTGCAGCAGCGGATAGATCACCAGCTGGCCGGGGCCGTGGTAGGTCACCTGGCCGCCGCGGTCGACATGAAGAACCGGAATATCGCCGGGGGCGAGCACGTGCTCGTCCTTGCCGGCCTGGCCCAGGGTGAACACCGGGTCGTGCTCGACCACCCACAGTTCATCGCGGGTGGCATCGGTGCGGGCATCGGTGAAGCGCTGCATGGCGTGCCAGACCGGGGCGTAGGGCTGGCGGCCGAGGTCACGCACGATGGCCGGTTGCGGCGCCCGGTCGCCCGGGGCCGCGGCAGTGGCGCAGCTGGCTACAGCGTCCACTTCACTTCCGGGTGGTCGCGCAGCGCGTTGTGGGCGGCATCGTACTGTTCGCGGTTGTCGGCCTTGAACACCAGTCGCACGGACACGTACTTGCCGTTGGACGAGTGTTTCCAGCTGACCCGTTCGGTCAGTACTTCCAGCCCGGCGAGCTCGAGCAGGCGTGGCAGTTCGCGTTCCAGGTCGTTGCCGGCCGCGCCCATGGCGCTGAGTTCGAACTGGCCGGGGAACTGGAAGCCGTGGTCGGGGTTGTCAGACTTGATCTCCATGACCGGGATTATGGGGATGCCCGCGCCCGAACCCAAGCGCTGCTTGATCGTGCGCACAGCGGTACCGAACGGCACGTGAAAAGGCCTGTATCGCCACTGATACGCAGCAGTGCGTGCGCAGCGCTGTTCACGACATCACGCTCTGACTACGCTGTATCGGCTTAAGAAAGCATAAATCCCTGTCTGGTATCCCATGTCCCTGAAGCCCTTCGCGCTGCCGGCCGCCCTTGCCGGTCTCCTGGCCTTGGCCGCCCCTGCCGCCCATGCCGCGACTCAATGCGGGCCCGATGCGATGCGCGAGCATCCGCCCCAGGTCAACTTCCGCGTCGACAACGATCTGTTCGGCGGCAAGGACCAGGATCAGGGCTATACCAATGGCGCCCAGATCACCCTGGTCTCGCCAAATCTGGTCGATTACACCGACGATCCCTGCCTGCCGCGCCTGGCACGCTGGGTCAACAGCCATCTGGAGCGGCTGCACCCGGGCGAGTTCGAGCAGCAGAACATGATCTTCAGCCTGGCCCAGGGCATTTTCACCCCGACCGATTTCACCCGGAAGGACCTGATCGAGGACGATCGCCCTTATGCGGGCGTGCTGATCGCCAGCTTCGGGTACAACGCGCGCCGCGGCGACCGGCTGCAGACGACGCAGCTGGCGGTGGGCGTGGTGGGGCCGTGGGCGCTCGGCGAGGAGGTGCAGAACGCGGTGCACGAGCTGCTGGGCGACGAGAAGTTCCAGGGCTGGGACAACCAGCTGCACAACGAACCGGTGTTCATGCTGACGCATGAGCGGATGCGACGTTGGCCGGCCGATGCCAGCGAGAACCTGGGCGGCTGGGGCTGGGATGCGATCAGCCATTACGGCGGCGCGGTGGGCAACCTGGCCACGCACGTCAACGCCGGTGGCGAGGTGCGCTTCGGCTGGAAGCTGCCGGACGATTTCGGCAGTACCCCGCTGCGCCCCGCCGGTGAGAACACGGCGCCGACGCGCGGCGGCAAGCCGAGCGGGTGGTCGTGGCATCTGTTCGCCACGACCGATGCAGCGTGGGTGATCCGCGATATCACGCTGGACGGCAATACGTTCCGCAACAGCCACAGTGTCGACAAGCGGCATGTGGTCGGCCAGGCCGGGTACGGGCTGGCGGTGATGCGTGGGCGCTGGAAGTTCGCGCTGGCGCGCTACCACAGCACGCGCGAGTTCGATGGGCAGCGCGAGGCGCCGGTGTTCGGCAGCTTTACGATCAGCCGGTCGCTGTAACGCCAGAAATGAAAAGACCGGCTTTCGCCGGTCTTTTTTCTTAGTGCGGTCGAATCGGATTACTCCGATTCCCACCACATCCAGAAGCTGTCCCACAGGCGCTTGAAGAAGCCGGCTTCTTCCACGGCGGCCACGGCCACCAGCGGGGCCTGGGCGACGACCTGGTTGTCCAGCATCACCTTCAGGGTACCGACCTGCTGGCCGGCGGTGAACGGGGCTTCGAGGGTCTTGGGCACATCGATGCTCGGCTTGAGATCGTTGTAGCGGCCACGCGGGACGCTGACCAGCATCGGCTGGGCCACGCCCAGCTGCAGCGTGGCGGTCTTGCCCTTCCACACCTTGTGCTCGGCCACGACCTTGCCCGGCTCGTACATGCGGTGGGTTTCGAAGAAGCGGAAGCCCCAGTTGAGCAGCGCCAGGCTGTCATCGGCGCGCTGCTTTTCCGAGCCGCCACCGAGGACCACCGCCACGAGACGCTGGTCGCCGCGCTGAGCCGAGCTCATCAGGCAGTAGCCGGCTTCGGAGGTATGGCCGGTCTTGATGCCGTCCACGCTCTGGTCGCGCCACAGCAGCAGGTTGCGGTTGGGCTGGGTGATGTTGCCGACGGTGAATTCCTTCACCTTGTTGTAGGCGTAGGTTTCCGGGTAGTCACGCACCATCGCGCGACCCAGCAGCGCCAGGTCGTAGGCGGTGGTGTGGTGGCCCGGGGCGCTCAGGCCATGGGCGTTGACGAAGTGGGAATCCTTCATGCCGATCTTGGCGGCATAGCTGTTCATCAGCGAGGCGAAGGCCTCTTCGCTGCCGGCCACGTGTTCGGCCAAGGCGATCGCGGCATCGTTGCCGGACTGGATCGCCATGCCCTTTTCCATGTCTTCCAGGCGCGCGGTCTGGTTGACCGGGAAGCCGCTGTAGCTGCCGTCGGTGCCGGCGCCGCCCTCGCGCCAGGCGCGTTCGCTCATCATCACCTGGTCGTCGGTACGGACCTTGCCGTTCTTGACCTCGGCGGCCACGACATACGAGGTCATCACCTTGGTGATGCTGGCCGGGGCCAGTTGTTCGTGCACGTTTTCACCGGCCAGGACCTGCCCGGTGGCGTAATCCATCAGGATCCAGGCCTTGGAGACGCTGGGCTTCGGAGCCGGCGGCGTGGCCACGGTGGCCGGTGCGGCGGCGGCGGGAGCAGGCGCCGGTGCCGGGGTCGGCAAGGGGGTCTGGGCGGAAACCATGCCCACGAACAGGGTCGTGGCCATGGCAGCGGCGGCAAAGCGGAATTTCATCGGACAGCAAGCTCCTGGAGGGGCGCCAAGGGGTGGATGAGGGATAACGGGCATTGTAGGCCCAAGGAGCGGCGGCACGCGCTGGCGTGCCGCGGGCAGCGGAAGGCTCAGTCCTTCACGATCTGCGGCGCCCCGAAGCCCAGACCGGCAATCCGGCCGGCAAGTTCCGAGGCACTGGCGTGGTCGGGGGCCGGCACGCGCAGGCGCCACAGGGTGCGCCCGCCACTGACGATGTCACTGATGCTGGCCCCGGCGATACCCGCCGAGGACAACTGGCCAAGCGCGCGGGTGGCGTTGTCGCGGCTGGCGAAGCTGGCGACCTGCAGCAGCACGCTGCCGAGCACCTGCTGGGAGAGCGTCGCACTGGGCGCCGGTGCCGGGCGCGCTGCAGGTGCGGCGGCGGGCAAGGCGGCCACCGCGACCGGGGCGCTGTTGACGCTGGCGGCCTGGGTGGTGGCAGGCTTGCCGGTCGCCACGCGCACGCCGTTGTCGCGCATCCAGTGATCGAAGTTGTCGGCGTTGCCCGGCTTGGCCGAGTCGGCCACGCGGTAGCGGTACTGCTCGCCGGCCGGCTTGGCGGCGGCGGCGGGCGTGGCCGTGGCGGCCGGCAGCTTGCCGACCAGGGCATCCATATCGCTGGCGCGGCGTGCCGCGGCAGCGCTGGCCGTGGTGGCGGCTGCCGCAGCGGCGGCGACCTCGCGGCGCTCGCGGCGGCTGGGCTTGTCGGCCAGCAGGTTGTCATCCCCCGGGGCCAGCGCGCGTACTTCAACGTTGCCGGTGCCACGCTGGGTGATGCCCAGGCGCACGGCGGCGGCATAACTGAGGTCGACCACGCGGCCATCGTGGAACGGGCCGCGATCGTTGACCCGCACGATCACCGATTCGCCGTTGTCCAGGTTGGTGACCCGGGCGAAGCTCGGCAGCGGCAGCGTCTTGTGCGCGGCGGTGAAGGCGTACATGTCGTACACCTCGCGGTTGGAGGTCAGGCGGCCGTGGAACTTGGCGCCGTAGTACGAGGCGGTGCCCTTCTCGGCATAGCCGCGGGTCTTGTCCATCACCTGGTATTGCTTGCCCAGCACCACATACGGCGATTTGTTGCCGATCGGCGAGCGCGGCAGATCGACCACGTCCGGCTCGGGGATGCAGGCCACGTTCGGGATGTAGGTGGGGGTGCTGTCATTCACGCCGGGCTTGTACAGGCCGCCGGCGCGGTAGTCACCGCGCGTGCTCGGATCTTCCGCGGCCGCCTTGTAGGGCGACCCGTCAGGACAATGCGCCGGGCGTCCGCCCTTGCCCTGCACCACCGCGCCGGACGGTTTGCTGCTGCCGGCGGTGCTGCCACCCGGTTTCTTCGGCGCACTGCTGCAGGCGGCCAGTGCCAGTATCAACAGACCCGGGATCAGCCATCTGGAGCGTGCGATCGTGTTCATGCCGGCGGCAACTCCTGTCCGGCGATGGCCTGGGACAACTGGTACACGGCCATCGCGTACATTTTCGAGAGGTTGTAGCGGGTAATGGCGTAGTAATTCTGGAAGCCCAGCCAGTACTGCTTGCCGGTGCTGCCTTCCAGCGTGATCGGGGTCGCGGTCAAGCCGGCCGCGACCGGGACGCTGGGCTGGTAACCGCGCTGGGCCAACTGGGACAGGGTCCAGGTCGGCGCCCATTCGGTCGGATTGAATTCTTCACGACCGGCCTGCAGCGTGGCCGGCACGGCAACCGGGCCACCGCGCACCCAACCGCCCTTCTTGACGAAGTAATTGGCGATCGAGGAGAAGACGTCGTCGTAGCTGTTGAACAGATCGCGACGGCCATCGCCGTTGCCATCCACCGCATAGTCCAGATAGCTGGACGGCATGAACTGGCCCATGCCCATCGCGCCGGCGTAGCTGCCCTTGATCGCAGTGATGTCGAGCTTCTCGTCGCGGGTCAGCGCGAACAGGCGCGCCAACTCGTCGCGGAAGAACAGCTCACGGCGCACTTCGCGCTCCAGCTTGGCCGGATCGCCGCTGCGCGGGTACTTGAAGGCCAGCGTGTACAGCGCATCGAGCACACGGTAATTACCGGTATTGCCGCCGTAGCTGGTTTCCACGCCGATGATCGCCACTATCACTTCGGCCGGCACGCCGGTGCGCTGCTGCACGCGCATCAGCTCTTCGCGGTGCTGGGCGAGGAATTTCTTTCCCCCCTCGATCCGCGCCTGGCTGATGAACATCGGCCGGTATTCGTTCCACGGTTTGACCCGCTCGGCCGGGCGCGACATCGCGGCGATGATCGGATCACGGATCTGCGCCTGGGCCAGGGTTGCCTGGATCTGCGCGGCGGGAATCCCGTAGCGTGCGGCGGTGTCACGCACGAAGTTGGCGCGGGCCACCTCGAAGGGCACCGGGGTCAGATCGACCGGGGCGGCATTGGCACCGGCGGCTTCGGGGGCGGCTTCGGCGGGCCCGTTGTTGCCGGCGGCCGGCGTAACCGGGACACCCGAGGCCTGCGGCGTCGGTGAAGGAGTCTGCGGCTGGGTCGCACAAGCGACCAAACCGAGCGTGAGCATGCAGGCCAGGGAGCGTCGAATCATCGCGGCAGGTTAGCAGGTCATGGATGAATTAAAACCCCTAAGGCCATGAATCTCAACGGATTGCCTGAGTTTCTTCGCGACCGTTAAGCCCGCGTGTAGAGAGGCCCTGCCTCCCCTGCCCATTCATAGTCTGACGAAGGTGCCGTCGCCGTCTCGAACGCGCGGCGATGCGGCAAGGCGCATGGCTGGCTCACCGCAGCCGCCCGGCGAAGGGCCATCGAGCAACGCACGTCTCACTTTTGAGAAAGATGCAGAACGCACAAGAGGTCCGCCGGTTGCGTCCCCATCCCCGCAGACGCAACCGGCCAAACCGGACCCGATCGGCAGCGGCGCGGCGCGCATCTCCCCAGCGCGTGCCTCGCCCCTCTGCCTGTTGGGTCAACTACTCCCCGCCAGACTCCCCCTCCGCGATGCTTGGCTCAGCGCGTCGTTGTTGGCGGGCCGCCATTGTGCAGGCCGTTTACGACAAGTCCATTGATCGAGATCAAGTCACTTCATATCTGTGCGCCACTTCTCACTTTTATCTCCGCGCGTTGACAACGTTTGCACCTGAAACCGTTTTCGTGTGCTTGGGGTGCGCAATCGCGGCCGCACCGGCAACTCACGTCGCGTGCACCGGCTGATGCTGGCGCGCCGCCATCACCAGCCCGAAGCTGGCCAGCAGTGAGACCGCCGAGGTGCCGCCATAACTGATCAGCGGCATCGGCACGCCGACCACCGGCAACAGGCCGGAGATCATGCCGCCGTTGACCAGTACATAGACGAAGAACACCAGGCCGGTGGTGCCCACCAGCAGGCGCGAGTAACCACAACGCGACTGGCTGGCGATCCACAGGCAGCGCGCAGTGACGAACAGGAACAGGCTGAGCACCACCGCCACGCCGACCCAGCCGAACTCCTCGGCCAGCACCGAGAAGGCGAAATCCGTGGTGTATTCGGGCAGGAAATCCAGCGTGGCCTGGGTGCCCTGCCCCCAGCCTTTGCCATGCAGGCCGCCCGAGCCGATCGCGATCTTGGACTGGATGATGTTCCAGCCGGTGCCCAGCGGATCGTTCTCCGGATACAGGAAGGTCAGCACGCGATCCTTCTGGTATTGCCGCAGCAGGCCGAACCAGGCCAGCGGCGCGGCCACCGACAACCCGCCCAGCGCGACGGCCATCCACCACCAGCGCAGGCCGGCCAGCAACAGCGCGAATACCCCGCTGGCGGTCACCAGCGTGGCGGTGCCCAGGTTGGGCTGCAGCAGGATCAGCACCGCCGGGCCGCCGATCAGCAACGCGGCGGTCAGCACCGCGCGCGGCCATGGTGGCAACGGCTGCTTGTGCAGGTACCAGGCCATCATCATCGGCAGGCTGAGCTTGAGCAGCTCGGAAGGTTGCAGGTAGAACACGCCCAGGTTCAACCAGCGCTGGCCGTACTTGCCGGTGCCGACCACATACACGGCCAGCAGTGGCAGCAAGGACAAGGTGTAGATCCAGGGCGACCACGCGCGCAGCGTCACCACCGGCAGCCGCGACAGTCCCCACAGCGCGGCAAGCCCGGCGCCGTAGCGCATCGCCTGCGCATGCACGGGCCCGTCCACGCTGTGCAGGACGGCCAGGCCGGCCACCATCAGCAGGCACAGCGCGCCCACCAGGGGCAGATCCAGGGTGCGGAAAAAGAAATGGAACACGGCGCGTGCGCGCTGCAGTAGTTCGACCATGCGGACGACTCCTGTGGATGACGCGACGCACAGCAGGAGGCGACACGGCGAACAGAAAGCGGACCCGCTAGGCGGGCCGGCGCGAGCGCAGGACCGTAACACGCGCGGGCGACGCAATCCTTAGCCGATACGTACCGCCGGGCCACGGCGCACGCATCGCGTGCGCTCAGCCGTAGCCGCCGTGTACTGGATTGTGGCGACGCACCGCCATCACCAGCCCGAAGCCGGCCAACAGCGAGACCGCCGAGGTACCGCCGTAACTGATCAACGGCATCGGCACGCCGACCACCGGCAGCAGGCCGGAAATCATGCCGCCGTTGACCAGCACGTAGACGAAGAACGCCAGCCCGGTCGCGCCGGCCAGCAGCCGCGAATAGGTATCGCGCGACTGCGAGGCGATCCACAGGCAACGCCCGATCACCACCAGGTACAGTGCCAGCACAATCGCCACGCCGATCCACCCGAACTCCTCGCTGAGCACGGAGAAGGCGAAGTCGGTGGTCTGCTCGGGAATGAAGTTCAGGTGCGACTGCGAGCCCTGCCCCCAGCCCTTGCCATCGAAGCCACCCGAGCCGATCGCGATCTTGGACTGGATGATGTTCCAGCCCGCGCCGAGCGCGTCGCTTTCCGGATCCATGAACATCATGATGCGGTCCTTCTGGTACGGCCGCAGCAGCCAGAACCAGGCCACCGGCGCGGCCGCGGCCACACCGCCGACCGCCACGCCTACCCACCACCAGGGCAGGCCGGCCAGCAGCAGCACGAACGCGCCGCTGGCAGCGATCAGCACACCGGTGCCGAAATCCGGCTGCAGCATCACCAGCCCGGTCGGCACGCCGATGATCACCGCACTGGTCAGCACGGTGGAGAAGCGCGGCGGCAGCGGCATGCGATGCAGATACCAGGCCACCATCATCGGCAGGCTGACCTTGAGCAGCTCGGCCGGCTGCAGGTAGAACACTTTCAGATCCAGCCACTGGCGGCCGTACTTGCCGGTGCCCAGCACGAACACGGCCAGCAACGGGATCATCGAGACTGCGTAGATCAGCGGCGTGGCCGAACGGATGCGCAGGATCGAGATCCGCGAGATCGCCCACATCGCGCCCAGGCCAACCGCGAAGCGCGCCCCCTGGGCGAACACCAGGCCGTCGCCTCCGGCGCTCTTGAGTACGGCCAGGCCCATCAGCATCAGCGCGGCCAGGGCCAGGCACAGCACCCAGTCCAGCGAGCTGCTGAAGCGGACGGCCATGTCGACCGCCCAGCGCAGGAAGACCTTCATCGTGGCCGCTCCGGTGCGGTCGGGGGTGGAGTGGCACTGGGGACGGGTGCAGCGGGGTCCGGCGCGGGCGCAGGCGCAGGCAGGCCCACCACCACCGGCATCAACTCCAGCGCAGCCACGGCGGCATCGCCCGCCTCGCGCACGGCGCCATCGCCGCCATCGAAGGCGGTGATGCCGATCGCGGTGGTACCGCGCTCGCTGTCCAGCGGCTCCAGGCCGTCGGGCATCTTGCCCAGCAGCCAGGCATCGAAAATCTTGCGTGCGATCGGTGCAGCGGCCGAGCCACCGTAACCGCCGCCTTCGACCGCGATTGCCACGGCGATCACCGGATGGTCGGCCGGCGCGAAACCCACGAACAGCGCGCGATGGCGCAGATGCAGCGGCAGGCTGCGCGGATTGACCGCCGCCGTACCGCGCCGGCTGATCACCTGTGCGGTACCGGTCTTGCCCGCCATCACGTACGGCGCGCCCGCGGCTGCCCGCGCGCCGCTGCCGCCCGGCTGCATGGTGCCCATCATGCCCTCGCGCACCGCCTGCAGATTGCCCGGCGTAGGGCTGATCGGCTTGCTCTCGCCCGGCGGCGTCGCCGTCCAGTCGGCATCGAAACCGGCGCGCTGCTGCATCACCAGGTGCGGCTGGCGCAGCTGGCCATCGGCGATGCCCGCCACGCCATGCACCAGCTGCAGCGGGGTGACCTTCCAGTCGCCCTGGCCGATGCTGACATTGACCGTATCACCGGGATACCAGCGCTCTTTGCGTGCCTTGAACTTGGCCGCCGGCGAGGGCAGGATGCCGCCGATCTCGCCGGTCAGATCGATGCCGGTCGGTGCGCCGAACCCGTAGTAGCCCATGTAGTGGTCGAAGCGATCGATGCCCAGATCCAGCGCCAGCCTGTAGTAGTACGTGTTGACCGACTGGGTGATCGACTTGCGCAGATCGGTCCAGCCATGGCCGCCACGGTTGGCATCGCCCCAGCCGCGCGAGGTGCCCGGCAGATAGAACATGCCGGTGGACAGGATCTTGTCTTCGGGCTTGCGCACGCCACTGTCCAGGCCGGCCAGGCCGATCAGCGGCTTGATCGTCGAACCCGGCGCGACGCCACCCAGGACCAGGCGGTTGAACTGCGGCCGCGAGGGATTGTCGTTGAGCGCCTTGAAATCGGCATGCGAGATGCCGTTGACGAACAGGTTGGGGTCGTAGGACGGCAGGCTGACCATCGCCAGCACTTCGCCGGTGCGCGGGTCCATCGCCACCGCCGCACCTTCGAACTCGCCGAAGGCGGCGACCATCGCGCGCTGCAGATCGGCATCGATGGACAGCCGTAGATCGCTGCCCGACTGCGCCGCGACCCGGCCGATGGTGCGGATCGCGCGGCCCTGCACGTTGGTTTCGACCTGCTCGTAACCGACCTTGCCGCGCAGCTGCTGCTCGTAATAGCGCTCCAGCCCGGACTTGCCGATATGGGTCAGCGCGGCATTGCCCTCGCCCAGCATCTCCAGATCCTTGTCATCGACCCGGCCGACGTAGCCGATGATGTGCGCGAACAGATCGCCGTACGGGTAGCGACGGGTCAGGTACGGCTCCAGCTCCACGCCGGGGAAGCGCCAGCGGTCCACCGCGAAGCGCGCCATCTCCTCATCGGTGACACGCAGCTTCAGCGTGACCGGCAGGAAACTGCGACGTGCCTTGCGCGACTTGTTGAAGGTCTCGATATCTTCCGGGCTCAGCGCGAGGATCTTGGACAGGCCCGCCAGCGTGGCGTCCATGTCCTTGACCTTGTCCGGGGTGATGTCCAGGCGGAACGCCGGCACGTTTTCGGCCAGCAGCCGGCCGTTGCGGTCGTAGATCATCCCGCGCCCCGGCACCACCGGCCGCGGCTTGATCCGGTTGGCCTCCGAGCGCGTGGCGTAGATGTCGTGGTCCATCACCTGCAGCTTGAAGTACCACCCTCCCAGGCCGAACAGGCATACCAGTACACCGAGGAAGCCCAGCGCGGCACGGCGCCGGAACTGTTCTGCCTCGGCATGCGGATTCTTGGCCTGGCGGCGCATGTACATGTCAGCGCCCGCGTCGCCCGAAACGCAGCGCATCCAGCAGCACGAACACCAGCGGCCACAGCGCCATGCCCAGCAGCGGGGCCCACCAGTACGACCACGGCAGGGTCGGCTCGCCGACCACGATGTGCACCACCGCGCTGACGATGCGGTCGTTGAACAGCAGGCCGCCGATCGCCAGGATCTGCTGGGACATCGGGAAGAAGCGGATCCGCGCGCGGAAGCGCTGCAGGATGAAGGTCAGGATCACCAGCCGCAGCGCCTGCTCGCCGAGCACGCCGCCGTAGAGCAGATCGGCGATCACGCCGCTGGCGAAGGCGATGCCCAGCCCGACCCGGTCCGGTGTTTCGATCACCCAGTAGGCCAGCACCAGTGCCAGCCAGTAAGGACGCAGCGGCTGCAGCAGCGCCGGAAGCGGCAACAGGCCCAGCAGCAGCGCCACGACCAGACTCACCGGCAGCACCCAGGGTTTGTCGCGCAGGCGGCTCATCGTTGTTCCTCCGGCGGCGCGGCGCCGGTTTCAGGCGCGGGCGCAGGCGAGGCTGCGGGGCGACGCGGAGTCACCGGTACCGGCGCGGATGGACCGGGCCGGTTGGCCTGCGGTGCATTGGCGGGCGCCGTCACAGGTGCCGTGGAGCCCGGGGATGAACCCGCCGGGGTGGCACTGGCCGGCGCTGCGGTGCCTGCCGGCGCGCCGGCCTGCAGCGGCAGCGCGGCCGGGCCACCGGCTTCGCCCGCATCACGGCGCAGGTTCGGCGGAATGCGGATCGCCTCGCCCGGGCGCAGCAGCAGCACATCGCGGCCACGGTCGAGCTGGGCGGCCGGCTTCAGCACACCGACCAGGAAGGCGTGGGTGTCATCCGGGCGCAGCGCGGTGATGCTGCCGACCGGGAAGCCGGCCGGGAAGCGCCCGCCCAACCCCGAGGTGACGATCTCATCGCCCACTTCCACCCCGGCACTGAGCGGAATGTCGCGCAGTTCCAGGGTGTCGCCGCGGCCGTAGACGATCAGGCGCACGCCATTGCGGGCCACGGTGACGGGCACGGCATGGTCGGGATCGGTGAGCAGCAGGACGGTCGCGCTGTTGCCGGTGGTGGCGATCACCTGGCCCATCAGGCCACCGGCATCGATCACCGCCTGGCCGACATGCACGCCATCGCGGGTGCCGGCCGCCAGCACCAGGCGCTGGCGCACCGGGTCCAGGTCGATATCCAGGATCGGCGCGAGCTGCACATCCAGGCCACTGCGCTCGGCCACGTTGAGCAGTTCGCGCAGCTGGGCGTTGTCCAGCGCGGCGGTCTGCAGGCGGGTCAGGCGCGCATTGGCGATCAGCAACTGGTTGCGCAGCTCGCGGTTCTCGGTGACCAGCTGGCCGTGGCTGGCCGCGTTGTCCTTGACCTGGGTGCCGAGCCGTCCCGGCAGACCGGCCAATGCCCATACCGGCTGCACCAGCACGTTGGCCTGCGCGCGCAGGCGCGACAGCCAGCCGGCCTGGTCATCAAGCACGATCAGGGTGATGGCCAACGCCAGGTAAGCGAGCAGGCGCAGCGGACTGGCGGCATCGCCCTGGCGGGAGGCTACGGGAGGACCGGCGTAAGGCGGCACAGGCGTCGACTGGAAATAGTGTGGATGAAGCGCGCGGAACAAGAGCGCAGCGGGAACAGCATGCGACAACGCCCCGGCGAGGTGACGCCCGGCAAGCGAAGCTTGCTGGAGGCATCACGCCGCAGAGGCGCGTCTACGATACACGGCCGGTACGGCTTACTCCGGCGCAAAGAACTCGTTGCCGTGCATGTCCACCAGCTCCAGCGCACGACCACCACCGCGGGCCACGCAGGTCAGCGGGTCATCGGCCACCTGCACGTGCAGGCCGGTCTCCTCGGAGATCAGGCGGTCCATGTCACGCAGCAGGGCGCCACCACCGGTCAGTACGATGCCGCGCTCGGCGACGTCGGCGCACAGTTCCGGCGGGGTCTGCTCCAGCGCCAGCTTGACCGCGCTGACGATGCCCGAGAGCGGCTCATGCAGGGCTTCAAGCACTTCGTTGGAGTTGATCTTGATCATCTTCGGCACGCCCTCGGCGAGGTTGCGGCCGGAGATTTCCATCTCGATCACTTCCGCCTGCGGGTAGGCGCAGCCCAGCTCGACCTTGATCCGCTCGGCGGTCGCTTCACCGATCAGCATGCCGTGGTTGCGGCGCACGTAGTTGGTGATCGATTCGTCGAAGCGGTCGCCGCCGATACGCACGGAGGCCGAGTAGACGATGCCGTTGAGCGAGATCACCGCCACTTCGGTGGTGCCGCCGCCGATGTCGATGACCATCGAGCCGCGCGCTTCGGTGACCGGCATGCCGGCGCCGATCGCAGCGGCCATGGGCTCTTCGATCAGGAACACATCACGCGCACCGGCCTCCTCGGCCGATTCCTTGATCGCGCGGCGCTCGACCTGGGTCGAGCCGGCCGGCACGCAGACCAGCACGCGCGGGCTCGGGCGCAGGAAGCGCGACTTGTGGACCTTCTTGATGAAGTGCTTGAGCATCGCCTCGGTGTAGGTGAAGTCGGCGATGACGCCATCCTTCATCGGGCGGATGGTGGTGATATGGCCCGGGGTACGGCCGAGCATCTGCTTGGCCTCGGCGCCCACGGCAGCCACGGAACGGGTACCACCGATGGCACGGTCCTGGCGCACGGCCACGACCGACGGCTCGTTCAGCACGATCCCCTGCCCACGCACGTAGATGAGGGTGTTGGCCGTGCCCAGGTCGATGGACAGGTCATTGGAGAACATGCCACGCAGTTTCTTGAACATCTGGGAGTTGATCCTGAGGGGTGTCGCGCCCAACGCGGGATGGCGAAAAAATGGGCAGAATTCGAGGCCGACAAGCCTAGCAATCCCCCTGTGCGCGAGCAAGGACAAATCTGGCCGAAAGCCAGCCTTCACGGCCATTCAGGCCAATCCGGACAGCCCGGGTTCTGGCCCAAAGCCGCCCTACCCGTTAACCTTTGCGCCGCAGGGCGCCGCAGGGCGCCGTTTCGTTGCCCGCCCAACGGGCCTCAAACCCCCTTCCGCATAGGCCTTACTCGATGTCCGCTTTGATCTGTGGTTCTCTTGCCTTCGACACCATCATGGTGTTCCCGGACCAGTTCAAGAATCACATCCTGCCGGACAAGGTGCACATCCTGAATGTGTCGTTCCTGGTGCCGCGCATGCGTCGTGAATTCGGCGGTTGCGCCGGCAACATCGCCTACAACCTGTACCTGCTGGGTGGCGAGCCGATCCCGATGGGCACGGTGGGTTCGGATTTCGGCCCGTACCGCGAGTACTTCCAGGGCCTGGGCATCGACCTGAGCCGGGTCAAGGTGATCGATGAACTGTTCACCCCGCAGGCGTTCATCACCACCGATCACGACAACAACCAGATCACCGCCTTCCACCCGGGCGCGATGATGCGGTCCTACGAGAACCACGTGAAAGACGTGCCGGGCGTGACCCTGGGCCTGGTCGGCCCGGATGGGCGCGAGGGCATGATCCAGAACTCGCAGGAATTCTTCGAGGCCGGCGTGCCGTTCATCTTCGACCCGGGCCAGGCCATGCCGCTGTTCAACGGCCCGGAGCTGCGCACCTTCATCGAGCAGGCCGACTACGTCGTCGTCAACGACTACGAATCCAACCTGCTGCAGGAGCGCACCGGCTGGGATGAAAAAGCGATCGTGAGCCGGGTCAAGGCCTACATCACCACCCGTGGCCCCAAGGGCGCGGTCATCCACACCCCGGAAAAGACCTATGACATCCCGCCGGCGCACGAGCGCCGCGTGGTCGATCCGACCGGCTGTGGCGATGCGTTCCGCGCCGGCCTGATCTACGGCATCGAGAAGGGCTACGACTGGCTGACCATCGGCCGCATGGGCAACCTGATGGGCGCGCTGAAGGTCGAGCACCCGGGCACCCAGAACCAGCGCTTCACGTTCGATGAGTTCAATGAGCAGTTCAAGCAGCAGTTTGGTTACGCGTTAACCGCGTAACCAAACTGCCCGCGCATTCCACCTGATCCCCGCGCCTTCGGCGCGCCCCCTTGAGACGACTGCGCCTGTGGCGCAACCGTCCCGCGCATTCCACCTGATCCCCGCGCCGCTGGCGCGCCCCCTTGAACATCAAGGGGGCTCTCCACCAGAGAGGACTTTAGGGGTGATGAGGGTAGAGCCAGGCCATGCCTGGCTGCTTTCCGGCTCCATCGCCCGCGGATCATGCGGCAGGCACTTGCCGCTGCAGTCAGGCCGAAACCCGGCTCTCTTCCCATGTCGCCAGCACCTGCCCGCAATCGGCCAGGTGCCAGCAGGCCATGCCCGGCCAAGGGTTGTCCGGGGTGTTGACCAGCAACGTGCGGGTGCCGGCGGCACGGCCGCATTCCAGGTCGAAGCGATGGTCGCCGACCATCACCATCTGGGCGGGAACGGCCTGCCAGCGCGCAACGAAGTACTGCAGCCCGGCCGGTGATGGCTTGGGCTCGGCTTCGTCACGGCCGATGATGTCATCGGTGGCGAACACCCCCCCGACACCGATCGCCTGCAGGGTCACCTCGGCGAGTTCGCGCGCGTTGCGGGTCAGGATGCCCAGCCGGCAGCCCGCGGCGTGCAGGGTGCGTACCAGGGCCACCGCGCCGGGGGCGGCCTGTGCCTGCTCGGCCAGCGTACGTTCGTGTGCGAGCAGCCACGCATGCTTGGCCGCGGCCTCCTCGGCAGGCAGCGCGGCCAGATGGGTGAGGATGTCATCGTCCGGTGGAATCGCGAGGTCACGCTTGATGCGCTGGAAATCGTGCACCGCCACGGTCAGCGTGCCGTCCAGGTCAAACACCCAGTGACGGATCGCCGGCAGGCCCCTCACTGCCACCACGACGGCATGCGGCTGGCATCCACACCACCGGTTTCGAACACGGCCGTGCGCGTGCCACCGGCCTTGACCGGGAACTCGATGCTGATCACCTTGGCCTTGCGCGCCAGGTTCCACAGCGCTTTCTGGTCGGTGATGAACATCGCGATCGCTTCATCGGTATCCGGGCGCCAGGCGGCCATGGAGACCGGCTTGCCATCGTCGACGGTCACCTTGACCTGGCACTTCGGGCAGCGGAAATCGCCGGCCTGCAGCACGAGGTACGCATGGCGCTTCCATTCGGGATGATCGCGGAACACCAGCTGCACCGGCTTGGCACCGCTGCCATCCACGTCCACGCGCTCCTTGCTGTAGATCTGCGCCGAGGACTGGATGCCCTTGGTGCCGACCGGGATCTGGTTGTACTGCCACAGGGCCTGCAGACGGCGCGTTTCGCGCGCGGCCTCGGCCTTGGCCTTGACCTCGGCGTAGCCCGGTTCGATCCGGGCGGCGACGTCGGTGTCCTTGTACTGGTCCAGCAGCGAGCCACCGTGGATGCGGGCACGTTCCCAATCCTGCGCGGCGACCGCCATGTCGTACTGCTTGGCTACGCCTTCGGCCTTTTCTTCCTGCTGCGCCTTGGCGGCGGCCGCAGCGGCCTGCTGCGCCTGGCGCTCGGCTTCGGGGTTGCTGCACGCTGCCAGCGCAAAGGCGCAGGCCGCTACCAGGATCAGTCGCTTCATTGGGTGCTCCGTGTTGGACGATGGCGCGCAAGGCGCCTGCGCCTACTTTATCGCCAAGCGGCGCACGCCGGTGTGGCACCGATGGGCAGCGATTTCACTCCGTGCTCGGCTGTCCTTCGCGCCACCAGTGGGTGGACGGTGCCGGTGCGCGGATATCCAGACGTTCGCCCATGTGCGGCGCGGTCAGGGGCACGCCCTGTTCCTGCGCCAGCGTGGTGATGCGCTCGAACGGTTCCGTCCATGGGTGCAGGGCCAGATCGAAGGTGCCGTTGTGGATCGGCATCATCACCTTGCCGCGCACGTCCAGGTGCGCCTGCAGGCTCTGTTCGGGCTGCATGTGCACGTCCGGCCAATCCTCGCCGTAGGCCCCGGTTTCGATCATGGTCAGATCGAACGGGCCATAGCGCTCACCGATCCGGGCGAAGCCGTCGAAATAGCCGGTGTCACCGCTGAAGAAAATCCGGGTACGCCCGGTGTCGATCACCCACGAGGCCCACAGCGTCCGGTTGCCGTCGGCCAGGGTGCGGCCGGAGAAGTGCTGGGCCGGCGTCGCGACGATCTTCAGGCCTTCCACGCGGGTGTCCTGCCACCAGTCCAGCTGCACGACCTTCGCCGCCGGCACGCCCCACGCGATCAGGCGGTCGCCCACGCCGAGGGCGGTGACGAAGTGCTGCACCTTGGGCGCCAGCGCCTGGATCGCGTCGTGATCGAGGTGGTCGTAATGGTCATGCGAGACGATCACGCCGGTGATCGGCGGCAGTTCGTCGATGGTGAGCGGGGGCGCATGGAAGCGCTTGGGGCCCATGAACGACATCGGCGAGGCACGCTCGGAGAACACCGGGTCGGTCAGCCAGAAGTGGCCGTCCAGCTTCATCAGCATCGTCGAATGCCCCAACCGCCACAGGCTGTCGTCCGGTGCCTCGAGCAGGGCTTGGCGGGTCAGCGCCTGCACCGGGATCGGCGCCAGCGGGCTGGCATCGGCCGGCTTGTTGAACAGGAAACGCCACATCACCCCGACGGTGCGGAAGAAGCCGAGGTCGGTCTTGCCGGTGGGGTTGTGGAAGCGGCCGTCGCCGAATTGCGGCGACTGGTCATAGGCGGCCGCCGGGCGGGCACCGCAGGTCAACAGGCCAATGGACATGGCGATCAACACCGTCAGAAGGAGGAGGACACGAGGCAGGCGACGTTTCATGCGGGGCTTGCCCTGGAAAGTACACCGGCGAGTTTACTTGCCTTTTCCGAAAAGTAAACTGAACGGTGTAAAATAATCCGCATGACCGCCCCCGACCGCCCCAGCCGCCTCACCGACCGTAAACGCGAGGCCATCCTCCGCGCCGCGGTGGCCGAGTTCCGCGAATTCGGTTTCGCCGGCACCAGCATGGATCGCATCGCGGCCACGGCCGAGGTGTCCAAGCGCACCGTGTACAACCACTTCGCCAGCAAGGACGAGTTGTTCGCCGCGATCCTGTGGCAGCTGTTCGAAGCCAGCCAGGCGCTGGATGTCGTGCCGTACGATCCGGCGCAGTCGCTGCGCGAGCAGCTGCTGGTCTTCGCGCAGCGGAAGATGCGCCTGCTCGACGACCCCGGCTTCATCGATCTCTCCCGGGTCGCGATGGCCGAACTGGTCCATGCCCCCGAGCGCGCGCGCGCGATGATGGACAAGCTGGCCGAGAAGGAAGAAGGCCTGACCGGCTGGATCCGCGCGGCCCAGGCCGATGGCCGGCTGCGCACGGACATGCCGCCGGCCGAGGCTGCGCACCAGTTGCAGGCGATGCTCAAGGCCTTTGCGTTCTGGCCGCAGATCACCTTCGGCCAGCCACCGCTGGCGCCGGCGCAGCAGCAGCAGGTGATGCACGATTGCGTGGACATGTTCCTGGCGGTGCGCGCGGTGTGACATAGGCTTCCACGCAAAGAAGCATGCCTTATCCAGTCGCGGAGGCTAGTTGGTCGGGCTCGGCTCGCGGTACGCAGGCAGGCATAAAAAAACGGCGGGTTTCCCCGCCGTTTTTCGTTCAACCGATGCGTCGGGCGATTACGGCTTGGCCGTGCCCGCCTCGGCCTTGTCCAGCATGTCCTGCACCGAGCCCGTGGTGATCGGGTGGTAGCCCGGCTTGGCCTTGGCGAAGGCCGCCTTGGCGAAGGCCAGGCCTTCCGGCGTCTTCACCAGTTCGGCGTAGATCGGCATGATCAGCTTGCGACGGCCAACGCGCTCGATGAACGCGCCGGCGGCGTCGTTCGCTTCGCTGTAGCCGCTGCGGATCGTCAACGGATACCAGCGCATCGCGATCTCGCCGTTGGCAGTACCGGTGAAGTGGTAGGCCTTGTCCAGCGCGGCCAGCTTCTCCACCGGCAGGGTCTTGCCCAGGCCGTCGATGAAGTGCACCCATTCCTGGGTGCCCCACTCGCCGGTGATCTGTGCGTTGGGCAGCGTGTTGCTGCCCTGCCAGGCGATGCGGGCGGTATCGACGATGGAGAAGTTGCGCGAGCGGGCCTTGGTCGCGAACGTCGGAATGCCCGGCTCGTCCAGCCATGCCTTCAGCTCGGCGTCGCTGACGGCGCCGGGCTTCTTGGACAGCAGGTTCTTCTTCAGGTACTCGACGAACTGGTCGGTGTTCGCGCTCTGGAAAGCATGGTCATCGAACCAGCCCCGCAGGAACGGATCGAAAGTCTCGCGGCCGAAGCGCTGTTCCAGGAACTGCAGGAACCATGCGCCCTTGACGTAGGCGACCTGGCTCAATGCCTCGTCCGGGTCACGCTCGCTCAGCGGCGGCAGGGCGAGGGCCTGGTCGGCCGCGCTCATGTCCTTCACTTCGGCGAGCAGATCGTTCTGGTCGATCTCGCGCTCCATCTCGGCCATTTCCTGGCCGTACAGCGCCTCGGTGATGCGGCCCTGCACGTAGGTGGTGAAGCCCTCGTTGAGCCAGATGTCCTTCCAGCTGGCGTTGGTCACCAGGTTGCCCGACCAGCTGTGCGCCAGTTCGTGGGCCACCAGCGAGACCAGCGACTTGTCGCCGACGATCACGGTCGGGGTAGCGAAGGTCAGGCGCGGGTTTTCCATGCCACCGAACGGGAACGACGGCGGCAGCACCAGCATGTCGTAGCGGCCCCAACGGTATTCGCCGTAGAGCTTCTCGGCAGCGCCGATCATTTTCTCGGTGTCTTCGAACTCCTTGGCGGCCTTGCCGACCATGGTCGGTTCGGCCCACACGCCGGAGCGGCCGGAGATCGGCTCGAACACCAGGTCGCCGGCGGCGATGGCCAGCAGGTAGGACGGGATCGGCTGCGGCATCTTGAAGGTGTAATCACCATCACGCGCGGCCTTGGGATCGTTGTCGGCGCTCATCAGCACCATCACGTCCGGGCGCGAGACCACGTGCGCGCTGTAGGTGAAGCGCACGCTCGGGGTGTCCTGCAGCGGCACCCAGGAACGGGCGTGGATCGCCTGCGACTGGCTGAACATGAAGGGCAGCTTCTTGCCCTCGGTCATCGACGGCTCCAGCCACTGCAGGCCCGAGGCGGTCGGTGCGGTGTGATAGGTGATCACGACCTTGGCCGGCTGATCCGGGGTCTCGATGCTCAGCTTGCTGCCGAACACCTTGTCGGCCGGCGCCAGCACGAACGGCAGCGGGGCAGCCTTGCCGTCGGCGGCGATCGCCTCGACCTTCTCCACCGTCAGCTCGCGGGTGTCCAGCACCAGCTGCTTGGCGGCCTTGTCCTTCCACTCCAGCGTGTAGGTCGCGGTGCCGCCGATCTGCTTGCTGTCGAAATCCAGCTTCAGGTCCAGCGCGATGTCCTTGACGACGACCTTGTCCGGCTCGGCGTACGAGCTTTCATCGTGGCTGCGGCTGTCGGCTTTCATGGCAGTGCTCGCCGGGGCGGTGGCAGTGGGATCGACGGTCGGAGCCGCCGGTTCTTTGGAACAGCCGGACGCCAGGGCGACGGCCAGGGGAATCAACAGGAACGGAGATCGCATGAACGGGACCGATCAGGGTGAAACGACCAGTTTACCCCCTGTCCCCGGCGCCCGCGCAGGCCATGCGTGCCGGTTCGCGCATTCAGTCCTCGGCGCGCAGCAGGCGCCCGCCCCCGGCGTACTTGGCCCGGTACATCGCCGCATCGGCGCGCCGGTAGGCCTCGCGCAGGTCATCGCCGGGGCGATACCCGGCCGCGCCAGCGCTGGCGCGTACCGGCGGGTCACCGGCACGCGCGGGCGCGGCCAGCTGCGCCAGCCAGCGCGTCACCCGCTCGCCGGCCTCGTTGCCATCGGCGTGCACGGCCAGCAGGAACTCATCACCGCCCCAGCGCCCGATCCAGTCGGGGCCGCGCAGCCACTGTCGCGCGGTCTCCACCAGCCGCACCAGCACCTGGTCGCCGGCCAGATGGCCGTGGGCGTCGTTGATCGGCTTGAGGTTGTCCAGATCGACCACGAACAGGGTCAGCGGACGCGCCTTCTCGCTGGCCCAGGCGGCGGACTCAGCCAGCGCCTGCTCGCAGCCGCGCCGGTTCAGGGCCTGGGTGAGCGGATCGAGCAGCACACTGCGGCGCAGATCACGCAGGCCGGCGTCCACGCCATGCAGATTGCGGTTGATGCTGCGCAGCAGCCGGCCGATCTCATCGTGGCCCAGATCGGGCAGATGCGGCAGGCGCTGCTCGTCGTAGTAGGCCTCCAGTGCATCGGCGGCCTGGCGCAGCGGCGCCATCAGGCGGTACAGCGCCATCATCGCGATCGCCGTGCCGAGCAGCGTGGCCAGCAGCACCACCCCGACCACGGTCCACATCATCCCGCGCTCATAGTGGCCGGTGGCGGCCATCCACAGCAGCAGGACCAGCAGCGGAACGTGCAGGCCAAGGAACACCACCGCCATCAGCTTGGCGGTGAACGAGCGGGGAAACACACGGGCAAGCCCGCGGTACAGACGCATGGCAGGCCCTCTTCGACAGCCTGCGTGCAGTGTGGCCGAGCTCCCTCAGCGGGAACCGGACCTCTGTCTCAAAGTTTGTAGCCGGAGTGAATCGAAACGATGCCACCGGTCAGGTTCTTGTAATGGCAGCGCTCGAAACCGGCCTCGGCCATCATGGTCTTGAGCTGCTCCTGCGGCGGATGCTTGCGGATGCTCTCGGCCAGGTACTGGTAGCTGTCGCCATCCCGCGCGAACAGCTGGCCCAGCTTGGGCAGGATCTTGAACGAGTGGAAATCGTAGATCGGCTTGAACCAGTCGGCGGTGACTTCGGAGAACTCCAGCACGCGCGCCTGGCCACCCACCTTGAGCACGCGATGCATCTCGCGCAGACCGGCTTCCTTGTCGGTGACGTTGCGCAGGCCGAAGGCGATCGTGACCAGATCGAAGCTCGCATCCGGGAACGGCAGCGCCTCGGCGTTGCATTGCACGTAGTTCAGGCCTGCAACCAGGCCACGGTTGGTCAGCCGGTCACGGCCAACGGAGAGCATGCCGGCGTTGATATCGCCCAGCACCACTTCACCCTCATCACCCACCCGCTCCTTGATCAGCGCGGCGATATCGCCGGTGCCGCCGGCCAGATCCAGCACGCGGTCGCCCGGCTTCACCTGCGCGGTGGCGACGTAGTAGCGCTTCCACGCCCGGTGGATGCCCAGGCTCATCAGATCGTTCATCAGGTCGTAGCTGCGCGCGACCGAGGTGAACACTTCGCCCACCAGCTTCTGCTTGTCCTTGGCAGCGACATCGCGGAAGCCGAAATGGGTGGTGCCAGTCTTGTAGGGGGATTCGCTCATGGGGACGATTATCGCACCGCCGGCGCCGTTGCGGCAGGCCGCCCACTATCATGGGGGCCTTCACGTTCCTGGATTGCGCATGATCACCACCCCCGACTACGCCGCCCTGCTCGAAACCGCCATCGCCGAAGCCCGCCAGGGCCTGGCCGAAGGCGGCATCCCGATCGGCGCCGCGCTGTACCACAACGATGGCCGCCTGCTCGGCTGCGGCCACAACCGCCGCGTCCAGGAAGGCGACCCCTCGGTGCACGGCGAAACCGATGCCTTCCGCAAGGCCGGCCGCCAGCGCCGCTACCAGGACACCATCATGGTCACCACCCTGGCCCCGTGCTGGTACTGCAGCGGGCTGGTGCGCCAGTTCAACATCGGCACCGTGGTGGTGGGCGAGTCGGTCACCTTCCAGGGCGGCATCGCGTGGCTGCGCGAGAACGGGGTCAAGGTGATCGACATGCAGAGCCAGGCATGCATCGACCTGCTTGGCGGCTTCATCAGCGCCCATCCCGAGGTCTGGAACGAAGACATCGGCGAGTAAGAAACGCCACCGTTCCGCGCGGATCCGCCCGGAACCCGCCCGCGTGATGCCGATACGCAGCGCGCGGGCGCTGCAACGTTCTGAATGCTTCAGTGAGCGAGGCGGGGCGCAACGCCCTGTGCCACGGATGTATGCGTGCGACACCCTCACGTGCCGCACACCGCCGTGGGACATCGCCAACACGCCGCACTAACAACCGCGCTGCATGAACGCCTTAAGGTGGTTGCACAGGGGGCACCATCGTCGAGGAGACGTCATGCATGCCCAAACCCGCCGCACCTCCTCCGTCGAACCTGCGTTGATGGACGCGTGGGAAAGACTGCAGGTGCACTACGCACGCCACCACAACGCCGCGCCTTTCTGGGATGCCTACCAGGCGATCCAGGATGAGTTGACGCGGTCCCATCCGCATCATCGCGTCGCGGTCTGCAACCGGCTGGCGACCCTGGCCGAACGCCTGGGCGTGGTCCACCACGCGCAGCTGCTGGGCGAGCCACGGGGCGAACGCCGCCACACCGGCTCCACATCGCCATGACATCACATGCACCGCGCCCTACGCCATCATCCAGATTCCCTTCTTCCCATATTGAAGTGACCATGTCCTCCGCCCAGATCTCCATCCCTGCCGTCATCGATGTCGACGCCGAAGTCAGCTACTGGCGCCAGCGTCACGCCGACGGCAACCTCGGGACGGGCTCATTCGGCCATTACGTGCCGTGGATCAAATTCGCCTGCGATTCGCTGATCACGCAACCGCGTGCCAGCGATGAGCAGCGCGATGAAATGTTCCAGACCCACTACGCGCTGCAGATCATGCCGCGCCTGTCCGAAGAACAGGCTCGCCAGTTCGTCGACCAGTGCTGGGAACACGTCTACCATGCCGGCCGCCAGGACCTGTCCTCGCGCCCGCGGCTGCATGCCCGCGTCTGACCCGCGCCGGCTGCACAGCGCCTGCACGGCGCCCCTCCAATGATGCAGACACCTCGGCTCCCACCTGTCGTGCCTCATGAAACTGCGCAGTCTCTTCAACCTTGTCGCCAAGAAGGCGTCCTATGCGGCGGGAACGCCGTGGACCTTCCTGGCGGCGGTAACGATCGTGGTCGTCTGGGCCCTGAGCGGGCCGATCTTCACGTTCAACGACACCTGGCAGCTGGTGATCAACACCGGTACCACCATCATCACCTTCCTGATGGTGTTCCTGATCCAGCACAGCCAGAACGCGGATACCGCTGCGATCCAGATCAAGCTCGATGAGTTGATCCGCGCGACGAAAGAGGCCAACAACGAACTACTCGATCTGGAAGAGCTGGACGAAGAACGCCTGGAAGAAATCCGCCGCGAGTACGAACGGATGGCCCGCGAAGCCGGCAGCGCACTGGATCGCGCGCGCCGCTGCCACGGCGATGGCCGGGCAGACGATCCCTGAGCGGCACGGGTGCGGCAACGTGGCCGCACCCGCGTGGATCATTCACCCGCGCTCGTGCCAACCGCCGCCGAGCACCTTGTACAACGCCACCTGGTTGGATTGCTGGGCCAGCTGCGTGCTGACCAGCGACTGCCGTGCGGTGTACGCGGTACGGCGTGCATCCAGCAGGGTCAGGAAGCTGTCCAGGCCGGCGTCATAGCGTGCCTGCGACAACTGCTGCGCCTGCTCCGCGGCAGCCACCAGCGCCTGCTGCGACGACAACTGCGCATCCAGACTCTCGTTGAGCGCCAAGGCATCGGCCGCCTCGCGGAAACCGACCTGGATCGCCTTCTCGTACTGCGCCAGCGCGATATCGCGGTCCGCCGTGGCCATGCCCAGATTGGCGCGCAGCTTACCGCCCTGGAAGATCGGCAGGGTGAGCTTGGGAATGAAGCTCCACACGCGTGTGCCGCTGTCGAACAGACCCGACAGCTCCGACGAGGCCGACCCGATGCTGCCGGTCAGGCTGATCGACGGGAAGAACGCCGCGCGCGCCGCACCGATGTTGGCGTTGGCCGAGAGCAACACGTGCTCGGCCGCCATCACGTCCGGCCGCTGCAGCAGCACATCGCCCGGCATCCCGGCCGGCAGCGGCCGCACGCTGGCGACCTCGGTCACCTCCGCCTGCGGCAGCAGCGCGGCATCGACCGGCCCACCGGCCAGCAGCACCAGTGCATTGCGGTCCTGCGCGACCTGCCCGGCAAAGCGCGCCACATCGGTGCGCGCGGTTTCCACCAGGGTGCGGGTCTGGCTCAGTTCCAGCGCCGAGGCGCCGCCGAGCTGGCGGCGGGCCTCGGTCAGGCGCAGCGAGTCCTCATAGGTCGCCAGCGTCGCTTGGGCGATCCGCAGCTGCTCGCTGTCCGCGCCCAGGGTCAGCCACGCATTGGCCACCTCCGCCACCAGCGACAGCTGCGCACTGCGGCGGTTGGCCGCTTCGGCGAAGTACTGCTGCAGCGCCGCCTGGCTGAGGTTGCGCACGCGGCCGAACAGATCCAGTTCGAACTCGACCACGCCGAGGTTGGCACTGAACTGCTCGGTCACCGGGGCATCGCCGCCACTGCGGGTCATCTGCCCCTGCACACCGACCGCCGGCACGCGGTCAGCGCGCTGGATGCGGTACTGCGCCCGGGCACGCTCGACATTGAGCACGGCCACGCGCAGGTCGCGGTTGTTCTCCAGGGATTGGGTGATCACCGTCTGCAGGCGCGGATCGACGAAGAAATCGCGCCAGCCGATGTCGGCCACCTCCATCGGTGTGGCGGTCTCCGCCCCCGCGGTGGCCGTGCCCGGCCACTGCGAGGGAATCGCCGGGGCAACTTCGGTGCTGCGCGGCTCCAGCGTCGAGCAACCGGACACCACCAGGCTCACGGCCAGCGCCAGGCTGGCCATCATGGGCTTACGCATCGGAACCTCCGGCGTTCTTGCCGTACTTCTTGCGATTGAACACGCGCTGCACCACCACGAAGAACAGCGGGATGAAGAACACACCCAGCACCGTGCCGACCAGCATGCCGCCCAGCACGCCGGTACCGATGGCCTGCTGTGCGCCGGAACCGGCACCGGAGGCGATCGCCAGCGGCAGCACGCCCAGGCCGAAGGCCAGCGAGGTCATGATGATCGGGCGCAGACGGTCACGCACGGCGTGCATCGTCGCCTCGATCAGGCCCGCGCCCTTCTCCAGGTTTTCCTTGGCGAACTCCACGATCAGGATCGCGTTTTTACTGGTCAGACCCACCGTGGTCAGCATCGCCACCTGGAAGTAGATGTCGCGCTCCATGCCACGCATGGTGTTGGCCAGCACTGCGCCGAGGATGCCCAGCGGCGCCACCAGCAGCACCGAGGTCGGTACGCTCCAGCTTTCATACAGCGCGGCCAGGCACAGGAACACGATCAGCAGCGACAGCGTGTACAGCAGCGGCGTCTGCGAACCGGCCTGGCGTTCCTGGTAGGACAGCGCGGTCCACTCGATGTCGAAACCGGCCGGCAATTGCTTGGCGAGCTTCTCCACTTCGTTCATCGCATCGCCCGAGGCCACCCCTTGCGCCGGCTCGCCCTGGATTTCCATCGCGGACACGCCGTTGTAGCGCTCCAGGCGCGGCGAACCATAGTCCCAGCGCTGGCTGGCGAAGGCCGAGAACGGCACCATCTCACCGGCGGTGTTCTTGACCGACCACAGGTTGAAGTCTTCCGGGTTCATGCGGAACGGCGCATCGGACTGCACGTACACGCGCTTGACCCGGCCACGGTCGATGAAATCATCGATGTAGCTGCTGCCCCACGCCGCCGCCAGCGTGGTGTTGACCGCCTCCAGCGACAGGCCCAGTGCACTCGCCTTGCCGACGTCGATGTCGATGCGCAGCTGCGGGGTGTCTTCCTGGCCGTTGGGGCGCACGTTGGCCAGCAGCTTGCTCTGCCCAGCCATGCCAAGCAGCTGGTTGCGTGCGTCCAGCAGCGCCTGGTGACCGGCACCGCTGGTGTCCTTCAGGAAGAAGGTGTAGCCCGACCCGATGCCCAGTTCCGGCATTGCCGGCGGCGGGAAGGCGAAGATGAAGGCATCCTTGATTCCGCCCAGCGCCGCCATCGCCCGCCCGGTGATCGGCATCGCGCCCTGGTCGGCATCACGGTCCTTCCAGTCCTTGAGCTTGACGAAGGCCATGCCCGCGTTCTGGCCCATGCCGGCGAAGCTGAAGCCCTGCACCGAGAAGATCGACTCGATCGCGTCGGCCTCGTTCTCCATGAAGTGCTTTTCGAGCTTGTCGATCGATTCCAGCGTACGTTCCTGGGTGGCACCGACCGGGGTCTGCACCAGCGCCATCAGGATGCCCTGGTCTTCATTGGGCAGGAACGAGCTGGGCAGGCGCATGAACAGCAGGCCCATCACCAGGGCGAGCGCAGCAAACACACCCATGAAGCGCCACGGACGGCCGAGGATGCCGCGCACGCCACGCTGATACTTCGCGCTGGAGCTGTCGAAGCCACGGTTGAAGGCGTTGAAGAAGCGACCCGACCAGCCCTTGTGGGCCACGTGGTGCTCGCCCTTCTTGAGCGGCTTGAGCATGGTGGCGCACAGCGCCGGGGTCAGCACGATCGCAACCAGCACCGACAGCGCCATCGCCGAGACGATGGTGGCCGAGAACTGGCGGTAGATGACGCCGGTGGCGCCGCTCATGAAGGCCATCGGCACGAACACCGCCGACAGCACCAGGCCGATGCCGACCAGTGCGCCGGTGATCTGGGTCATCGATTTGCGTGTCGCTTCCAGCGGTGACAGGCCCTCTTCGGACATGATCCGCTCGACGTTCTCCACCACCACGATCGCGTCATCGACCAGCAGGCCGATCGCCAGCACCATCGCGAACATGGTCAGCATGTTCACCGAGAAGCCCAGCGCGGCCAGGATGCCGAACGTGCCCAGCAGCACCACCGGCACCGCGATCGTCGGGATCAGGGTCGCGCGGAAGTTCTGCAGGAACAGGTACATCACCAGGAACACCAGCACGATCGCTTCGATCAGGGTCTTGATCACGCCCTTGATCGAGACCTGCACGAACGGCGTGGTGTCATACGGCACCACCGCCTTCAGGCCGGCCGGGAAGTTCGAGGCCATTTCATCCAGGGTGGCCCGCACACCGTTGGCGGTGGCCAGCGCGTTGGCGCCGGTGGCCAGGGTGATCGCGATACCCGAGGAAGGCTTGCCGTTGTAGCGGGTGACGAAGTCGTACGATTCCGCGCCCAGCTCCACGCGGGCCACGTCGGCCAGGCGCAGTTCGGCACCATCCTGCGCGCTGCGCACGATGATGTTGCGGAACTGCTCCGGGGTCTGCAGGCGGTCCTGCGCGTTGATGGTCGCGTTGAGCTGCTGGCCCTTGATCGACGGCGCGCCGCCGAGCTGGCCGATGGCGACCTGCGCGTTCTGCGCGGTGATCGCCGCGATCACTTCGGCAGTGGACAGCTTGTAGGTGTGCAGCTTGTTGGGGTCCAGCCAGATGCGCATGGCGTACTTGCCACCGAACACCTGGATGTTGCCCACGCCCGGCACACGGCTCAGCGGATCGACGATGTTGGAGCCGACGTAATCGGAGATGTCGTTGGCATCCATGCTGCCATCTTCAGAGACGAAGCCGAGCACCTGCAGGAAGCCGCTGCTCGATTTGGCCACGTTGATGCCCTGGCGCTGCACTTCCTGCGGCAGCAGTGGCATGGCCAGCTGCAGCTTGTTCTGCACCTGCACCTGGGCGATGTCCGGGTCGGTGCCGCTCTGGAAGGTCAGCGTGATCGTGGCCTGGCCATTGGAGGAGCTGTTGGAGGAGAAGTAGATCAGGCCATCCAGGCCCTTCATGTTCTGCTCGATGATCTGCGTCACCGAATCCTCGACCACCTTGGCCGATGCACCCGGATAATTGGCGCTGATCTCGACGGCCGGCGGTGCCACTTCCGGGTACATCGACACCGGCAGCTTGAGCACCGCCAGGCCACCGGCGAGCATGATGATGATCGCAATCACCCACGCGAAGATGGGGCGATCAATGAAAAAACGTGCCATGGAATTCTCCGGTTACTGCTGGGCGGCGGGAGCCGCCGGCGCGGCGGCCGGCTTGGCCGGGGCCGCGCCCATTTCGGTGGCCTGCACGGGCATGCCCGGCTGGATCTTCTGCAGGCCTTCGACGATGACCTTGTCACCCGCCTTCAGCCCGTCTTCCACCAGCCACTTGTCGCCGAGCGAACGGCTGACCTTGACCTGCCGCAGTTCGACCTTGTCGTCCTTGCCGACCACCATGGCGCTGGTATCGCCCTTGGGATCGCGGGCGATGCCCTGCATCGGCACCAGGATCGCGTTGTCGCGCACGCCGCTGCCGACCTGGGCACGCACGTACATGCCCGGCATCAGCACCTGGTCCGGGTTCTCGACCTTGACCCGCAGCGCGTAGCTGCCGGTGGTCGGGTCCACGCTGACTTCGGAGAATTCCAGCGTGCCCTTGTGGTCGAACTCGGTGCCGTCATCGAGCAGGATCGTCACCGGCAGGGTCTGGTTGTCCTGCAGGCGGCCGCTGGCCAGCTCGCGGCGCAGCTGCAGCAGCTCGCTGGCGGACTGGGTCAGATCGACATAGATCGGGTTCAACTGCTGCACGGTGGCCAGTGCTTCGGCCTGGCCGGCGCTGACCAGTGCGCCCTGGGTGACGGACGACTTGCCGATGCGGCCGCTGATCGGCGCGGTGATGCGGGCATAGCCCAGCGTCACGTTGGCGGCGTCCAGCGAGGCACGCGCGGCGCCCACATCGGCCTCGGCCTGCTTGAGCGCGGCGATCGCGTTCTCGTTGTCCTGGGTGCTGACCGCCTCGACCTTGGCCAGCTCGCCGATGCGCTTGGCGCTCAGGCGTGCGGCATTGGCGGTGGCTTCGGCGCGGGCCAGCTGGGCACGGGCGCTGTTGGCCTGGGCGCGATAGCTGGCGTCATCGAGCTGATACAGCGGCTGGCCCGCAGTGACCAGGCCGCCTTCGGTGAACAGCCGCTTGGCCACGATGCCATTGACCTGCGGGCGCACTTCGGCGACCAGGAAGGCATTGGTGCGGCCCGGCAGTTCGCGGGTCAGGCCGACCTGCTCGGCCTTGAGGGTGGCCACGGTCACCTGGCCGGGGCCGCCCTGCGGACCCTCCTGCTCACCACCGCCACAGGCGGACACGGTCAGGGCGATCGCGAGGGACAGCGCGAGAAGACGGTACGGGGTTCTGGACATGGCGGTAGGGGCTCGCAGACGGAAAAAGGGCGCGCCTGCAGCCCAACTTCCGATAAAAGCGAAGAATGACGACAAACAGGCAGCAAATGACGGCAAATATCCGAAACGAGACCCGCCGGCGCGCGCAGGCAGTCCTCGCTGAGGATCAGTGGGGCGCAAATATACATACATGCATGTTTGTTTGTAAAGCGGTACAATTCAGGCCGGTTTCATCCAGCAACTGCACAGCGCAATGGCCAGAAAAACCAAAGAAGAGGCGCAGGCCACCCGCGAGGGCATCCTCGATGCGGCCCAGGTCTGTTTCCATGAATACGGGGTCGCCGGCACCAGCCTGGCGATGATCGGCGCGCGCGCCGGATTCACCCGCGGCGCGGTGTACTGGCACTTCAAGAACAAGGCCGAAGTGCTGACCGCGATGATCGACCGTGAGCGCGTGCCGTTCATCGAGCGGATGCGTCGCACCACCTCGGCCAAGCGCAGCACGCCGATCCTGGACCTGCGCTCGGCGCTGCTGGTCTCCTTCCGGGAGCTGGCCGAAGACGAACGCCTGCGCAACATGATGGAAATCATGCTGCGCAACGATCTGTCTGTGGAAAGCCAGGCAATGCAGGCGCTGCAGCTGGAGGCATCGCGTGAGGAGCTGGGCATTTTCGCGGCCGCGTTCCAGCGCGCGCGGGAGTTGGGACAGCTGCGCGAGGGGGTGGACGTGGACACGGTGGCGCGCATCGTGAGCACCAGCCTGACCGGGGTGCTGTATAGCGCAATGCTGGAACCGGAGCTGTTCGAGATCCAGCGCGATGGCGCGCAGACGCTGGATGCGATCCTCAGCGCATTCGTGCAGCCGGGTGTATTCACCCCGGGCGCCCCGCCGACCGCCCTGCCAACCGACGACGACGCCTGAGGCGAAGTACGGGTTGGTCGAGCGCTGGGGCGCGATGCCCTTGCCGGCGAATGTCCTCCGGCGCCGGCCTGCGGCCGCCCCCTCCCCCTTGAGTTCGCCCACAAGGGCATCGCGCCCCAACGTGTACAGACCACTGGCGCCCAAAGAAAGGCCGCCTTTCCCGCGCGCGGACCACACGCGGACCCCGTAGCGGCCGGCAGCCCCAAACGGAGACAGCGTTTGACAGAAGAAGCAAAAAAAACGGCGACACCGAAGTGCCGCCGTTCTTCCTACCACCCGATCGTTGCGTGCCGTTACAGGATGTAGCGGCTCAAGTCCGGATCCTGTACCAGCTCACCCAGGTGCGCGTCGACGTAGGCCTGGTCGATGCTGATGGTCTCACCATCGCGGTCCGGGGCTTCATAGCTCAGCGTATCCAGCAGGCGCTCCAGCACCGTGTGCAGGCGGCGCGCGCCGATGTTTTCCTGGCGCTCGTTCACCTGGAAGGCGATCTCGGCCAAGCGGTCCACCGCATCGACCGTGAACTTCATCGAGACGCCTTCAGTCTGCAGCAGCGCTTCGTACTGCTTGGTCAGCGCGGCCTTCGGCTCGGTCAGGATGCGCACGAAGTCCTGCTTGCTCAGCGCGCCCAGCTCCACGCGGATCGGGAAACGCCCCTGCAGTTCCGGGATCAGATCGCTGGGCTTGGCCAGGTGGAACGCACCGGAGGCGATGAACAGGATGTGGTCGGTCTTGATCGTGCCGTACTTGGTGGACACGTTGGAGCCTTCCACCAGCGGCAGCAGATCGCGCTGCACGCCTTCGCGCGAGACATCGCCACCCCCGACGTTGTCACCGCGCTTGGCGACCTTGTCGATCTCATCGATGAACACGATGCCGTGCTGCTCGCAGGCCTCGATCGCCGCGCTGCGGATGTCGTCTTCGTTGACCAGCTTGCCGGCCTCTTCCTCGATCAGCAGCGGGCGCGCGGCCTTGATCGACAGCGTGCGCTTCTGCGCCTTCGCGCCGCCCATGCTGGAGAACATCTGGCGCAGCTGTTGCCCCATTTCCTCCATGCCCGGCGGGGTCATGATGTCCATGCTGACGTTGGCCGACACTTCCAGTTCGATCTCGCGCTCGTCCAGCTCACCGTTGCGCAGCATGCGGCGGAACTTGATGCGGGTCTCGTTGTCCTGCGCGGACGGCTCGTTGCGCGCGGCTTCGGCGTCGAAGCCGATACCGGTGCTGCGGCGCGGGAGCAATGCATCCAGGATGCGGTCTTCGGCGCGCTCTTCGGCCTGGGTGCGCACGCGCACCTTGGCCTGCTCGCGATACAGCTTGACCGCGGTGTCGGCCAGGTCGCGGATGATCTGCTCCACGTCCTTGCCGACATAACCGACCTCGGTGAAACGGGTGGCTTCCACCTTGACGAACGGCGCATTGGCCAGCGTGGCCAGACGACGCGCGATCTCGGTCTTGCCGACGCCGGTCGGGCCGATCATCAGGATGTTCTTGGGCATGACTTCGTTGCGCAGTTCGGCCGGCAGCTGCATGCGGCGCCAGCGGTTGCGCAGCGCGATGGCGACCGCGCGCTTGGCATCGTGCTGGCCAACGATGTGCCGGTCCAGTTCCTGCACGATCTCGCGCGGGGTCATGGTGGCGGAAGAAACTTCAATCTTGTGCGGCATGGGTGTGCTCACGAGGATATGGGGTGGAATGACGTATCACCGGCCTGCCTGGCAGCGACGTAACGCTGATGTGGAGCCACGCCATGCGTGGCTGACCGGATACCGCAGCCACGCATGGCGTGGCTCTACCGAGCGTTGACCCTCCGGGTCAAAGCTCCTCGACCACCACGTTGCGATTGGTGTAGATGCAGATGTCACCGGCGATGTTGATCGACTCGGTGGCGATCGTGCGGGCATCCAGTTCGGTATGCGCCATCAGCGCGCGGGCGGCCGAGAGGGCATAGGAGCCACCGGAACCGATCGCGATGATGCCGTCTTCCGGTTCGATCACATCACCGGTGCCGCTGATGATCAGCGAGGTGTCCTTGTCGGCGACGGCGAGCAGCGCTTCGAGCTTGCCCAGGCGGCGCTCGGTGCGCCAATCCTTGGCCAGTTCCACCGCAGCGCGCTGCAGCTGGCCGTGCTTTTCCAGCTTGGCCTCGAACAGCTCGAACAGGGTGAAGGCATCGGCGGCAGCGCCGGCGAAACCGGCCAGCACCTGGCCCTCGCGACCCAGCCGGCGTACCTTGCGGGCGTTGCCCTTCATCACCGTGTGGCCGAGCGTGACCTGGCCATCGCCGGCGACGGCGACATGCCCATTGCGCCGCACCGAGATGATGGTGGTGGCATGAAATACGTTGGGGTTCTGACTGGGGTCCATGGAGCCTCCGGGGTGACAAAGACTGAGGTGGGGTCGCTGCCCGACGCTTCAACCCGCCCTGCCCTGCGCCCGGATGCCGCAGCGGATCGATTCAGCTTTCGTTGCCGCTCTTGCGGCGCTTGGCACGCGGGTGCGCAGCGTCGTAGACCTTGGCCAGATGCTGGAAATCCAGGTGGGTGTAGATCTGCGTGGTGGCGATATCGGCATGGCCGAGCAGCTCCTGCACACCGCGCAGATCACCGGAGGACTCCAGGATGTGGCTGGCGAAGCTGTGCCGCAGCGTATGCGGGTGTACGTGTTTGAACAGGCCTTGGCGCTGGGCGAGCTGGCGGATGCGGATCTGCACGGCGCGCTGGGTGATGGGCCCGCCTTTGCGCCCCGGAAACACCGGTGCGGTGGCCGCGCCGCCGCTGTCGGCCCGCCAGCCCTGCAGCGCGGTGCGCGCGTGCGAACCGAACGGCACGCGGCGCTCGCGGTTGCCCTTGCCCAGCACGTTGACCAGGCCCGTATCGAAATCCAGGTCGCGCCAGATCAGCGCACACAGTTCGCTCAGGCGCAGCCCGGAGGAATAGAACAGCTCCAGCAGCGCGCGATCGCGCAGGCCGAGCGGTGCATCGGTGGGCAGTTCGACCAGCTGCACGGCTTCATCGGCATCGAGCACCTGCGGCAGTTTGCGCGGCGCCTTGGGTGCTTTCAGGCCCGTGGCCGGATTGGCGGCGATGCGGTGGTGCTTGAGCAGCCACGCGTAGAAACTGCGGCACGCCGAAAGCCGGCGCTGCAGCGAGGTGGGCGACAGCCCGCGGCGGTGTTCGGCAGCGATGAACTGGCGCAGCTGCGCGCTGTCCAGCGTATCGATCACCGCCCCCTGGCCCTCCGACCACGCCGCGAGTGCATCCAGATCGCGACGGTAGGCATCCAGCGTGTGCGCCGACATGCGGCGCTCCACTTGAAGGTGCGACAGGAAGTCCTGCGCGGTGCTCACGACGACTCCGCTCAACGGGCTGTCAGGGCGACGGGAAACGCTGCAGCGCAACGACCAGCGATTCACCCATCATGCGCAGGAACAGCGTGCCCATACCCGGGTAGAACCGATTGCCGTCATGGCTGCCGACCGCGATCAGGCCGACACCCGGCAGCGGCAACAGCGCGCTGGACTGCACTTCCTCGGCGCGGCCGGCGTACAGCACGGTGTTCTTTTCCGGTTGCAGGCGGCCGCAGATCGGTTCGCCATCCTTGAGGCAATCCCGGAACACACCCAGCAGCGGGCTGCTCTCCTCGATCACCTGCAACCACGGCGCCTGTTCCAGCCCGGCGACGGGATGCAGCACGATCAGCCGGACCAGATCCCCGGCGAAATCCTCTTCCAGCGAGGCGGCCATCGCCCGCAGGGTGTCCGCCGCCGAGTCCTGTTTCATCAGTGCCAGGGTCAGCTGGTGCGTGCGCACGGCCAAGCGCTCGTTGATCTGCGCGTTGGCGGCCAGATCGGCCAGCCGTCGCGACAGCTCACGGTTCTTGTCGCGCAGCACCTCCAGCTGATAGCTGGCCAGTGACGCGGTGGGGCCGTCATCGCGCGGCACCACCAGGGTCAGGGCCAGGTCCGGGAACTGCTTCAGGAAGGTCGGATGCCGACGCAGCCAGGCGGCTACTTCGTGCGACCCGATTTTCTCGGCGGTCTCGCTCATGCGTTCCACTCTCCATCAAAGACGAAGGCTGCGGGTCCAGACATCACGATCTGTGCATCGTCGGCCGGCCAGCGGATGCGGAGGTCGCCGCCGGGCAGCGACATCGTGGCATCGCGCTGCAGGCGACCGCGCTGCATCATCACCACGGCCGCGGCGCAGGCGCCACTGCCGCAGGCCAGGGTTTCGCCGGCGCCGCGCTCGTACACACGCAGGCGCGCGTGCTGCGGACTGAGCACCTGCACGAAACCGACGTTGACCGATTTCGGGAACGAGGCGTGCTGCTGCAGCAGCGGGCCCAAACGCTCGACCGGGGCGGCATCCACCAGGCCCACTTCGATCACGGCATGCGGGTTGCCCATCGAAACCGCGCCGAAGCGCACCGTGTCGCCCTGCAGCGGCAGCAGGTATTCCTCGCGGGCGCGGGCGAAGCCGATCAGCGGCACGTTCTCCGGCTCGAACCGCGGCACACCCATGGCCACCGCGTACTGGTCGTCGCCCAGCCGTTCGACCGCATGGGTGGTCACCGGGCTGTCGATCGCGAACGTACTGCCGGTGGCGGCGCCATCGCGCACCAGCCAGGCCGCCACGCAGCGCGCGCCGTTGCCACATTGCTCGGAGCTGCTGCCATCGGCATTCCAGATCCGGTACGAGGCCACGGAGCCTTCGGCCTTGGGCGGCTCGATGGTCAGGATCTGGTCGCAACCCACGCCGGTATGGCGGTCGGCCAGACGCGCGGCCAGTGCGGCATCCGGCGGGGCGCGGCCATCGCGCAGGTCCAACACCACGAAATCATTGCCGGCGCCATGCATCTTGGTGAAGCGCAGCGCCGCCGAAGTGCTCGACTTACTCATTCCCGTCATTGGCCTTCAGCGCCGGGGCATCAACGGGATCGGGGACGACGGGGGAATCATTGCCGGCATCGGCGGCCGGCGGCGTGGCGTCGTCGGCCGCTGGTTCGACCAGCTGTTCTTCGACCGGGACCGGCTTCTGCGGCAGGACCAGCGGGCCCTTGTTGCCACAGGCCGACAGCACCAGCAGCGCCGAGGCGGCCAGCGTCAGGGAGATGAGGGTACGGGGGGATGTCTTCATCCTCCGAGTATAGCCGCGGTGTTTGGGCGCTTGGGTGCCGGCTGGATGAACAGGCAGCGCAGCAATCACACCCTTGGAGGCAGCGGCCGGGACCACAGCCACAGCGCCACGCAGGTCATGCTGCCGATGGAGAGCCACTTCACCCAGGCGATCGGCACGCACCACAGCATGATGCCCGCGCACACCGCCATGGTCAGGGTCGCCATCCATTTGCCGCGACAGCTGACCGCGCCATGCGCCTGCCAGTTGCGGATCGCCGGGCCGAACTGCGGGTGCGCCAGCAGACGGTTGTGCAGGCGCTCGGAGCCGTGCGAGGCGGCCCAGGCCGAGATCAGGATGAACACGGTGGTGGGCAGACCCGGCACGAAGATGCCGACGATGCCGGTGCCCAGGCTGACGTAGGCCAGCAGCCACCACGCCCAGCGGAAACGCACCCGTCGCCGCGCAGCCGGTGCTTCGGAAACCACGGGGCGTTCGGGCCGGGACATGGTGCCAGCATAGCGACCCGGCCGGGCCGCCGCGATGGCGGCCTCACTACGCTGGCCGACGACACCGGGTCGCCGGCCAGCGAGCGGCATTACTGGCCCTGGGTCACGCCGAGCTGGTCAAGCACGAACGCGTACGACTCGGCCAGCTCGTGGTACCGCTGGAAGCGGCCGGATTTGCCGCCGTGGCCGGCGTCCATGTTGGTACGGAACACGATCGGGAAGTGGCCGGTGTTGTCATCGCGCAGCTTGGCCACCCACTTGGCCGGCTCCCAGTACTGCACCTGCGAATCCCACAGGCCAGTGCCGACGAACAGGGCCGGGTACGCCTGCTTGCTGACGTTGTCGTACGGCGAGTAGGTGAGCATGTAGTCGTAATACTCGCGCTGCTCCGGGTTGCCCCACTCGTCATACTCGTTGGTGGTCAGCGGGATGCTGGCGTCGAGCATGGTGGTGACCACATCGACGAACGGCACCTGGGCGACCATCACGCGATAGTCCTGCGGCGCCTGGTTGGCCACCGCGCCCATCAGAAGGCCACCGGCGCTGCCACCGGAGGCGGCGACGCGATCCTTGGCGGCATAGCCCTGGCGGACCAGTTCGCGGGTGACATCGACGAAATCGTTGAACGTATTCTGCTTCTTGAGCAGCTTGCCGTCCTCATACCACGCACGGCCCATTTCCTGGCCGCCGCGGATGTGGGCGATGGCATACACCACGCCGCGATCCAGCAGGCTGACCACGGTCTGGTTGAAGCCCGGGTCCATCGACATGCCGTAGCTGCCGTAGGCGTACTGGTACAGCGCGCCGGTGCCGTCCTTCTTGAAACCGTTGCGGTACACCAGCGACACCGGCACCTTGACGCCATCGCGGGCCGTCACCCACACGCGCTCGGTGGTGTACTGCGACGGGTCATAGCCGATCACCGGCTGCTGCTTGAGCTGGCGGCGTTCACCGGTGACGGTGTTGAGCTCGTAGGTGGTGGTCGGCGTGGTCAGCGAGGTGTAGGCGTAACGCAGCCACGGGGTGTCGTGCTCGCTGTTGGCGGCCAACCCCATCGAGTAGGCGGGCTCATCCGCCTTGACGTAATCCTGGCGACCATCCGGGAACAGCAGGCGCACGCGTTCCAGGCCGTTGGAGCGCTCGGCGATCGCGGTGAAGCCGTCGAACAGTTCGAAGCCTTCGATCAGCACGGCGTCATCGTGCGCGACCCAGTCTTTCCACTGGCTGCGCGCGGTGGCATCGCTGGGTGCGGTGACGATCTTGAAGTTCTTCGCGTCCGCAGCGTTGGTGCGGATCACCCAACGGCCGTTGAAGTGGTCGGCATCGTATTCCACGTCGCGCGCACGCGGCGCCAGCACCGTGAACGCCTGCGGATCGGCAGCCGGGGCGTAGCGGGTTTCCGAGCTCACCGTGCTGTGCAGCTCGATGGTCAGGAAACGATCATCGCGGGTGCGGCCGACGCCCATGTAGAAGCTGTCGTCCTTCTCTTCATACACGAGCACGTCGCTGCTGGCCGGGGTGCCCAGTACATGCTTTTTGACGCGCACGGTGAGCAGGGTGTCCGGATCATTCTCGACATAGAACAGGGTGCGGTTGTCATCGGCCCAGACCACGTTGGGCGAGACGTTCTCGATGCGATCCGGCAGCACCTCACCGGTACGCAGGTCCTTGAAACGGATCACGTACTGGCGGCGGCCGACATCGTCTTCGGCCCAGGCCAGCAGGTGGTTGTCCTGGCTGACATCGGCATCGCCCACGTTGAAGTAGCCCTTGCCCTCGGCCATCGTGTTGATGTCGAGCAGGATCTCTTCCGGCGCCTCCATGCTCCCCTTGCGGCGCGCCTGGATCGGGTAGTCCTTGCCGGTTTCGAAACGGGTGTAATACCAGTAGCCGCGGTCACGCGAGGGCACGCTGGCATCGTCCTGCTTGATGCGGGCGACGATCTCCTTGTACAGGGTGTCTTCCAGCGGCTTGAGCGGGGCCACCACCTGATCGGTATAGGCGTTCTCCGCATTCAGATAGGCCAGCATCTTCGCGTCTTCGCGCTTGTCGTCGCGCAGCCAGTAGTAATCGTCGCTGCGGGTCGCGCCAAAGGGAGCCTTCACCGTGTGCGGGTGCTTCTCGGCGTCGGGCGGGGTCAGCGCGGGGGCGGCGTGCACGTTGGAGGTCATGAGGCTGGCAACCAGTAAACAAAGGGCGGGTTTCACGAGATAAGGCTCCTGGCGGGGGAATGCAATGGCGTCCGTGTCCGTGCAGTCTGTGCTGGCGGGTAGGCCAGCAGCAAGCCTGTCGTTGGTCACTGCGCCTATCATCAGGCCATGGATACTTCCCGCACGCCCCCGACCGGCACCGGCTACAGCCGCCGCAGCCAGGACATCGAACCCTTCCACGTGATGTCGCTGCTGGCCCGCGCGCAGGCGCTGGAGCAGGCCGGCCACGATGTGATCCACCTGGAGATCGGCGAGCCGGACTTCACCACCGCTGCACCGATCGTGCGCGCCGGCCAGGCCGCCCTGGCAGCCGGCCACACCCGCTACACCGCGGCCCGCGGTCTGCCCGCGCTGCGCGAGGCGATTGCGGGCTTCTACCAGGACCGCTACCAGGTGCAGATCGACCCCGAGCGGATCCTGGTCACCCCGGGTGGCTCGGGCGCGCTGTTGCTGGCCAGCAGTCTGCTGGTCGATCCCGGCAAGCACTGGTTGCTGGCCGATCCCGGCTACCCGTGCAACCGGCACTTCCTGCGGTTGGTGGAAGGGGCCGCGCAGCTGGTGCCGGTCGGGCCGGAGACGGCCTACCAGCTGACGCCGGAGCTGGTGGCACGGCAGTGGAACGCGGACAGCGTCGGTGCGCTGGTCGCCTCGCCGGCCAATCCGACCGGCACCGTGCTCTCGGCGGCGCAGCTTGCCGCGCTGTCGCAGTCGCTGAAGGCACGCGGCGGGCATCTGGTGGTGGATGAGATCTACCACGGCCTCACCTACGGCATGGACGCGGCCAGCGTGCTGCAGGTCGATGACGAGGCGTTCGTCCTCAACAGCTTCTCGAAGTATTACGGGATGACCGGCTGGCGCCTGGGCTGGCTGGTCGCGCCGCCGCAGGCGGTGCGTGAGCTGGAGAAGCTCGCGCAGAATCTGTACATCAGCGCCTCCAGCATCGCCCAGCATGCCGCGCTGGCCTGTTTCGAGCCGGCGTCCATCGCGATTTTCGAACAGCGCCGCGCCGCGTTCCGCGCGCGTCGCGATTACCTGCTGCCGGCGCTGCGTGCGCTCGGCTTCCGGATCGAAGTGGAACCGGAAGGCGCGTTCTATCTCTACGCCGACGTGAGTGCGTTCACCGATGACGCGCAGGCGTTCTGTGCGCATTTCCTGGAAACGGAGCATGTGGCGTTCACCCCAGGCCTGGACTTTGGCCACCACCGCGCCAACGCGCATGTGCGGCTGGCCTACACGCAGGACGTGCCGCGCCTGGAAGAGGCGGTGCGCCGGATCGCGCGCGGGCTGGAGACATGGGTGCGTTGAGCGGCCCATAAAAAAACGCCACGCATCGCTGCGTGGCGCTGAAAATGGGGTGGAGCCAACCTGACGCCCCACCACCCGGAGTCCACCCCAGGGGGCTACAACGTCCGCGGCAGGCTCACTCCCTGCCGGCTGCTCGACTGCCCCTGGCTGTCGAGCACCCCGAGCTTACTTGGAGAGTTGCTCCCACAGGAAGCTATAGGCCAACGCCGACATATGCGCGGCCTGCGCATTGTTCGCCGCGCCGCCGTGACCGCCTTCGATATTCTCGTAGTAGGTCACGTCCTTTCCGGCGTCGATCATCATCGCCGCCATCTTGCGGGCATGCGCCGGATGCACGCGGTCATCGCGGGTGGAGGTGGTGAACAGCACCGGCGGGTAGGTCTTGCTGGCGTCGAACAGGTGGTACGGCGAGAAGGTCTTGATGAACGCCCAATCGGCCGTGTCTGGATTGCCGTATTCGGCCATCCACGACGCGCCGGCCAGCAGGTGGCTGTAGCGCTTCATGTCCAGCAGCGGCACCTGGATCACCACCGCGCCGAACAGTTCCGGGTACTGGGTCAGCATGTTGCCGGTGAGCAGGCCACCGTTGCTGCCGCCCTGCACGCCCAGGTGCTTGGCCGAGGTGATCTTGCGGCTGACCAGATCGCGGGCGACCGCGGCCATGTCTTCGTAGGCCTTGTGACGGTTCTGCTTGAGCGCCGCCTGGTGCCAGCGCGGGCCATACTCGCCACCGCCACGGATGTTGGCGACCACGTATACACCGCCCTTCTCCAGCCACGCGCGGCCCATGCCACCGGAGTAGGACGGGGTCAGCGAGATCTCGAAGCCACCGTAGCCGTACAGCAGGGTCGGGTTGGAGCCGTCCAGCTTCATGTCCTTGCGGTGCACCACGAAGTACGGCACGCGGGTGCCATCCTTGCTGGTGGCGAAGTGCTGCTCGATCACCTTGCCGTCGGCGTTGAAGAACGTCGGCATGGTCTTGAGCACTTCAGGCTGCTTGCCGATCTCGGCGATGGCCAGGGTGGTCGGGGTCAGGTAATCGGTGACGGTCATCCACACCGCATCGCTGTCATCGGCGTCGACCGCACTGACGGCCACGGTGCCGAACGACGGCGCGCCGGTGAAGGCCGTCGTCTTCCAGCCGCTGTCGCCCGGCGTCAGCACGCTCAGGCGGCTTTTGACGTCGTCCAGCACGTTCAGGACCAGATGGTTCTTGGTCCAGCTGGTGCCGGCCAGCGAGGTGGTGTCGGTCGGCGCGAACAGCACGTCGAAATCACGCTTGCCGGCGAGGTAATCGTCCAGCTTGGTGGCCAGCAGCGAACCGGCGGTGTAGGTCTTGCCGCCAACGGTCCACGGCTCACGCAGCTCCAGGGTCAGCCATTGTTTGCGCAGGCCCTTCTCGGCCGAGTTCGGCGCATCGATCTTGGTCAGCGTGCCATCGTCGGCGCGCAGGTAGATCTCGTTGTTGTAGAAGGCCAGCGTGCGGCTGACCAGGTTGCGCTCGTAGCCGGGGGTATCGTCGTGCATGGCCGCGATGTACATGTCATCGGGCTTGCCCTCGTACACCATCGAAGCGGAGGCCATCGGGGTGCCGCGCTTCCACAGCTTGGCCACGCGCGGATACCCCGAGGTGGTCATCGTGCCGGCACCGAAATCGGTATAGACGAACACCGTGTCACGGTCGATCCAGTTCAGGCCACCCTTGGATTCGGGGCGGAAGAAGCCGTCCTTGATCCAGGTCTTGTTGGCCAGATCGAACTCGCGGGTGACATCGGCATCGGCGCCGCCGCGCGACAGCGCGATCAGGCAGCGCGAATAATCCGGGCGCAGGCAATCCGCGCCGTGCCAGACCCAGTTCTCGCCCTCGGCCTTGTTCAGTGCATCCAGATCCAGCACGGTTTCCCACTGCGGCGAGGCCTTGCGGTACTCGGCCAGGGTGGTGCGACGCCAGAGGCCGCGCTCGTGCTGCTTGTCCTTCCAGAAGTTGTAGTAGTAGTCACCGATCTTCTGCACGCCCGGAATCTTGGCGTCGGAATCGAGCACCTCGCGGATGCTGGTCTCCATCTGCTTGAACGCCGGGGTCGCGGCCAAGCGGCCTTCGGACCTGGCGTTCTGTTCCTTGACCCACGCCAGCGGCTTGTCGCCGGTGACGTCTTCAAGCCAGGCGTACTTGTCCGCCGGGGCGTCAGCGGCCATGGCAGTTCCCGCCGCCCCGGCGGAGATCAGACCTGCCACCAGGCAGGCGGAAGCGAATCGTGACATTGGAGCTCCAGACAGTCATAGCCTTGGGACGCTATCACACCGGCTGGCCGCGGCTCACGTGTCGAAGGTCAGGCCGCGCCGGACGCGCGAGCGGGCGGCTGCGACGTCGCGCCTGCGGGCCCCGGCGGCGGCGCGCGCCGTGGGTGAGCAGGCCGGCCAGCGGCAGGCGGAAGCGATGCAGGCTCCACCAGGCCATCAGCGGCATGCCGATCAGCCACATCGGCAGCCAGCCGATCCACTCGCTATGCCCCCGCGCGGCGGGCCAGACCAGGACCAAAGCCATCCCGGCAAGGACGGCCTGCCTGACGCAGCGCAGCACGCGGGGATCGGGACGGTCGGACGAACGTGGGGAAGACGACAGGGTCATGACACAGCTCCGTGCGAAAGTGATGCGTCACCTTGCCGCGCCGCCATCTCAAGGGCTGCGACCTTGCAGGGGACGCGACAGGTGGGATGTCCGGCGAGCGGCTGCATGAATCGGTCACACAACCGCTGCGCCGGCATTGACGTTCTCCGCTGTCCCACCCACCATGCCTCTGCCAGCCACTGGAGCCACCCGCCGCATGTCTTCGAACCGCCCGCTTCGCGCTGTCCTGTTGGTCTCCTCGCTGGCATTGCTGTCAGCCTGTGCGTTCCGCCATGAGACCAAACCGGAACCCGCGCCGACCCCGGTCGCGGTCGACAGCGCCAATGCGCCGATCGACCTGCAGCGGTTCATGGGCACCTGGTATGTGATCGGCCGCGTGCCGAACCCGGTCGAGCGTGGCCACGTCGGCAGCGTCAATCAGTTCCGCCTGCGCGGCGACCAGAAAGTATCCATCACCTACCGCTACCGCGATGGCTTCTCCGAGCCGCAGCAGGAACTGACCGTCCGCGCCTCGGTGGACGAGAAGAGCGGCAACCACAACTGGCGCACCTGGTTCTACAAGATCGTGCCGACCCATACCCGCGTACTGGAAGTGGCGCCGGATTATTCGTGGGCGATGCTCGGCTACCCGGGCCGCGAGATGGCCTGGATCTTCGCGCGCCAGCCGGACATGGACAAAGAGCTCTACAAGGAGCTCGCCACCCGCCTGCGTGACGATTACGGGGTCAACACCGACAAGCTCAAGCGCGTGCCGCAGCACCCCGAGCAGGTGGACCGGCTGGGCTTTGAAGTGCCGAACGTCCGGTAAGGGCGGCGGTCAGGCCGCCTCGCGCGGCTGCACCCTGCGCTCGATTTCCTGACGGGTCGGCAGCGTCTTCAGATCGTACTCGGCCTGGAGGGCCAGCCACGACGCGGCGTCGAGGATGGCGTACCGACCAACGGTCGGTACCGAGCGGTTATTTCCGGCTGTAGTGCGAGACCAGGCGGTCGCCGATCATCTGCAGGATCTGCACCAGCACCAGCAGCAGGACCACGGTGACCAGGGCCACGTCGGTGTGCGAGCGCTGGTAGCCATCGCGGAAGGCCAGGTCGCCCAGGCCGCCCGAGCCGATCGCGCCGCCCATCGCGGTGAAGCCGATCAGCGCGATCACCGTGACCGTGGCGCCGGCGATCAGGCCCGGTCGCGCTTCGGGCAGCAGCACCCGGGTGACCAGCTGCCACGTGGTGGCGCCCATCGCCTGGGTTGCTTCGATCACGCCACGGTCCACTTCGCGCAGCGCGGTTTCGACCAGGCGCGCATAGAACGGCGCCGCGCCGATCACCAGCGGCACGATCGCGCCGCGGACGCCCAGCGAGGTGCCCATCATCCACAGCGTGAGCGGGATCAGCACGATCATCAGGATGATGAAAGGCACCGAGCGCAGCAGGTTCACCAGCAGCGCCAGCGCCCCATACAGCACCGGCTTGCGGTGCAGCTGCGGCGAGCCGGTCAGGAACAGCAGTACGCCCAGCGGCAGGCCGATCAGCAGCGTCAGCGGCAGTGAGCCGCCGAGCATCAGCAGGGTATCCAGCGTGGCCTGGCCGATATCGGCCCATTTGCCGGCGTCGAGATGGCGGAAGAACCCGCCTGCGGTGGCCAGGATCATCGGCGCAGCTCCTCAAGGTGGACACCGGCAGCGACGAAGCCCGCCTGCGCGGCCTGCACATCGCCCCCGACCAGCGACACGGTCAGCTGGCCATACGGGGTGTCCTTGATCCGGTCGATGCGGCCGGACAGGATGTTGTAGTCCACGCCGGTCTCGCGCGCGATGCGCCCCAGCAACGGTTCGTAGGTGTCGGCGCCGAGGAAGGTCAGGCGCACGATGCGCCCGGCGACAGCCTCGAAGTCCTTGTGCAGTTCGCCCTCGTCGACCTGCTCGGACTCGCTGACGAAGCGGAGGGTGGTCGGGTGCTGCGGGTGCAGGAACACCTCGGTGACCGGGCCGGTTTCGACCAGGTGGCCGGCATCGAGCACCGCGACGCGGTCGCAGACGCGGCGGATCACGTCCATCTCGTGGGTGATCAGCACGATGGTCAGGCCCAGCTCGCGGTTGATCCTGCCCAGCAGCTTGAGCACCGAGGCGGTGGTCTGCGGGTCCAGCGCACTGGTGGCCTCATCGCACAGCAGGATCTGCGGGCGGGTGGCCAGGGCGCGGGCGATGCCGACGCGCTGCTTCTGGCCACCGGACAACTGCGCCGGATACTTGTTGGCGTGCGCTTCCAGGCCGACGGTACGCAGCAGTTCGTCCACGCGCGCGTCGATCTCCGCGCGCGGCGTGCCGGCCAGCTCCAGCGGGAAGGCGACATTGGAGGCTACGGTGCGCGACGAGAGCAGGTTGAAGTGCTGGAAGATCATGCCGATCTTCCGGCGCAGCACCCGCAGGCCCTCGGCATCGAGCGCGGTGACATCCTCGCCGTTGATCAGCAGCCGGCCGCCGGTGGGCTCCTCGAGCCGGTTGATCAGCCGGATCAGGGTCGATTTGCCCGCACCGGAATGGCCGATGATGCCGAACACTTCGCCGGCCTCGATGGTCAGGTCCAGCGGCTGCAGCGCGGCAATCGCGCGGCCGCCGACGGCATAGGATTTGTGCAGGCGCTGGAACTCGATCACTTCGCGGTCAACCGGGCATCGACGGGAGGGGGCGTGCAGCCTACCAGCGCGGGGCGGCCCTGACCCGTGCGGTTGCGCGGAATGATATTCCGTTTGGTTCTAAGAGGCCGTGATCCGGCCAGCCAGCGGGCGCCGGCCGGGCTCAGGGGTGGTCCAGCGGCCGGGGCGGCTGGACCCGGCGCACCCGCTCACGGTGCAGCAGGTACAGGCCCGAGGCGACGATGATCGCCGCGCCCAGCCAGGTCACCTGGTCGGGCAGCACGCCCCAGAACAGCAGGTCCCAGCCGATCACCCAGACCAGCCCGGTGTACTCCAGCGGCGCGATCATCGAGGCTTCCCCCAGCTGGAAAGCACGGGTCAGGGCGACCTGCCCCCCTGCCCCGGCCAGGCCCATGCCGGCGATCAGCGCGGCATGGCCCAGTTGCAGCGGCTGCCAGTCCGGGATCGCCAGCAGGCCGGCGCCGACGGCCATGATCACCAGGAACCACACCACCATCGACTGCGGGGTGTCGGTACGGGTCAGCATGCTGACCGTGATCGCGGCCAGGGCATAGGCGGTGGCGGCCAGCAGCACCATCAGGCCCGGGAAGGAAATGATCCCGCCGACACCGGGGCGCAGCACGACCAGCACGCCGACCAGGCCGATGCCGATGGCGATCCAGCGGCGCGGGCCCACGTGCTCGCCGAGCAGCGGCACCGAGAGCGCGGCGATCAGCAGCGGGGCGACGAAGTAGATGGTGTAGGCGGTGGACAGCGGCAGGCTGCGCAGGGCATAGACGAAGCAGCCGATCATCACCATGCCGAGCACGCCGCGCAGCAGGTGCAGGACCCAGCGCCTGGGCACCAGCGAGCGCGGGCCGGCGGTGGCCAGCACCCAGACCAGCACGAACGGCAGCGAGGCCGCGCCGCGCAGGAAGGTGACCTGCAGGGTGGGATAGCTGGCCGACAGCTGCTTCATGCCGGCATCCATCAGCGAAAAGCAGGCGACGGCGATCAGCATCCAGGCGACGGCGCGGGTGGGGGATTTCTGCGTGTTCATGGCCCATTATCGCCGGCTTGGCCGGCCCGTCCATGGCGGCTTGATAGAATGGGGGCATTCACCCGTTGGAGTTTGCCCATGCCCTCTTTTGACGTTGTTTCCGAAGTCGACACCCACGAGCTGACCAACGCGGTCGACCAGGCCAACCGCGAGCTGTCCACGCGTTTCGATTTCAAGGGCGTGGACGCGAAGTTCGTGCTGGAGGACAGCGTGATCACGCAGTCCGCGCCGAGCGATTTCCAGCTGCAGCAGATGACGGACATCCTGCGTCAGCGCCTGACGGCGCGGAAGATCGATGCGGCGTGCCTGGAGTTTGGTGATATCGAAAGCAATCTGGCCGGTGCGCGGCAGAAGATCACGGTGAAGCAGGGGATCGAGCAGAAGGTGGCCAAGAAGATCGCAGCGACGATCAAGGAGGCCAAGTTGAAGGTGGACAGTCAGATCAATGGCGACAAGCTGCGGGTGACGGGCAAGAAGCGCGATGATCTGCAGGATGCGATGGCGCTGTTGCGGAAGGAGACCTTCGAGGTTCCGCTGCAGTTTGATAACTTCCGCGATTGATCTTGGCCGGACGGCTGTAGCGAAGGGCGCCAGCGAAGGGCGCCGCTGTTTGTTGCCGAGGGGCTTTCGTTGTCTTTGGCGCTGGCAGCTCATCGCAGAAGGCTGGCGATTCATTGGCGAGGGCTGCGGCGGGTAGGGCCTGGCCTTGCCCGGACCCGCCGTGAACCCATCCATGGGGGCTCATGTCGCGGCATCCATGCCGCTCATGGTCCGGGCAAGGCCAGGCCCTACCCGCCGCCCCGACGCTTTCTCGGCGGACGGGCGAGCAAAGCGGTAGTGCCGGCCCGTGGCCGGCAACCTCGTTGCGCAGATCGAAAAGATGCGGCTTCCGGCGTGTTTACCGCCGGGCGCTGGTTACTACGCGCGAATCAGCTTGTACAGCGTCGTGCGTGAGATGCCGAGCTGACGTGCGGCGGCACTGACGTTGCCCTGGTGGGCAGCCACGGTCTCGC
>NZ_JBSZJV010000018.1:0-66377 GCF_054188265.1 Stenotrophomonas sp. IS26
GTGATGCGCTGGCTCCGGCACGTGTTTTCCCCGTCGGTGCGGCGCGCCTTCCCACCCGCACATCTGCAGGCGATCACCGATGCGATCACTGCCGGCGAGCGGCGCCACGGTGGCCAGGTGATGTTCGCGGTGGAAGCGGCTCTGCCGCTGGCCGCGTTGTGGCAGGGCATCACCGCACAGCAGCGCGCACAGCAGGCCTTCGCCCAGCTGCACACCTGGGATACCGAACACAACAACGGCGTGCTGATCTACCTGCTGCTGGCCGACCATGCCATCGAGCTGGTCGCCGACCGCGGGCTGCGTGGGCGCATCGGTGAGGCGCAGTGGCAGGCGATCTGCGCGCACATGCAGCAGCGGCTGCGCGAGGGCGCGCTGCAGGAGGGCGTGCTGCTGGCGATCGAAGAGGTTTCCGACCTGCTGGCCGGGCACTATCCGCCCGTTCCGGGGTCACAGGATGACGGCCTGCCGGACACGCCGCAGATGCTGGGCTGAAGCCCGGCAATCGCGTGATCGGGGCCACCGCGAGGCCGCTCCCGGGCGGCGCTAGAATATCGGCATCCCTGCAAGGCATCGCCCATGATCTATTTCCACGACATCGACCCCATCGCCATCTCGCTTGGGCCGATCAAGGTGCATTGGTACGGCATCATGTACCTGCTCGGCTTCACCGCCGCCTGGTGGCTGGGGCGCAAGCGGATCGCGGCCGGGCGCCTGCCCGGGGTCGATGCCACCGGCTTCTCCGATCTGCTGTTCTACGCGATGCTCGGCGTGGTCGTCGGTGGCCGCGTGGGCTACATGCTGTTCTACGCCACCTCGGAATTCCTGCACAACCCGCTGCTGCTGTTCAAGGTCTGGGACGGCGGCATGAGCTTCCACGGTGGCCTGCTCGGCGTGCTGTTCGCCGCGTGGTGGTGGTCGCGCAAGCATCGCCTGCACCTGTTCGATACCCTCGATTTCATGTCCCCGCTGGTGCCGCTGGGCCTGGGGTTCGGCCGCATCGGCAACTTCATCGGCGCCGAGCTGTGGGGCAAGTACACCGATGGCACCTGGGGCGTGGTGTTCCCGAGCGGCCTGCCGGCGCCGTTGAACGGGCTGGACCTGGCCACGCTGAAGGCCGAGTTCGCCACCGGCGCGCTCAACCCGTACGCCCGCCATCCCTCGCAGCTGTATGAAGCGCTGCTGGAAGGCCTGGTGATGTTCGTGGTGCTGTGGGCCGTGTCGGCCAAGCCGCGCCACCGCTACGTCATCGCCGGCCTGTTCGCGCTGATGTACGGCATCTTCCGCTTCGCGGTCGAGTTCGTGCGCATGCCCGACAACGGCGTCTACCTCGCCTTCGACTGGTTCACCCGTGGCCAGCTGCTCAGCCTGCCGCTGGTGGCCTTCGGCCTGGTGTTGCTGGCGCTGTCGCGCCGTGCGCCGGTGCTGCAGCCGGTCCTGCCGGTCGCTACCGCGGGCGCCAAGGCATGAAGGCCTACCTGGCGCTGCTTGAGCATGTGCTGGAGCACGGCACGGAAAAGTCCGATCGCACCGGCACCGGCACGCGCAGCGTGTTCGGCTGGCAGATGCGCTTCAATCTCAATGACGGCTTCCCGTTGGTCACCACCAAGAAGCTGCACCTGCGCTCGATCATCCATGAGCTGCTGTGGTTCCTGAAGGGGGATACCAACATCGGGTATCTCAAGGAGCACCAGGTGCGGATATGGGACGAATGGGCCGATGCCAACGGCGACCTCGGCCCGATCTACGGCAAGCAGTGGCGCAGCTGGGCCACCGCCGATGGCGGGGCGATCGACCAGATGCAGTGGCTGGTGGACGAGATCAAGCGCAACCCGGATTCGCGCCGGCTGGTGGTCAGTGCCTGGAACGTGGGCGAGCTGTCGCAGATGGCGTTGATGCCGTGCCACAATCTGTTTCAGTTCTATGTGGTGGACGGCAAGCTCAGCTGCCAGCTGTACCAGCGCAGCGGCGACATCTTCCTCGGCGTGCCGTTCAACATCGCCAGCTACGCGCTGCTGACCCACATGGTGGCGCAGGCGACCGGGCTGGGCGTCGGCGATTTCGTGCACACCCTGGGCGATGCGCACCTGTACTCGAACCATTTCGAGCAGGCCCGCGAACAGCTCGCACGTGAGCCGCGCGCGCTGCCGAAACTCTGGTTGAACCCCGACGTGACCGATCTGTTCGGTTTCCAGTTCGATGACATCCGCATCGATGGTTACGACCCGCACCCGGCGATCAAGGCCCCGGTGGCGGTGTGAGCAACACGCGCATGACGCTCTCCCTGATCGCCGCGCTGGACACCGACCACGGCATCGGCCGTGACAACGACCTGCCATGGAAGCTGCCGGACGATCTCAAGCGCTTCAAAGCGCTGACCGTCGGCAAGCCGATCCTGATGGGGCGCAAGACCGCGCAGTCGCTCGGCCGTGCCTTGCCGGGCCGGTTGAATCTGGTGCTGACCCGCAGTGGGCAGGTGCCGTTCGACGGCATGCAGGCGGTGGCCTCGATCGAGCAGGCGCTGCAGGCAGCGGGCGCTGCGGGGGCCGAAGAGCTGTGCGTCATCGGTGGCGGCGAGATCTATCGCCTGGCCATGGCCCAGGCCACCGATCTGCACCTGACGTGGGTACAGACCACTGTACCGGCCGATACCCATTTCCCGCCGGTCGATCCGGCGCTGTGGGTGGAGGTGGCGCGCGAACACCACGCGGCCGACGAGCGGCACGCGTTCGCGTTCGATTTCGTGGATTACCGCCGCGCCTGAGCGCGCGCTGCTGGCAGGCCGGTCGTACTGACCGGCCTGCGGCTCATTCGGCGTCGCTGGTGACGTCGTTGTTCTGCGGCTGTTGCTGTTGCTGCGGCTGCTGCTCGGCGTTCTGCGCGGGCTTCGCACCGCCGCCCTGTCGGCCCTGGCCGCCCCGGCCACGGTCGCGCCCCTGGCCTTGGCCCTGGCGCGGTGGACGCCCATTCGGCTGCGCACCCTCGGCAGCCGGCCGGCGAGCCGGCGGACGCGGCGCGGACACCGGCTTGGGCACATCGCGGCCCGGCACCTGCACCACGCGCAGTTCTTCGGTATCCAGCTGCAGTGCGGTGAGCTTGCCACCCCAGACCGCGCCGGTATCGATCGCATGCACGCCCTGGGTGATGGTCAGACCGAGGGCGGACCAATGCCCGCAGACGATCTTCAGGTCGCGCTCGGCGCGGCCCGGCACTTCGAACCAGGGGTACAGGCCCTGTTCCTGCGTACCCGGCGTGCCCTTGTCTTCGATCCCGATCCGGCCCCGCGGGGTGCAGTAACGCATCCGGGTGAACAGATTGATGATCGCGCGGGAGCGGTCGTAGCCGGCCAGCCCGGGGGACCAGCTGGGCTTGTCGCCATACATGTTGCGGAACAGCTTGCGGTAGCCGCTGCCGTGCAGCTGCTGCTCGACCTCGCGGGCATGCTTTTCGGCCAGCTGGGTGGTCCACTTCGGGGCCAGCCCGGCGTGGATCATCATCCAGCCCAGCTCGCGGTCCACATGGGCCAGCTTCTGCAGACGCAGCCAGTCCAGCAGCTCGTCGCGGTCCTCGGCCTGCACGATGCGCAGCAGATCCGGGTTGACCTTGCGCTGCTCTTCCTCGGTGCGTGCACCGACCGCGAGCAGGGACAGGTCGTGGTTGCCCAGCACGATCACGCTGCTCTCGCGCAGCGAATGGACCAGGCGCAGGGTTTCCAGCGACTGCCCCCCGCGGTTGACCAGATCGCCGCAGAACCACAGCGTGTCGACCGCGGGGTCGAAGTTGATTTTTTCCAGCAACCGCTGGGTGACGTCGTAGCAGCCCTGCAGGTCGCCGATGGCCCAGACACTCATGCGTGCGCCTCCATCAGTGCAGTGTGCGCGGAACGGTCAGGACGAACGGCGCGATGGGGGCGGCGAACTCGGTGCCGTCGTCGGCCACCATGTCGTAGTGCCCCTGCATCGTGCCGTGCTCGGTCTCCAGCATGACACCGGAGGTGTAACGGAAGTCTTCACCGGGGCGCAGCCGCGGCTGTTCGCCGATCACCCCATCGCCATCGACATGCTCGATGCGGCCATTGGCATCGGTGATCCGCCAGTGGCGGGCCACCAGCCGTGCCGCGACGCGACCCCGGTTGAGGATGCGGATCGTATAGGCGAACGCGTAGCGGCCGTCCTCCGGGGTGGACTGGTCATCGAGGAAGCGGGGGGCGACCTCGACGGAGATCGCGTAGTTTGCAGCGTCGTTCATGCAGGCAGTTTAGTGAATGTTGTGCACGATGAGATGAGTGCTGCCCAAGCTGGCAGCGCCCCCGTCATGGATGTCAGGCGGTTCCACGTGCGCGCGGCCGGTGCTGGCCACGAGGTGGCGCGCTCAACCTTGCGGCGCGTCAGCCTCGTACGGGACGTTGGCCAGCGCGATGAACTGCGCCACGTCCAGCTGCTCGGCGCGGGCATCGCTGCGCACGCCGGCCGCTTCGAACTGCTCGGGCGTGCACACGTTCTGCAGCGCGTTGCGCAGGGTCTTGCGGCGCTGACCAAAGGCGGCCTTGACCACATGGGCGAAGCGCTTGCGGTCCAGGATGCCGACCGTGGCCGGATCCCGCGGGACCAGCCGCACCACCGCCGAATCGACCTTGGGCGGCGGGCGGAACGCACCCGGCGGCACCACGAACAGCGAGGTCACCTTGCAGAACGCCTGCAGCATCACGCTCAGCCGGCCATACACCTTGCTGCCCGGATCGGCGGCCATGCGGTCGACCACTTCCTTCTGCAGCATGAAGTGCATGTCGGTGATCACCGCGGCGTGGTCCAGCGCATGGAACAGGATCGGCGAGGAGATGTTGTAGGGCAGGTTGCCGACCAGGCGGATCGGGCTGCCGGCAGCCAGCTCGGTGAAATCCACCTGCAGCACGTCGCGGTGGATGATGGTCATCTCGCCCAGCGGTTCGGCGGCGGCGGCCAGCGGGCCGACCAGATCCCGATCGAACTCGATCACGGTCAGCTTCGGGTGGCGGCGCAGCAGCGGCAGGGTGATCGCGCCCTGGCCCGGGCCGATCTCGACCAGTCGGTCGCCGTCTTTCGGGCTGACCGCCAGCACGATCTTGTCGATGTAGCTGCGGTCGGCGAGGAAGTGCTGGCCGAGCTGCTTCTTGGCGGGGCCGGAAAAACCGGGCGCGCCGGAGGAGGAATACGAAGAAGTCATGGCACCAGTGTACGTTGGCGCGCCAGCCGGGCACACAGCGCGGTGGCAGCGAGGAGGCTGGACGGGTCGGCCAGGCCGCGGCCGGCCAGATCCAGGGCGGTGCCATGGTCGACCGCGACGCGCGGGTAGGGCAGGCCCAGGGTGATGTTGACGGCCTGCTCGAAGCCGCTGTACTTGAGCACCGGCAGGCCCTGGTCGTGGTACATGGCCAGCACCGTGTCGAACCCGGCCAGCTTGGCCGGCAGGAAGGCGGTGTCGGCCGGCAGCGGCCCGGCCAGGTCCATGCCCTGGGCGCGCAGGCGCGCCAGCAGCGGGATGATCAGGTCCAGTTCTTCGCGCCCCAGATGACCGTCTTCGCCGGCGTGCGGGTTGAGCCCGAGCACGGCGATGCGCGGCGAGGCCAGCCCGAAATCGCGCTGCAGGGCGTCGTGGATGATCTTCAGGGTGAGTGCCAGGCCATCGGCCGTGATCGCATCGGCCACCGCGCGCAACGGCAGGTGGGTGGTGGCCAGGGCGACCCGGACGATGTCATTGGCGAGCATCATCACCACCGGGGTGCGGGCCTGGTCGGCCAGCAGTTCGGTGGTGCCGCTGTAGGCGATGCCGCCCTCGTTGATGACCGCCTTGTGCACCGGGCCGGTGACCACGCCAGCAAGTTCACCGGACAGGCAGGCCTGCCCGGCCTGGCGCAGTGCGCCGATCACGGCCCCGGCGTTGGCCGGATCCGGCGTGCCGAAGCGCGAGGGCACGGCATTGGGGACCGCGCGCAACGGCAGATCGCCCGGCTGACGGGCGATGGTGTCTTCAGGCAGGAGCTGCAGGGGCAGCGACAGCGCAGCGGCGGCAGCCTGCAGCGTGTCCGGGTCGGCGAAGGCCAGCAGCCGGCAATCGGTGCGCGGCTGCTGGATCAGACGGAGGCAGAGCTCCGGGCCGATCCCCGCCGGCTCGCCCGGTACCAGCGCGAGCTGCGGGAGCATGGATCAGGACTGCGGCGGCGTGGTCGCCGCGGCACCCGGGGCATAGCCGCGCATATCCACGTAGGCTTCGCCACGCAGTTCCTGCAGGAAGCGGTTGTACTCTTCCTCCAGCTTGCGGCGGCCGATCGTTTCACGGATCTGGGCGCGCTGGTTGTCGGTGGTGGCATCGGTCTGGCGCGTGGCGACGCGCTGGACGATGTGCCAGCCGGCATCGGTACGGAACGGCGGGCTCACGCCGCCGTCGGTGATGCCCTCAACCTGCTTGCCGAAATCCGGGCCGAAGGCATCGGCCGGGAACCAGCCCAGATCGCCGCCCTGGCCCTTGCTGTTGTTGTCTTCCGAGGATTCCTTGGCCACTGCATCGAACTCGGCGCCGCCGGCGATGCGGGCACGCAGGGTGTCGATCTTGGCCTTGGCCGCGGCATTGTCCTGCTGGTCGGTGATGCGGACCAGGATATGACGGGCGTGGTATTCGGTGATGGTGTGACCGCCGTCAGCGGCCGCGCTGGCATCACGCACCTCGACCAGCTTCAGCAGCTGGAAGCCACTGGGGCCACGCAGCGGGCCGACCACGTCGCCGGACTTCATCTCTTTCATCATCTGCGCGAAGGCATTCGGGATTTCATCCAGCGAACGCCAGCCCAGGTCGCCGCCTTCCAGCGCGTTGGGGCTGTCCGAATAACGGACGGCGGCGGCGTTGAAGTCGATCTCGCCCTTGTCCAGCAGCGCCTTGACGCCATCGGCCTTCTTCTGGCCGGTGGTGATCTGCTCGGCGGTGGCGCCTTCCGGCAGGCCGATCAGGATGTGGGCCAGGTGGTACTGGGTGCCCACGGTGGCCTGCTGCTTGAGCGCGCCATCCACTTCGCCTTCGCTGACGGTGATGCGGCTCTGCGCGAAGCTCTGGCGCAGGCGCTGGACGGTGATCTCGTCACGCACCGAATCGCGGAAATCGTTGAAATCCAGGCCATCGCTGGCCAGACGCTGGCGCAGGGCATCCAGGGTGGAGCCGTTCTGCTGGGCGATGGCGTTGATGGCCTGGTTCAGTTCCTGATCGCTGACCTTGATGCCACTGCTCTCGGCACGCGCCACCTGCAGCTTCACCAGCACCAGGCGCTCGAGCACCTGGCGGCTGAGCACATCATCGGGCGGCAGCTGGTTTTCACGACCGGCGTACTGGGCCTTGATGTTCTGGACGGCGCGGTCCAGTTCGCTCTGCAGCACGACGTCCTCATCGACGATCGCCGCGATGCGGTCCAGCGGCTGACCCTGCTGGGCCAGCACCTGCAACGGGGCCGTCGCGGAGGAGACCGCCAGCAGGGAGGCGAGGAGTACGGGAAGGGTCTTGGTCATGGGATCTGATTCGGATCGTAGTCGTCGCGGGCTGCACCGGTGTTGCTGGGCGGCACCAGATAGAGGTCGTCTCGGTAGTACCCGAGAATAGCACGGCGCAAGGTGCGGTCCGTGTTCTGGCCGATGGAGCTCAGGCCCTTGAGCACGAACTCGATCTGGAAGGAGTTGTTGAGTTCACCTTCGCGATTGCGCACGTAGCGGCGGGCGATGGCGCGAACGGCCAGACAGCAGCTGTCCCACTGCACGCCACCGATGATTTCCAGCGGGGCGCGGTCCTGGATGGAGTAGTAATAGCGTCCGACCAGGCTCCAGCGCTCGTTCAGCGGGTAAAGGAAGGACAGGTCGGCCTGCTCCAGCAGCGTCCGGTCGCGGCGGGTCGCCGTGGTCGAGGCCTGCGGATTCAAGCGGCTGCGGTAGGTCAGGTTGACGATGCCGTCGTTGGACATGAGGTAGCGCGCGCGCACGCTGGCCAGATCCTCACGCTTGTACTTGGGATCCCACTGATAGGTGGCACCCAGGGTCCAGCGGTCGTTGATCATGTAGTTCGTATCGGCGATCCAGGCCGACTTGCCCTGCTCGACCGGCGTTTCACTGCTGTTGAGCGTGACCCGCGAATCATCGAAGTACAGGATCTGGCCGAGGCTCCCCGAGAAGCGCTCTTTGCCGGTGTCCTGGTCGATGAAGCGGGTGCTCACCGCCATGGTCAGCTGGTTGGCGTCGTTCTGGCGATCGGCGCCGGAATAGCGCGAATCGCGGAACAGCTGGCCCCAGCTGAAGGTGAAGTCACGCGTATCGAACACCGGCAGGTCGCTCTGGTCGCGGTAAGGCGTACGCAGGTAGAACAGGCGCGGTTCCAGTGTGTGCAGGAAGCGGGTGTCGCCGATGGTGGTCTCGCGGTCGAAGAACAGGCCGGCGTCGATGGTGCCGATCGGCAGGCTGCGGCTCGGCGAGGTGTTGCCGCGCAGCTGGTCCGGGGTCGCGGTGGCCGGATCGATACCGGCCGCGATCAGGTTCTGCCGGCGGATGTCATCGGCCAGCCCGCGCTCCAGGTCATACCCGGTGTAGCGGTAGGCCAGGGTCGGGGTGACATACCAGGCCGCGCCGCTGAACGGCATCGAGACATACGGCTTGACGTCCAGGCGTGAGCCGCCATCCACAGCGCGTGACACGCCGGTGCGCTCGTATTCCTGTTCCACGCCGAACTTCTCGTGCACGTCCAGATGGGTGAAGTTCACCGCTTCGGCATACACGCCGGTTTCCAGCCACGGCAGCAGCGGCTTGTCCCAATTGACGAACAGGCGCGGCTGGCGGGCATACGGCAGGGACGTTTCGGTCAGCGTGTAATCGGTGAGCTGCCAATAGTCGGCCATCAGGCCGCCGGTCCAGTTCTCACCGGTACCGTAGATGCCGATCTGGCTCTGCAGGTTGGAGGTGGTCACGCCGAGCAGCCGGTTGGAGAAATCCTCCAGATAGCGCTCATCGCTGACCCAGGCCAGGCTGGCACGGGCCTGCCAGTTGGCGTTGATGTTGTGGTACCCGCTGAACTCCACGCGGCCGCGATCCTTGTCGCGCAGCTTGTCGTTGGGCAGGTAGGCGGTCATCAGCTCGCCGCGGCCGCCGTCGTAGAGATAGCGGAATTCGTTGTCCAGCATGAAACCGCGCTTGCTCATGTAGCGCGGCATCAGCGTGTCGTCGAAGTTCGGCGCCAGATTCAGATAGATCGGCTGGGTGTAGTCGAAGCCGTTGCGGCCGGACAGGCCGATCTGCGGGTAGAGCAGGCCGGTCTGGCGGCGGTCGTCGATCGGGAACTTGAAGTACGGCGCCCACAGCACCGGCACCTTGCCGATGCGCAGCACCGCGTTGCGCGCCGTGCCGAAGCCGGCGTCGTTATCGACCTCGATCTGCGGTGCCGAGAGCTTCCACACCGGCTGCGAGGGATCGCAGGTGGTGTAGGTGGAGCGATGCATCTGGCCCACCGCGCCCTGCAGGTCGATTGACTCGGCACCGCCATTGCCCCGGCGGGACACCAGCTGGTACTGGATGTCGCTGATCTTGTGGGTATCGCTTTCCTGGTTGCCCTCGGCACGACGGGCCTTCATCCGGATCGAGGAGTCCTGGTAGCGGACGTTGCCCTCGGCGACGTAATTGCCGCTCTCGGTATCGAAGCTCAGGTTGTCGGTCCCCAGGAACTGGTCGCCACGCTTGAGCGCGACATTGCCCTGGTAGTTGGGCACCACGGAGGTACCGGAAAGTTGGTCACCCTCGATATCGGTCGGCTGCTGGCCACGCGTGGCGGCCGCGGCTTTGTCGGCCTTGGGCGCATCGTCGAACACGGGCAGCACGTCGGTTACCGGGCACAGGCCCCAGTTGACCGGCTTGTCGTCGGCCAGGGCCGGCAAGCAGATGGCGATACTGAGGGGGAGAGGCAGCAGGCGGAGGGCTCGGCGCACGCGGTATCGGATTCGGGAGAAAACGGATCGTAGCTTGCCCCATCCCTTGCATAGGGGCAATGAAGGTCGCGCCGATGCAGGGGGCCGGGTTCATTCGCAACCCGGGCCGGGCCGCCTCAGCGCAGCTCGCCGACGTGCGCCACGCTGCACTCGGCCAAGGCCTGCAGGTCGTATCCGCCCTCGAGCATGGAGACGATCCGGCCGGCGCCGTGGCGGCGGGCGAGCCCGCGCAGCTCGGCGGTGATCCAGGCGAAATCCTCGGTTTCCAGCATCAGGTCGGCCTGCGGGTCGCGCATGTGCGCATCGAAGCCGGCCGAGATCAGCAGCAGCTGCGGGCGGAAATCATCGATGGCCGGCAGCATCTCGTCGGCCCAGGTGTTGCGGAAGCGGAAGCCGCCGCTGCCCGGGGGCAGCAGGATGTTCATCAGGTTGCCGGCCCCACGGTCGCGGCGAAGGCCGGAATTGGGGAACAACCCGGCCTGGTGGGTGCTGTAGTAGGCCACCCCGGGATCGGCGATGAAGATGTCCTGGGTGCCGTTGCCGTGGTGCACGTCGAAATCGACGATGGCGATCCGCTCCAGTCCATAGCGGTCGCGGGCATAGGCCGCGGCGATGGCGATGTTGTTGAACAGGCAGAAGCCCATCGCCGTGTTGGCGCTGGCATGGTGGCCCGGCGGGCGCACGGCGCAGAACGCGACCGGGTCTTCGCCGAGCATCACCGCATCGACCGCCGCCACGCCGGCACCGGCCGCGTGAAGGGCCGCACTGGCCGAGCCGGGCGAGGTCATGGTGTCCATGTCGATCAGCCGCAGCGGCTCGGTCTGCGGCGTGAGGACCAGGTCGATCAGTTCGCTGTCATGGACCCGGGCCAGCTCACCGAGCTTGGCCGGGGGCGCCTGCCGCCAGTCCAGCTGGTCCGGATAGGCCGCCTTGAGCGCATCGAGCACGCCCTGCAGGCGCGCCGGGCATTCGGGGTGGCCCCGGCCGGGATCGTGTTGCAGACAGGCGGGGTGGGTGAAAACCAGCATGCGGGCAGGATATCCGGGTGGGGCGGCAGGGCCGCTCAGGCGTGGCGGCGCTCGTGGCGCCAGAGCACCTCGCCGTGGCCGTCGGCGCGGGCCAGCACGCGCGCGAGCACGAACAGCAGGTCCGACAGGCGGTTGAGGTAGTGCAGCGCTTCCGGGCGGACTGTCTCCCGGCGCGCCAGCGTGACCGTCTCACGCTCGGCCCGGCGCACGATGGTGCGGGCCAGGTGGCAGCGGGCGGCCGCTTCGCCACCGGCCGGCAGGATGAATTCCTTCAACACCGGTAGATCGGCGTTGTAGTGGTCCAGCTGCTGCTCCAGCGCCTGGATGTCGGCGGCGTGGATGGCGGCATGGCCGGGAATGCACAGCTCGCCGCCCAGATCGAACAGCTGGTGCTGGATCACCGTCAGCAGGGCGCGGACGTCGTCGGGCAGCGGTGCCGCGAGCAGCACCCCGAGCGCAGAGTTGGCCTCATCGACCGTACCGTAGGCGGCGACGCGGGCGTCGTCCTTGGCCACGCGGCTGCCATCGCCCAGCCCGGTACTGCCATCGTCACCGGTGCGCGTATAGATACGGGAAAGGCGGTTGCCCATCGGGGAGCCCTGCCGCGCTCAGTGCAGCACGTCGCGGCGCGCCTGCAGCAGCTTGCCGACCTGTTCGGTCGCCAGCTGCAGGGCGGCGGCCAGGCCGACGTAGACCGCGGCGGTGCGCAGGTAGGGCAGGAACCAGTCGCTGTAGTTTTTCGCCCAGCCACCGAGGGTGGGGGCGGCCACGTTGTCACTGGTCCAGTAGAAGCCGCCCTGGGCGAACAGATGGCAGACCGCCACCGCCGCGACCAGCAACAGCGCGCCCTTGCCCAGCGCGGCCCAGGTGGCACCGTGATAGCCGCCGCGCAGCAGCATGCCGCCGCCCCACATGGCGAAGTACGCCGGCAGCAGCATCCAGTAGCCGGGGGAGACGCAGTAGTGCTGCCAGAAATCCAGGCCACTGCGGCGGATCACGATCCAGTCGACCACTACCGCCAACGCCATCAGCAGCGGGAACGCCCAGCGGGTCCACTGGCGCAGGTAGAAGCCGCCGATGAAGAACACCGCCCAGGACGCATCCGGAATCGCCGCGAAATGATTGACCCGGGTCGCCGCCATCAGCAGCACGAGCACGGACAGGACGAAGGCGCGTTGGGCAGTGGAGGTCATGGCGGTGACGGGTAAGGGCAGGCATTCATTCTAGCGCCTGCTGCGGCAGCCCGCCGCACGCCGCCGGAACGGGCGAACCCTTATCATGGCGGGCATGAGTGAACGACATGATGTAGTGATCGTAGGTGGCGGGCTGGTCGGTGCCAGCCTGGCCATTGCCCTGGACCGTGCCGGCCGCGATGTCGGCCTGGTCGAGGCCTCGCCGCTGGGTACGCTGCCGGCGGTGTTCGACCAGCGCAACCTCAGCTTTGCTGCGGCCACCGTCAATGCGCTGACCGCGCTGGGCGTGATGCAGGCGCTGGCCGCTGCGCCGGGCGCGATCACCCGTATCCATGTCAGCCGTGCCGGCGATTTCGGCCGGGTGCAGATGGAGGCCGCGCAGTACCAGCGCCCGTGGTTCGGCCAGGTGGTCGTGGCCCGCGATTTCGGCCAGGCGCTGGAGGCGCGGCTGCAGACGCTGACCCATCTGACCCGCTATCGTCCGGCCCGGTTCGTGCGCCTGGGCGCCACGGTGGACGGCTACCGCCAGGTGTTCATCGCCGATGACAGCGGTGAGCGCTGCCTGTCGGCCCGCCTGGTGGTGGGTGCCGATGGCACCCGCAGTGGCGTGCGCGACGCGCTGGGCATCGGCGTGGACGAGCATGATTTCCGACAGACCCTGTTTGTGTCGCGGGTGCGTGCCGCCCGTGCGCCGGACGGCACCGCGTACGAGCGCTTCACCGACACCGGCCCGACCGCGTTGCTGCCACGTGGTGATCGTCACTTCGGCGCGGTGCACGGCGTTGCCCGCGATCAGGCCGAGGCGGTGATGGCGCTGGACGATGCCGGCTGGGTGAGCCGCCTGCAGAGCGCGATCGGCTGGCGTGCCGGCCGCCTGCTGGAGAGCGGGCCGCGCAGCGCGTATCCGTTGATCCAGGTGTTGTCGCAGGCGTTGGTCGGCGAGCGCGCCGTCCTGCTTGGCAATGCCGCGCAGACCATCCATCCGCTGGGCGCACAGGGCTTCAACCTGGGCCTGCGCGATGCGCTGACCCTGGCCGAGCTGGTCGCCGGGGCTGACGATGCCGGCAGCGATGCGTTGCTGCGCGAACATGTGGCACGACGTCTGGAAGACCGCGAGCAGACCATCGCCTTCTCCGGCGGTCTGGCACGCCTGACCAGCAACCCGGCGCCACTGATGCGGCCCTTGCGGTCGCTCGGCTTGCTGGCTGCGCAGGCGACGCCGATGCAGTCGATGCTGGTCGGCGGCGCGATGGGCTTCCGTGGCCAGGTGCCGGCGCTGTGCCGCGGAGCCGGCCTGTGAGCCGGCGCCCGCAGGATGTCGTGGTGGTCGGCGGCGGCGTGGTCGGCGCGGCCTGTGCCTTGGCGTTGGCCGATGCCGGGTTGACGGTGACGCTGGTCGAAGGTCGCGAGCCAGCCGCCTGGCAGCCGCAGCAACCGGATCTGCGCGTGTATGCGTTCGCGCCGGACAACGCCCAGCTGCTGGCCGCGCTCGGCGTGTGGCCGGCGGTGACTGCCGCACGCGCCTGTGCCTACCGCCGCATGCGGGTCTGGGATGCGGCCGGCGGCGATGAACTGCGTTTCGATGCCGATACGCTCGGCCGCGAACAACTGGGCTGGATCATCGAGAACGATCTGCTGGTGGACCGCTTGTGGGCGGCACTGCCCGCGGCCGGCGTGCAGCTGTGCTGCCCGGCGCGGGTGGAAGCGCTGGAGCAGGACGCCAACGGGGTACGCCTGCGCCTGGACGACGGCCGTCGGCTCGACGCGTCGCTGGCGATCGCCGCCGACGGGGCCGAATCCACCCTGCGCCGCCTGGCCGGGCTGGAGGTGACCCGCCAGGATTACGGCCAGCGTGGCGTGGTTGCCTACGTGGATACCGAAAAGAACAATGAAGCCACGGCGTGGCAGCGCTTCCTGGTGACCGGCCCGCTGGCGGTCCTGCCGATCAGCGCGCAGCGCAGTTCGATCGTGTGGACGCTGCCCGAGGCCGAGGCCGAGCGCGTGCTGGCACTCGACGAGGCCGCCTTCGGCCGTGAGCTCACCCATGCCTTTGCCGGGCGGCTGGGGGCGATGACCCTGGCCTCCAGGCGCGCGGCCTTCCCGCTGCGCCGCCAATTGGCGACCGGCTACGTCGCCGGCCGCGTGCTCGCGCTCGGTGATGCGGCGCACGTGGTGCATCCGTTGGCCGGGCAGGGCGTCAATCTGGGCCTGCGCGATGTCGCCGCGTTGCGGACGATGGTGCTGGCCGCACAGCAGCGCCGCCAGGATTGGATGTCACCGCACCGCCTGCAGCGCTGGGCACGCGAACGCCGCAGTGAAAACACCGTCGCTGCGTACAGTTTCGATGCGATCAACACGGTGTTCTCCAATGATGAGATGCACCTCACCCTGGCGCGCGGTCGCGCGCTGGGCTGCGCCGGAAAGCTGCCGCCGCTGGTATCGATGTTCTGGAAACGCGCGGCGGGGCTGTGACCGGCGCGCTCAGTCGATCAGCCAGCCGGCCAGATCGGCGCGGTCCAGCGTGCCGCGCCGCTTCACGTCCAGCGCGTTGAATTCATCGGCCAGCGCCGGGTTGGCCTGCGCCTCGGCGCGGCTGATGAAGCCATCGCCGTCGACATCCAGCGCCGCGAACGCGATGCGGTACTGACCGACCACGCTCACCGGCTGCACCGAACGCACCGTCACCGCGGCTTCGCCGGCCGGTGCGGCCAGCGTCACCTGATGGGTCACCTCTCCCTGCGAGAGCGGCTGCGCGCGCACGCTGGCCGGCACCTCGCGCAGCGGTTCGCTGACCGCCGGCGGCGGGGTGCGGACCTGGGCCAAGGCGAGCGTGGGCAGCAGGGACAGCAGCACGGTGAGGCTGGATATGCGTCGCATGGGAACTCCGTATATCTGAGGTGGGGGCGCCGGGTGCCCGGCGGTACCGGTGGTGCGCGTGGGTCAGCGCAGCGGCGAAGCCAGCACCGTGATTTCTTCGCGGTCGTGATACAGCTGCTTGGCGCGCAGGTGCAGCGGTTTGCCGGCCTGCTCCTGGAACAGCTCCAGGCACAGGCGGGTTTCATCCCAGCGCTTTTTCATCGGCAGCTTGAGGTTGAAGATCGCATGCTTGCACCAGCCCTCGCGGAACCAGGTGGCCATGCGCTCGGCCACGCGGCGCGGCTGTTCGACCATGTCGCAGACCATCCAGTCCAGCGGGGTCTCCGGCTGCCAGTGGAAGCCATCGGCGCGCAGATGTTCAACCAGGCCGGTCTCCAGCACATGCTCGCGCAACGGGCCGTTGTCCACGCTGATCACCTTCACGTGCTGGCGGGTCAACACCCACGTCCAGCCACCCGGTGCAGCGCCCAGATCGGCCGCGCGCATGCCCGGCTTGACCAGCAGCTCGCGCTCTTCCGGCGTCATCAGGGTGAGCAGGGCTTCATCCAGCTTCAGCGCCGAGCGCGAAGGCGCATCGGGCAGCAGCTTCAGGCGCGGGATGCCCAGCGGCCACGGCGCGCTGTCGCGGGTATCGGCCACGCACACAAACGCATGGCGACCATCGACGAACACGATGTGCAGGCGCGGCAGGCCGGTGTTCGGCTTGTCGGTCAGCAGGCCGGCCTTGCGCAGCGCCGGGCGCAGTGCATTGCCGAATGCGCGGGCCAGGCCGGCCAGCGGCTTGCCTTCATCCGAGTCCGGATGCTCGACCCACATGTCGCCGAAGCGTTGCTGCCCCTGAAGCGCGGCAATGATCGGGGTGATGCGGTCGGCGGCATCGAGCTGCGGCAGCTCGGCCAGCACCTGCAGCTTCTGCCGGGCGAAGATCAGCGAGCGCCAGGACAAGGCCTTGGACAGCGCCGCACCTTCCTCGGTGACGAACACCACGTAGCCGTCATTGCGCTGGGTGCGCGCATAGCCGGCGACGTTGGCATACGCCGCGCGCTCGGACAGCTCGGCGGCCAGTTCCGGTTCAAAGCCCTGGCGGCACAGACACAGCAGGCCGCTCATCGCATCGCGCCCGAAGCGCGGATATCAGTAATGGGCACCGTTGATCTCTCCGTACTGGCGCAGGACCGCGCGTGCAGCGTCGCGCTCGATGTCGCGCACGACCTCGATGCCACGCGTGTTGAGTTCGCCGACCCAGTCCGCCGGCAGCGGACCCTCGTCGAACGGGGTCAGTTCTTCCACGTCCTGCGCGCTGGCACCGATCAGCAGCCGATCGATACCGGCCCAGATGGTGGCGCCGTAACACTGGCAGCACGGCTGGGAGGAGGTCGCCAGTGTGATCGGCGACAGCACATCGTTCAGGCGTGGCGTCTGCAGGCGTTGCTGGGCCAGCATGTAGGCCATGTTCTCGGCGTGCGCCAGCGAGGTCGTATGCGGGACCACGCGGTTCACGCCGGCGGCGATCACACGATGGTCCGGCCCAAACACCACGGCGCCGAACGGGCCACCGGTCTGCGCCTCGACATTCAGGCGCGACAATTCGATCGCCAGCGCGACCTTGTCGGCATCCTCGGGATAGACACGGCCCAGATCGATCTGGTCGTGGATCCAGGCGGGCAGGGTGAGATGGACTTGCGCGTACAGCATCGGGACATGAACCTCTTCAAAGATGGCGCAGCGGCAGTGTATCGGGCCGCGCGTAGGGATGCCGTGCCCGCGCTGAACACGGCCACGCGCACGCCGGCGCAGGGCTGCGCCGGTCGCAGGGGAGCTGGAGCGCAGGCCCTGCCATGGCAGGGCTGCGCAGGTGACATCGGGCGGCCGGTGCCTGGCACCGGCCGGGTGCAGCTTACGCCGACCAGGTATCGCGCAGGGTCACGCTGCGGTTGAACACCGGCGTGGCCGCGGTGTGATCGCGGCGATCGGCGACGAAGTAGCCGGTCCGCTCGAACTGGAACGACTGCTCCGGGGCCGCAGTGGCTGCGGCCGGCTCGACATAGCCGGTGACGGTGCGGCGCGAGTCCGGATTGAGGTAATCGCGGTAGGTCTTGCCCTCGGATTCGTCGTCCGGGTTGGCCACCGAGAACAGACGGTCGTACAGGCGGATCTCGGCCGGCACCGCGTGCACGGCGCTGACCCAATGGATGGTGCCCTTGACCTTGCGGTTGGCGCCTTCCATGCCCGGGCGCGATTCCGGATCCAGCCAGCCGCGCAGTTCGGTGATGGTGCCGTCGGCATCCTTGATCACTTCATCGCAGCGGATGATGCCGGCCCCGCGCAGGCGCACTTCGCCGCCCGGCACCAGGCGCTTCCAGCCCTTTGGCGGGACTTCAGCGAAATCCTCGCGCTCGATCCACAGCTCACGTGCGAACGGTACTTCGCGGGTCCCGAACGCCTCGTCCTTGGGGTGGTTGGAGAAGGTCAGGGTCTCTTCGTGACCCTCGGGCAGGTTGGTCAGCACCAGCTTGACCGGATCGACCACCGCCATGCGGCGTGCGGCAGCACTGTCGAGGTCTTCGCGCAGCGCGCCTTCGAGCACGCTGAAATCGATCAGCGAGTTCTGCTTGCTGATGCCCACGCGCTCGGCGAACAGGCGCATCGCCGCCGGGGTATAGCCACGACGACGCAGGCCCTGCAGGGTCGGCATGCGCGGATCTTCCCAGCCATCCACCAGCTGCTCGGTGACCAGCGCCATCAGCTTGCGCTTGCTCATCACCGTGTAGTTGATGTTCAACCGCGAGAATTCGATCTGGCGCGGCTTGGCGGCTTCACGCGGCAGGCCGCGATCGACCAGCGGCTGGGTCAGTGCATCGTGGTGGGCGAAATCGACGTTGTCCACGCACCAGTCGTACAGCGGGCGGTGGTCTTCGAACTCCAGCGTGCACAGCGAATGGGTGATGCCTTCGATGGAATCGCCCAGCGCGTGCGCGAAGTCGTACATCGGGTAGATCGGCCACGCAGTGCCGGTGTTCTGGTGTTCGACATGCTTGATCCGGTACAGCGCCGGGTCGCGCAGGTTGATGTTGCCGCTGGCCATGTCGATCTTGGCGCGCACGGTGCGCGCACCATCCGGGAACTCGCCCGCGCGCATGCGGCGGAACAGATCCAGGTTCTCTTCGACGCTACGGTCGCGGAACGGCGACGGACGGCCCGGCTCGGTGAGCGTGCCGCGGTAGGCGCGCACTTCCTCGGCCGACAGGTCGCACACATACGCCTTGCCATCGGTGATCAGCTTCTGCGCGGCCAGGTAGTAGGCATCGAAGTAATCCGAGGCATGGCGCAGCTCGTTCCATTCAAAACCCAGCCAGCGCACGTCATCCTGGATCGCGGCCACGTACTCCGGATCTTCCTTGGCCGGGTTGGTGTCGTCGAAGCGCAGGTTGCACACGCCGTTGAACTCACCGGCAATGCCGAAGTTCAGGCAGATCGACTTGGCGTGGCCGATGTGCAGGTAGCCGTTGGGCTCGGGCGGGAAGCGCGTCTTGATCGCGGCATGCTTGCCGGCGGCCAGGTCCTCGCGGACGATCTGACGGATGAAATCCCGTTTTTCCTGGGCTTCCGGAAGGGCGTCGGTGGGGGCGGCGGTAGGCTCGGACATGATGCGCGGTCGCAGTTAAAAGGCAGAAAGACCAACAGTTTAGCCTGTCGCAAGGCGACAGGCTAAACGGGTAGGTGCCGACCGTTGGTCGGCACGCCTTTCGCAGGCCGGCACCACCCGGCTCCTTCGCTGGGTCGGCACGCCTTCAGCCCCCGGGCGTATGCTGGGCCCATGCCCTCCGGAGCCCACCCATGCACGTGATCTACCAGGCCGACAACCTGTTCGACGCCCATCTGGTCAAACACGCCCTGGAGGACGCCGGCATCCCCGCCTTCGTCTTCGGCGAATCGCTGCTGGGTGGCATGGGCGAGCTCCCGCTGTTCGGCGTCCTGCGCGTGTGTGTCCCCGATCTGGCCCGTCCCGAAGCGGAAGACATCGTCGCCCGGCTGGACTTGGGCGCGGCCCCGGACGACCCCATATTCGACGGAGACGAAAGCGCCGGCCTGTTGCCGGCCTAGGAGAACGCCATGTTGGGTATTGGAAACGGTCTGTTGGGCATCGGCGCCTTCAAGCAGCGCCTGCCGCGCCCGGAAGAAGCGTTGCCCGGCCGCGAGCAGCCCCTGCCGTTGCTGCACAACCAGCATTACGTCAACAGCCACCCGCTGAAAGACAGCTTCACCGGCCTGGAGCGCATCCGCTTCGCCATGGGCTGTTTCTGGGGCGCGGAGCGCAAATTCTGGACCATCCCCGGCGTCTACTCGACCTCGGTCGGCTACGCCGGCGGCGTCACCGCGAACCCCACCTACGAAGAAGTCTGCTCCGGCCTCACCGGGCACACCGAAATCGTCGAGGTCGTCTACGACCCGGCCATCGTCACCCTCGAACGCCTCCTCCAGGTCTTCTGGGAAAGCCACGACCCCACCCAGGGCATGCGCCAGGGCAACGACACCGGCACCCAGTACCGCTCCGCCATCCACGCCACCACCCAGGCTCAGCACGACGCTGCCCTCACCAGCCGCGACGCCTACCAGCAGCGCCTCAACGACAGCGGTTACGGCCCCATCACCACCGATATCGTTTTCCCCGCGCCCGCGTACTACTACGCCGAGGACTACCACCAGCAGTACCTGGCCAAGAACCCCAACGGCTACTGCGGCATCGGCGGCACCGGCGTCAGCTGCCCCATCGGCGTGGACGCCTGATACCCCAGAGCCGACCAACGGTCGGCTCTACCAGGTCCAGCAGACAGCCCTAGGCTCGCCGCGCTACTGCTCTCCCCAACGCACCAGCCATGTGTCGACGGCGCGTCCAGCAAACCCACCCACACCGCGCCAACCCCAACGAAAGTAAGCCGTTGCCGTTGCCGTTGCCGTACGCGCCAAAAACAAAAGACCCCGCATGAGCGGGGCCTTTTGTCGTACAGCCAGCCAACCGCCAGCGCTTACAGCCGCGCGCGGATCGTCTGCCGCAACGCGTCCAGATCCTTGGCGAACGCATCGATACCGCTCGCCAGCTTCTCCGTCGCCATCGGATCGGCCGCCAGATCCGCCGCAAACCGCGCACCATCGATCGGCGTCACCTGCACAGACTCGGCCGCACCGGCCACCAGCCTGCGCGGCAACTCACCGTGATCGGCGTCCAGCTTTTCCAGCAGATCCGGTGAAATCGTCAGGCGATCGCAGCCTGCCAGCGCCTCGATCTGCGCCGTCGAACGGAACGACGCGCCCATCACCACCGTCGGCGAACCGCGGCGCTTGAACTCGGCATACACGCCGCGCACGAACACCACGCCCGGGTCTTCATCGATGCTCGCCGGCGCCTGCCCGTTGGCCACGTACCAATCCAGGATGCGGCCCACGAACGGCGAAATCAGGAACGCCCCGGCTTCACTGCACGCCAAGGCCTGGGTCGGATTGAAGATCAGCGTCAGGTTGCAGTCGATCCCTTCGGCCTGCAGCTGGCGCGCCGCTTCCACGCCTTCCCAGGTTGCCGCGATCTTGATCAGCACCTTGCTGCGCGGCACGCCGGCCGCCTCGTACATCGCGATGAACTGGCGCGCCTTGGCCACCGTGGCCGCAGTGTCATGCGCCTGGTCGGCATCGACCTCGGTCGAGACCCGGCCCGGCACCAGCGTGCTGAGCAGGGTGCCCACGCCCACGGTCAGCCGATCGGCCACCGCGTGCACGATGGTCTCGCGCTCACCCGTCTGCTCGCGGCCCCAGGCCAGCGCGCTCTCGATGAGATCGGCATACACCGGCAGGTCCAGCGCTTTCTTCACCAGGGTGGGGTTGGTCGTGCAGTCGACCGGCTTCAAGCGCTTGATCGCCTCGTAGTCGCCGGTATCGGCAACCACCACGGACAGATCACGCAGCTGGGAGAGTTTGGACAGCGAAACGGTGCTCATTGCAACTCCTGGGACGAAACGGTGGAACCTGCGCGGATCGCAGCAGGCAGGGTCAGGCGTGGGGCTGGTGATGGACGGCGGTCACCCGCAGGCGCAGCTTGCGCCCGCCCGGTGCCACCCAATCCATGGTCTGGCCGATCGACAGGCCAAGCAGGGCGGTGCCCACCGGTGCCAGGATCGATACCTTGCCCTGTTCAACATCGGCTTCACGCGGATAGACCAGCGTCAGAGTGTGCTTTTCGTTCTGCAGCTCATCTTCGCACTCTACGCGCGAATGCATCATGACGGTGCCCTCGGGAACCTGGTCCGGCGCCACAACGGTCGCGCGGTTGAGTTCCTCGGCCAGGGCGATCCCGGCGGGGGTCTGGCTGACGGCGGGAGACTCGAGCATGGCATCCAGGCGGTCCATGTCGTGGCTTGAAACGATGATCGAAGGGGGCAGTCCGCTGGAAGTGGACATGGTGTAGCTCCTTGCGTTTGTGGAAGACCCATGCAAAAAGGCGGCGCCTGCTGGCACCGCCTCGTTCTATTGTGCTGACAATCGTAGACGGATGCGACCCGTCCGGCATATCGGCCCCGCCGGCCGGTTCAGCCAGGCTCAGCCGGCGCGTGGAAGCGGCGTGGCCGCGACCGCCGGGACATCGGTCGACTCCAGTGCGAACAGGCCCTGCGGCAGCCGTTTGAACTGCTGGGCCAGTTGCTCCAGGAAGCCGGTCATCGCCGAACTGCGGCGCCAGGCCATCGCGATGCGGCGGCTGGGACGGTCATCGCCACTGAAATCCAGCAGGCGGATGTTGTCCGAGCGCGGCACCGGCGGCTTGACCGAGAGTGTCGGCAGCAGCGTGATACCCACATCGGCGGCCACCATCTGCCGCAGCGTCTCCAGGCTGGTCGCGCGGAACTCCGATTTTTCGTTGGCACCGAACAACCGGCAGACCGCCAGCGCCTGGTCGCGCAGGCAGTGCCCGTCTTCCAGCAGCAACAGCTTCTGCGAGGACAGTTCCTGTACATCCAGATGCTGGCGGCGTGCCAGCGGGTGCTGCTGGGAGACCGCCAGCAGGAAGGGCTCTTCGAACAGGAACTCGGCGTGCAGCTGGTCATCATCCAGCGGCAGTGCCAACAGGGCGGCATCCAGCTTGCCTTCGCGCAGGCGGGTCAGCAGCTCGTCGCTCTTTTCCTCGACCAGCAGCAGTTCCAGTTGCGGGAAGCGCTCGCGGATGTTGGGGATCACGTGCGGCAGCAGGTACGGCCCCAGCGTGGGGAAGATCCCCAGCCGCACCGTGCCGGCTTCCGGATCGCGACTGCGCCGCGCGGCTTCTTTCATCTGCTCCACCTCGGCCACGATGGTGCGGGCACGCGCGGCGGCTTCCACCCCGGCCGGGGTGAGCATGACCTTGCGCGGTGCACGCTCCACCAGCGGCAACCCCAGCTCGTCCTCGAGCTTGCGGATCTGGGTGGACAGGGTGGGTTGGCTGACGAAGCAGGCGGCGGCCGCCTTGCCGAAATGGCGGTGGTCGGCCAGCGCCACCAGATACTTCAAATCACGTAGGTTCATTTCCTTGGACCTCTAACGGTAATGGACCGGGTGATGGCGTGGCTTACCCAGCAGACAGACAAGGTTCCCGGCGAACCGGGAACCGGACGTTTCAGGCAGCTTCGGCGACAGCGCCGCTGCTCTTGGGAACGGAGGTGCGGATCAGGTGATCAAAGGCGCTCAGTGCCGCAGTGGAACCGGCGCCCATCGCGATGACGATCTGCTTGTACGGAACGGTCGTGCAATCGCCTGCGGCGAAGACACCCGGCACGCTGGTCTGGCCGCGGTCGTCGATCAGGATCTCGCCACGCGGTGACAGGGCCACCGTGTCCTTCAACCACTCGGTATTCGGCAGAAGACCGATCTGCACGAAGATGCCTTCCAGTTCCACCCGGTGCGAATCGCCACCGACGCGGTCCTGGTAGACCAGGCCCGTCACTTTCTGGCCATCGCCCAGCACTTCCTGGGTCAGGGCGCTGGTGATGATGGTGACGTTGCCCAGACTGCGCAGCTTCTTCTGCAGTACTTCATCGGCCCGCAGTTTGTCATCAAATTCCAGAAGGGTCACATGCGTCACAAGACCCGCCAGATCGATCGCCGCTTCCACGCCGGAGTTGCCCCCGCCGATCACCGCCACGCGCTTGCCCTTGAACAACGGACCGTCGCAATGCGGGCAGTACGCCACGCCCTTGTTGCGGTACTGATCTTCGCCGGGCACGTTCATCTGGCGCCAGCGCGCACCGGTGGACAAGATGACCGAGCGCGACTTCAGCGACGCGCCATTCTCCAGGGTGATCTCGACCAGGCCGTCATCGCCGGCGGGCACCAGCGCGGTGGCGCGCTGCAGGTTCATGATGTCCACGTCGTACTCGCGCACATGCTGTTCCAGCGCCGTGGCCAGCTTCGGACCTTCGGTTTCCTTGACGGAGATGAAATTCTCGATCGCCATCGTATCCAGCACCTGGCCACCGAAACGTTCAGCGGCCACACCGGTGCGGATGCCCTTGCGTGCGGCATAGATCGCCGCGGCTGCACCGGCCGGACCACCGCCCACCACCAGCACATCGAACGGGGCCTTGGCGCTCAGCTTTTCGGCATCGCGTTTGCCAGCGCCGGTGTCCAGCTTGGCCACGATCTGCTCCAGCGTCATGCGGCCTTGATCGAACACCTCGCCGTTGAGGTACACGGTCGGCACGGACATGATCTGGCGCGCTTCGACCTCGGCCGGGAACAGGCCGCCATCGATCGCCACGTGCTGGATGCGCGGGTTCAACACCGCTGCCAGGTTCAGTGCCTGGACCACGTCCGGGCAGTTCTGGCAGGACAGCGAGAAATAGGTTTCGAAGCGGTACTCGCCCTCCAGATTGCGCACCTGCTCGATCAGCTCGGCGGTGGCCTTGGACGGGTGACCACCGACCTGCAGCAGCGCCAGCACCAGCGAGGTGAACTCATGGCCCATCGGCAGGCCCGCGAACACCAGATGGATGTCCTGACCCGGCGTGGTCAGTGCGAAGGAGGGCGTGCGCTCGTTGCTGTCGCGACGCACGTCCAGGCGGATCTGCGTGGAGAGCGTGGTCAGCGTGTTCAGCAGCTCGAGCATTTCCTGCGACTTGGCGCCGTCATCCACGTGCGCCGTGATCTGGATCGGACGGGTGACACGTTCCAGATAGGTCTTCAGCTGGGACTGGAGGTTGGCATCCAACATCGAAAAACTCCTTGAATCAGGCAAGGTGGCAGCGTCGACGCACCCCGCGGGTGCATCTGCGCGACATGGGGGTGAACCGAAACCGGCGCGTGGGGCACCGGCTTGGGTTCACCCCCATCCCCGGCGGGCGGGGATGGGGATGAGGAGCGGCTTAGATCTTGCCGACCAGGTCCAGCGACGGGGTCAGGGTCTTTTCGCCTTCCTTCCACTTCGCCGGGCACACCTGGTTCGGGTTGGCGGCGGTGAACTGGGCAGCCTTCAGCTTGCGCAGGGTCTCGGAGACGTCACGGGCGATCTCGTTGGAGTGGATCTCCAGGGTCTTGATCACGCCTTCCGGGTTGATGATGAAGGTGCCGCGCAGGGCCAGGCCTTCTTCCGGAATGTGCACGCCGAAGGCGTTGGTCAGCTGGTGGGTCGGATCGCCGACCAGCGGGAACTGGGCCTTGCCGACGGCCGGCGAGGTTTCGTGCCACACCTTGTGCGAGAAGTGCGTGTCGGTGGTGACGATGTAGACCTCGGCGCCGGCCTTCTGGAACTCGGCGTAATGATCGGCGGCGTCTTCAATCTCGGTCGGGCAGTTGAAGGTGAACGCGGCCGGCATGAAGATCAGCACGGACCAGTGACCCTTCAGGGTGCTGTCGGAGACCTTGATGAACTCGCCGTTCTGGTAGGCGTTGGCTTCGAACGGCTGGATCTGGGTGTTGATGAGCGACATCGTTGTTCCTCTTGGTGAAGGGGGTGGGTGAAGCGACCAACACAGGTTAGCGGCTCCGTTCCCATAAGAACAATCCATTGATTGCATCTATGCGATAGTCATAGGCTATCAAAGTGGTCTGATCCTGCGATGAATGATGAGGGCCAGATCCGTCAGAACCGTTGCAGCGCAATGACCAGGGCGCCGGAACGTGTGATCAGTGCAATAGCTTCTGCATATTCGTTGTGGGGGAAAGCTGAACGATCGCAGGCGACGCGGTGCCGATCCGGCCCGATGTCAGGCGGAAATCGATAGTGCACATGCATGTATATGTGAGTTGCCATGCTTGGATTCAATCAAGCTGCCGGTCGCGGACGGCCGGCGCGCGCACCCGGGGCGCAAGGGCCGGTGCACTACACTTCGCGCCCCGATGTTGCTCCCTCCCGCCATGACCGCCACCCCGCCACCTGTCCGCCAGCTGCTCGCCGACGCCGCCACCCGATTGCCCGGCGTGGAAGGCCGCCATGAGGCCGAACTGTTGCTGCTGCAGGTGCTGGAACGCGAGCGCAGCTGGCTGTTCGCGCATGCCACCGATCCGGTCGAGCCGGCGCAGGTGGCGGCGTTCGAGGCGCTGCTGGCCAAACGCCTGGCCGGTGAGCCGGTGGCGTACCTGCTGGGCCGCCGCGGCTTCTGGACCCTGGATCTTGAGGTCAGCCCGGCCACCCTGATCCCGCGCCCGGAGACCGAGCTGCTGGTCGAGCTGGCGCTGGCACGGTTGCCCGACGCTACCGCCTTGCGGGTCGCCGACCTTGGCACCGGCAGTGGCGCGATCGCGCTGGCGCTGGCCAGCGAACGCCCGCAGGCGCAGGTAGTGGCGACCGACCTCAGCGAGGCGGCCCTTGCGGTGGCGGCACGCAACGCGCAGCGCCACGCACTGGGCAACGTCCGTTTCCGGCAGGGCGCGTGGTACGCGCCGCTGGCGGGTGAGCGCTTCGATCTGATCGCCACCAATCCCCCGTACATCGCCAGCGACGACCCGCACCTGGCCCAGGGCGACCTGCGCTTCGAACCGGCCACCGCGCTGGCCGCCGGTCTTGATGGGCTGGACGACATCCGGCTGATCATCGCCGGTGCAGCAGCACACCTGCTTCCCGGCGGCTGGCTGCTGATCGAACACGGCTGGGACCAGGGCGAGGCGATCCGCGCGCTGCTGCGGGACGCCGGTTTCCAGTCGGTCGCCACCGAGCACGATCTGGAACAGCGCGACCGGGTGAGCCTGGGCTGTCTGCCCGCCTGAGTGCGTGCCGGCCCTGCGGCGACCCCGAGGCTAGAATGGCCTGTCCACCGGGCCGCCGCGCAGCGAGATGCGGCGACTGTCATTCCACATGGAGTTCCTGTCATGCGTACGCTGTATCCCGCCATCACCCCTTACGACGTCGGCACCCTGAAGGTCGATGACCGCCATACGCTGTACTTCGAGCAGTGCGGCAATCCCGACGGCAAGCCGGTGGTGATGCTGCACGGTGGCCCGGGCGGCGGCTGCAGCGACAAAATGCGCCAGTTCCACGACCCGGCCAAGTACCGGATCATCCTGTTCGACCAGCGCGGTGCCGGCCGTTCCACGCCGCATGCGGACCTGGTCGACAACACCACCTGGGACCTGGTCGCCGACATCGAGAAACTGCGCGTGCACCTGAAGGTGGACCGCTGGCAGGTCTTCGGCGGCAGCTGGGGCTCGACCCTGGCGCTGGCCTACGCGCAGACCCACCCGCAGCGCGTGACCGAACTGGTCCTGCGCGGCATCTTCATGCTGCGCCGCTGGGAGCTGGAGTGGTTCTACCAGGAAGGCGCCAACCGCCTGTTCCCGGATGCGTGGGAGCACTACCTCCAGCCGATCCCGGCCGTGGAGCGCCACGATCTGATCTCGGCCTTCCACCGCCGCCTGACCAGCGACGATGAAGCCACCCGCCTGGCCGCGGCCAAGGCGTGGAGTGTGTGGGAAGGCGCCACCAGCTTCCTGCACGTGGACGACGACTTCGTGAACAGCCATCAGGATCCGCAGTTCGCGCTGGCCTTCGCCCGCATCGAGAACCACTACTTCGTCAACGGTGGCTTCTTCGAGGTGGAAGAACAGCTGCTGCGCGACGCGCACCGCATCGCCGATATCCCGGGCGTGATCGTGCATGGCCGCTACGACGTGGTCTGCCCGCTGCAGAGCGCGTGGGAGCTGCACAAGGCGTGGCCGAACTCGACGCTGGAGATCAGCCCGGCCTCGGGTCACTCTGCTTTCGAAGCGGAGAATGTCGACGCGCTGGTGCGGGCGACGGATCGTTTCGCGGGTTGATGGAAGAGGGTGCCGGCCAACGGCCGGCACTTGTCCTGCGTTCCCTCGCGGCGCGGTGGCGCCCTGCCAACCTTGCGTCGCGCGGTAGATCACCAGTTCCCCGCCAACAACGCCTCCGCCAGCACCTGCAGCTTCGGCGAGGCCTGCCGCGAGGGGGGATACACCAGTGACAGCACCCGGCTGCGGCCCTCGAAGGGCTGCAGCACCCGCTGCAGCCGCCCGTCGGCCAGCGCATCGGCCACCGCGAAATCCATCACCTGCACGATGCCGATCCCGGCCAGCGCCCCTTCCACCAGCGGGTCGCCGCTGTCGAACACCGTCCGCGCCGGCGGGGTGAACTCGCGCAGCTGGCCCTCTGCCTCGCGGAACTGCCAATCCACCAGCCGCCCGCTGCGCAGATTGCGCACCGCCAGGCAGGCGTGATCGTGCAGCGCATCCACCGTGGCCGGTTCCCCGTGCTGCGCGATGTAAGCCGGGGAGGCGACCGTGACCCAGTTCAACGGCCGCAGGGGGCGGGCCACCATCCGCACGTCGCTGATCGGCCCGGTGCGCAGTGCGGCATCGAAGCCTTCTTCGACCAGATCCACCAGCCGGTCGTTGAGCACCAGCTCGAACTGCAGCTGCGGGTGCGCCGCCATCAACTGCCCGGCCAGCGGCACCAGCACTTTGCGCCCGAACATCGAGGGCGCCGTCAGCTTCAACACGCCCGAGGGTGTGGAGGGGCGATCACCCAGCCGGCGCTCGGCATCCTCCAGCCCACTCAGCAGCGGCGCGCAGTGCTCGACGAACTGGCGGCCATCCGGGGTCAGGCTGACGTTGCGGGTATTGCGGTGAAGCAGCCGCACACCCAGGGCACTCTCCAGCCGGCTGATCGCCCGTGACAGCCCGGATTGGCTGATCCCCAGCTGCCCGGCGGCGACGGTGAAGCTGCGCGCGTCGGCCACCTGCACCAGCATGCGCACGGCATTGAGGTCCATGGATGTCTCCGATTCATGCGGATATGCATGACAGATATCGAAGTATCCGGGTTTATTTCTGCAGCGTCATCAATGAGACTGCCCACCTTCTTACGCAGTACCGAGTCGGCATGACCTCCCCCCTGTCTCCCGCTGGCGCGCCGGCGCCCGCATTTCCTCGCCTGGCCCTGGCGTTGCTGGCCACCGCCCAGCTGATCATCGCGCTGGATTCCACGATCATCTTCGTCGCCCTGCACGAGATGGGCGCGCAGCTGCGCATCAATGCCCAGCAGCTGCAGTGGATCGTCAGCGGCTACACGGTGGCCTTCGGCGGGTGCCTGCTGCTTGGCGGCCGCGCGGCTGATCTGCTCGGTCGCCGCCGGGTCTATCGGCTGGGCATGGCGCTGTTCGCGCTGGCCTCGCTGGTCGGTGGTTTCAGCAACAGTGCGTGGCTGCTGATCGCGGCCCGCGCGGTGCAGGGCATCGGCGCGGCGTTGCTGTTCCCGGCCACGCTGGCGCTGATCAACACGATCTACGCCGAAGGCGCGCCGCGCAATCGCGCGCTGGCGATCTGGTCGATGGCCAGCGCCGGCGGCCTGGCCTTGGGCACGCTGCTCGGCGGCGTGCTGACCCAGAGCTTCGGGTGGGCCTCGGTACTGCTGGTGATCGTGCCGTTCGCCGGTGGCTGCGCGCTGCTGGGCGGCTGGTGGCTGCCGCGCGATCCTGCGCCGCTGGCGGGCCGCTCGTTCGATCTGGCTGGCTGCGTCACCGTGACCCTCGGCGGCAGCCTGCTGGTGACCACCCTGGTGCAGGGCCCGGAATGGGGCTGGTCGGCGCCGCTCACGCTGATCTGCCTGCTCGTGTCGGCAGTGATGCTGGCCGCCTTCGTGCAGATCGAACGCCGCAGCCGCGACCCGCTGATGCAGTTCTCGCTGCTGCGCCTGCGCAGCCTGCGTGCGGCGATGCTGCTGACGATGCTGTTCATGAGCAGCTACGGCGTGCAGTACTACTTCCTGGCGCTGTACTACCAGGATGGCTACGGCTGGAGCGCGCTGCAGGCGGGCCTGGCGTTCCTGCCGCCGACCCTGGTGTGCACCTTCGGCATCCGCATCGCCGAGCGCATGCTCGCGCAGCGTTCGCCGCGCCAGGTGCTGACGGTGGGCATGCTGGCCGGCGCGATCGGCATCGCCGCGGTCGCCGTCGCGCTGCCGTACGGCGCGACCTACTGGGCGCTGCTGCCGGGCATCGTGGTGCTCAGCCTTGGCCAGGGCATCACCTGGACGGCGATGTGGATCGTGGCCGGGCAGGGCGTGCCCGCCGCGCAGCAGGGCGTGGCTTCGGGCATGGCTGCCACGGCGCAGCAGATTGGCGGCGCGCTGGGCCTGGCGCTGCTGGTGATGGTGGCCAATGCCGGTCGTGGCAGTGCCGGCGCCAGCAGTGAGGGGGCGCTGCAGGGCATGATCCATGCGCAGTACGGTGCAGCGTTGTTCGCGCTGCTGGGTGTGGGCGTGGCGCTGTGGCTGCGGCCGCAGCCGGAGGCCGTGCCTGTCAGGCCGTGCCTCGAATGAACCCGCGCGGGTGGGCGCGCCGCCGGCTGAGGGCCGGCATCACCCAGGCGGCAAGGCGACCAGCTGCGGCTGCAGGGCGGTGAAGATGCGGGACAAGCGCTGCGCCCAGGCCAACTGGCCGGCGGCATCGGCAATCAGGTCCTGGCGGATCTCCAGCTCCACGTGCACCAGCCCGCGGCCTTCGCCATGCACCGGCACAGCATAGTCGCTGGTGCTGCTGACCGCGTAGGGCTGGTTGTCACCCACCACGAGGTCGCCTTCCTCGCGCAGCGCCTGCAGCAGCGCAAGCGCAAAGCGCGTGTCCCGGTGGTACAGCACGCCGGCATGCCAGGGCCGCGCGGCATCATTCATCGCCGGGGTGAAGCTGTGCATCATCACCAGCAACGTCGGCCGGGCCTGCGCCTGGCGGGTGTCAAGCTCGGCATCGATGCGTGCATGGTAGGGCGCATGGATCGCCTCGATCCGCTGCTGGCGCTGCAGCGCTGACAGGCGCTGGTTGCCGGGTACGACGGTGAGGTCACTGACCGCCGGCATCAGCGTGGGCGAGGCCAACGGCCGGTTGCAATCGATCACCAGCCGCGAGTAGGTCTGCGTGATCGCCCACGCATCGAGCAGGCGCGCCAGTTCAACCGTGACCCCGGCGATGCCGATGTCCCAGCCGATGTGGCGGTCCAGCTCGTGCTGCGGCAGGCCGAGGCCGGCCAGTGACGCCGGCACCTGCTGGCCGGCATGGTCGGCGATCAGCAGATAGGACGAGCGGCCCCGCGCCTGATGCACGGTGAACGGCGCCGGGTCGGCCGGCCCCAGCAGTGATGCACCGGTGTGCGGAGGGGTGAACGCATCAGCCACGCGGGGTGCCGTCCAGGTGATGTTCGATCATCCACAGGCCGGCCCACAGCTTGGCGTCCAGCTCATAGCCCTGGCCCATCTTCTCGACCAGCCAGGCGGCGGCGCGGGTGCGCGGAATCGCGTGCACGGTGATGTCTTCGCTGGCATCGCCACCGCCCTCACCGACCTTGCGCAGGCCGGTGGCACGCACGAAGGCGATTTTTTCGCTGCTGGCACCGGAGGAGGTCGGGCCGATCATCAGCACCTCGGCGTGATCGGCGGTCCAGCCGGTTTCTTCCTCCAGCTCGCGCACGGCCGAGACCTCGATCGACTCGCCGGCATCGATGTCGCCGACCAGGCCGGCCGGCATTTCGATGGTCCTGGCCTGCAGCGGCACGCGGAACTGTTCGACGAACAGCACCGTGTCGTCCGGGGTGACTGCGATGATGATCGCGGCCAGGCCGCCGGCGTGGGTGCGCTCGCTGTACTCCCACGTGCCGCGCACCACCATGCGCTGGTACTTGCCTTCAAAAACGACCTTCGGGGCTTGCGTATTGGGGCTCATGCGAACTCGCTGGCAACGGAAGAGGAATCGGACAGGCCGGCGGCGGTGAACAGGCGGCGGCGGGTCAACGGCCCGAACCGCAGTGCATCGCACAGGCCCTGCAGCATCTGTGCATCGGCCACGCCCCGGCTGAAATCGACGGCGGCACCGTCCAGCGGCGCATCCAGCGCGATGGTGGTCAGCTGGCGCCACAGCAGCGCATGCTCGCGCTGTTCGCGCAGTCGCACTGCCATCTGCGCCGCGCCGCGCAGGCGCAGGAAGGGCACTTCATCCAGGCGCTCGTACAGCACGTCCAGGCTGCCGAAATGGGCCAGCAGCACCGCAGCGGATTTAGCCCCCACCCCGGTCACGCCCGGGATGTTGTCGACCGCATCACCGCACAGGGCCAGGTAATCGGCGATCTGGTGCGCATGCACGCCGTGGCGGGCTTTGACACCGGCCATGCCCCAGCGCTGGTTGCGCGCGTAATCCCACTGTTCGTCATGCTCGAACAGCAACTGCGACAGATCCTTGTCGGCGGAGATGATCACCCCGCGCATGCCGGCATCGCGGCGTGCATGCAGGGCGCTGCCGATCAGGTCATCGGCCTCGTACTCGTGGTGGGCCAGCACCGCCAGGCCGAGCGCGGTGCACAGCGCCTTGCAGTGGGCGAACTGGCGGCGCAGCGCGTCCGGCGCGGGATCGCGGTTGGCCTTGTAGGCCGCGTAGATCCGGTGCCGGAAGCAGCTGTCCAGCGCTTCATCGAAGGCGATGGCGATGTTGGCGGGGCGTTCGCGCTCGAGCAGGTCGAGCAGGAAGCGCGCGAAGCCGTGCACGGCATTGGTCGGCCAGCCCTGCTGATCCTGGAACTCATCGGGCATCGAATGCCACGCGCGGAACACGTACAGACTGGCATCGACCAGGTACAGCGGCGCACGCAGCGGCGGGGGCGCCATGCCGGGGCCGGCGGGAAGGGCGGACATCTCAGCCCTCCCAGTCCTGCAGCAGCGCGGCCGGGTCGGGGCGCTCGCGTTCGGGGACCGCGGTCTTCGGCGTGCCGATATGGATGAAGCCGGCGATCTGCTCACCCTCGGCCAGGCCCAGGTGGGCGTGCACCGCCGGGTCGAAGGCCATCCAGGCGGTCAGCCACTGCGCGCCGAAGCCAAACGCCTGCGCGGCCTGCAGCAGGGCGAAGCAGACGCAGCCGGCGGTCATCAGCTGCTCGGCCTCCGGCACCTTGGGGTTCGGGCGCGGGCTGGCGATGACGGTGATGATCAGCGGGGCGTGGGAGAAGCGTTGGCGGTCTTTGTCCAACTGGGCCGGTGAGACCTGGGGGTCGCGCTGGACGGCGCGCTGGGCCAGGAAGGCGCCCAGACTGTGACGTGCATCGCCGGCAATCCGCAGGAAGCGGTACGGCACCAGCTTGCCGTGGTCCGGCACGCGTACGGCCGAGCTCACCATCCGCATCAGGGTCACCGGGTCGGGCCCGGGTTCACCCAGTTGCTTGGCGGGGACCGAACGGCGGGCGTCCAGGGCGTGCAGAGCGGGGGGGACGGACATGGGCTCTCAATCTGGCTTCACGGTGCCCCGATTATAGTCGCGCCCGTTTGTGACACGGCCTTGGGCGATCTCGGTGCAATTTGCGACAAAACGTGATGAACATCACCTAATCAGCGGACTTCCTTCACGTGGCTGTACTCGCTTCCACGGCCTGCTCCGCTTACGATACAAAGCCTGCCGGGCCACCGGTAACGAGGTTTAAAGTGTCGACTGTTTCACTGTCTCTGACCGGTCGGCCGGCCTACCATCCGAACGTGGGCGCATGGGGTGCGCCGGCGTTCGTTGTATCCATGTTGTACTCAGTGCCTGCGAGGGTGGGGAGCCTTTTCGCATGATTGCCACGCCCAATGTAGGGGGGCACCCGGGCCGTGACCCGGCGTTGTTGACGATGGCCCGTGAGGCCGTGCTGCCGGGGCTGGTCGAGTCGTTCTCGACGGTGCTGGCGCGCTTCGATGACGTGCTGTTTGACCGTGCCGGTACCGCCGGCGCGTCGCAGTTGCTGTTCCTGGATGGCATGCGCGAGCTGCGCCGCCGCCGGGACGACATCGTGGCTGGCTTCCGCGCCCACCTGGCCCAGGCCTGGGAGGCGCTGGAGCGGGGCGAGCCGCTGTCTGCCGAGGCCACCCTGGCCGGCCAGATCGAGGATGGCCTGAGCCTGGTGCCCGAACACGTGCTGGAGTCCCGGCTGGCGGTGCGCAATTTCGCCACCGTGCTGCTGCGTGACTTCAAGCCGGTACTGTCGCGTCTGGACCGCCGCCTGGGCATGATCGCCGGGGGGCTGGAACTGCAGGCCGATACCAATCCGATCAGCCCCGAGCACCTCGGTGTGGCGATCCACGAGGCTTTCGCCGATTGTGAATTGGCCCCGGAAGTGCGGCTGGTGCTCATCAAGTTGTGCGAGCGCGATCTGCAGCAGCCGATCGGCAAGCGTTACGAGTACCTGGATGAACAATTGGCCGCAGCGGGCGTGATGCCGCAGATGGCCGCGCGCCGGCCTGCCGCGCGCGCGCCCTCGCCGCCGCGCGAGGACCGCGATGCCTTCGAGGGTTTTGAGCCCGAGAGCAGCATGGGATCGGCGGGCGAAGAGGGCCAGGCACCGGCCTGGGCCCGTCGCTTCGCCGACCGCTGGGCCGAGAGCCGTGGCCGCCTCCAGGGCGGACCGCATGCAGCACATGAAGGCCCGGGCGAGGGCGGTGACAGCCTCGGCGGCAACCAGGGCATGCTGCTTGATGCCCTGCACGAACTGCTGCAGCAGACCCGTCATGTACGCGAGGACGCCACCTCGGCGGCCAGCGTCGCGGTCGGCCAGCAACGCCCGCTGAGCCAGCGCGAAATGATGTCGGTGCTGTCGCTGCTGCAGGCCACGCCCAGTGCGACCCTGCGCGCGGCGATCGGTGAAGACGGTGAGTCGCTGGCACAGCGGTTGAAGAGTGAAGTGCTGTCCGGCGCGACCCGGCTCGGGGTCGATCCCGCGCAGGCGCGGCTGGACCCGCAGGATGAAGACGCGATCGATCTGGTCGGCATGCTGTTCGACGTGATGCTCGATGAGCGCGACCTGGAGGGCCGCTCGCGCGAGCTGATCGGCCGGCTGGTGGTGCCCTTCGTCAAGGTGGCCATGCTCGACCGCCGCATGTTCGTGCAGAAGACCCACCCGGCGCGCAAGCTGCTCAACTCGCTGGCCGAGGCCTGCGAAGGCAACACCGGCGAAAGCCAGGCCGAGCGCGTGCTGATGGGCAAGGTCGAGGAGATCATCGAGCGCCTGGTGGCCGAGTTCAACGAGAACCTGGCGATCTTCCTGACCCTGGAAGAAGAATTCCGCGAGTTCCTGACCCAGCACCGGCGCCGGATCGAGATCGCCGAGCGCCGTGCCGCCGAGACCCAGCGCGGCCAGGAAAAGCTCGAAATGGCGCGCCAGCGGGCCAGCACCGAGCTGGACCGGCGGATTGGCGACACCACCTTGCCGCAGGCGATCGGTGAATTCCTGCGCCAGCCCTGGCAGCACCACCTGACCCTGACCGTGCTGCGCGAAGGCGAAGACGGCGCCTCGGTCGGTGAGGCACTGGGCCTGGCCGATGGGATGCTGGATGAGGTGGCCGAGGCGCGCCGGCATATCGTCGGCAAGCCGTGGCTGCAGGCCTGGCACCCCGCGCTGCGCAAGGTCTTCGCCAGTGTCGGTGTGCATGCCGACGCGGCCACCAGTGCCATCGACGCGCTGCACGACACCCTGCAGGGCATCGCCGAATCGCGCCCCGAACTGGAGCGCGCGCTGCCCGAGCTGCCGCAGGTGGCGTTGCCTTCGCCGCCGGCGCAGGAATCGGCGGCGGTGCAGCTGGGCAGCAAGGTGGATGTCAGCGATTTCGACAATGCCGATGCCGACCGCTTCCGCGGCCTGGAGATCGGCAGCTGGCTGGATTTCGTCGACAAGGACGGCAAGGTCCAGGCCGGCAAGCTGTCCTGGGTGAGCCCGATTTCGCAGCGCCTGCTGTTCGTCAACCGGCGCGGGGTGCGGTTCTGCGTCGCCTCGCCGGAAGAACTGGCCGTGATGGTGCGCCTGGGCCGCCTGCGCGCGCACATCGACGATGGCGCCTTCGACAGTGCCATGCAGGGCGTGATCGATCGCCTGGATACCAAGAACGCCACCGTGCATTGACCCCGGGGCCACTCTGGCCGGACGATCAGGTTACGATCAGCCCACATTCCGCTGATCGTCGGGGACAGGCATGGCTGTCGAGGTGTTGGTGGTAAAGGAACATGCGCCGGGGGAACGGCGCGTGGCGATGACGCCGGAAACGGCGCGCAAGTTGATCGCGCTGGGGGCGAGCGTCGCATTCGAACCCGGTGCCGGGCTGGCGGCGGGCTTCCCTGATGCGGTCTATCAGGACGTGGGCGCCCAGCCCGCCGATGACACCCGCCTGGCCCAGGCCGACATCGTGCTGTGCGTGCAGCCACCGTCCAATGACCGCCTTGCCCGGTTGAAGTCCGGTGCCAGCCTGATCGGCATGCTGCACCCACAGGCCGATGCCGAACGTGCCGGCCTGATCCAGTCACGTGGCCTGCAGGCGTTCCCGCTGGAGCGTCTGCCGCGCACCACGCGCGCCCAATCGATGGATGTCCTCAGTTCGCAGGCCGGCATGGCCGGTTACAAGGCCACCCTGATCGCGGCCCAGCGCGCGCCGCGCTTCTTCCCGATGCTCACCACCGCCGCCGGCACGATCCGTCCTTCCAAGGTGCTGGTGGTCGGTGCCGGTGTGGCCGGCCTGCAGGCGATTGCTACCGCCCGTCGTCTTGGTGCGCAGGTGGAAGGCTTCGATGTGCGCCCGGAAACCCGCGAGCAGATCGAATCGCTGGGCGGCAAATTCCTGGATCTGGGCGTGAGCGCGGTCGGCGAAGGTGGCTACGCGCGGCCGTTGACCGATGAAGAGCGTGCCGAGCAGCAGCGTCGCCTTGGCGAGCACCTGCGCACCGTGGACGTGGTGATCTGCACCGCGGCGGTGCCTGGGCGGCCAGCGCCGAAAATCGTCAGTACCGCGATGGCGCGGGGGATGAAGCCGGGCAGCGTGATCGTCGACCTCGCCGCCGAAACCGGCGGCAACTGCGAAGCCACCCAACCGGGCGAGGTAGTGGATCTGGACGGCGTGCTCATCGATGGCCCGCTCAACCTGGCCAGCCAGGGCGCAGTGCATGCCAGCGAGATGTACGCCCGCAACGTTTACAACTTCGTTGCGCTGTTCCTGAAAGACGGCGCGGTCACCTTCGACTGGGACGACGAACTGCTCGCCAAAACCCGCTGGGTCGCCGCCTGAAATAACAGGGACGGAGGTAGTTAATAATCCCCTCCGTCCCCGTTAACGGTCCCCGTTAACGCTCAGCGCTTCGGCGGCGGCGGTGCAGGGTTGGCCTTGAGCCAGGCCTTGCGTTCGTCCGGGGTCATCCGGGCCCAGCGGTCGCGCAGCGCCTGCCGCTGCTCCGGGGTCATGCTGCGCATCTGGCCGAACAGTGCGCGCGCCTGCTCGCGCTGCTCCGGCGTCATGTTCTCGAAGCGATGGCGGCCCCGGTGCGCCTGCGCGCGCTGCTCCGGGGTCATGGTCAGCCAGCGCTGGCCGTGCTGCAGCATGCGCTCGCGTTGCGGCGCCGGCGCGTCGTTCCAGCGGTCACGCACGGGCGCGATCAACGCTTCGCGCTGCTGCGGGCTGAGTGTGTCCCAGTCCGGCAGCGGGGCGGTCTGCGCCCAGCCGGCCGCACTCAGCGTCAGCAACATCAGCCCCAGGGACAGTCGCAGTTTCATCATCACTCCATTGCCAGGTCGGTACTGCCCAGCCACACATACAGATCGGGATTTTCGTCGAGAACGTCGCTGCCGTCATCGGCCGCGCTCGCCACCACCGGTGCCGGCGGGGCGGTCGCTTCGCCGAGGAGGAAACTGTAGCCCAACGCGAGCGCGACCACCGCCGAACAGGCGGTGGCCATCCACCAGGACGGCGCATGCCGCTTGGCCGGCGAGGCCGCATGGCGCGCGCTGCGCAACCGCGCCAGCGTGGCCGGCGAGAGCGTATCCAGCGCCTGCGCATGCAGCTGCCGCAGGGCGGCATCGTCATGCATCGAAGGGGGCAGTGGGCGGTTCACAGGGCGATCTCCAAAGACTGCTGCAGCGCCTGGCGGGCGCGCGAAAGATGGGTTTTGACCGCGCCTTCGCTGCAGCCCATGGCCTTGGCCGTGGTGGCGCCGTCCAGGTCCTGCAGCACGCGCAGGGTGAAGGCCTCGCGCTGGCGCGCGGGCAGCTCCCGCAGCGCCTGCACCAGTTGTGCGTACTGATCGCGCTGCTCATGGGCCTGGGCCGGGCCGGGCGCGTGGTCGGCCCAGTCGATGTCATGCTCGCCGCCGGCCTCGTCGCTGCTGCGCCAGAACTTGAGGCGGAAGCCACGGCGGCGCTGCAGATCCACGACGCGGCGGCGCAGGATGCTCCAGAACAGCGGTGCCCACTCGGCGGCAGGTTTGTCGCGGTAGCCGAGCATCTTCAGCATGCTGTCCTGCACCGCATCCAGCGCGTCCTCGCGCTGGCGCAGGCCGGCCTCGGCGAAGCGGAACGCGCGCGGGCCGATGCCGGCCAGGAAGGCATCCAGCGACACCGGCAGCGCCACCTCGGCAGTGGCGGGCAGGTCGGCATCCGTCGACGGTAGGGGAGAGCTCACCAGCACAGGGTAGCGGTCCGGCAGGGGGATACCGTGAGAACGCCCCAGGGCGGCCGCGGTTGACCGGCCCGCCCGATTGGTTCAGCGCATGGTTATGATGCAGGGGACGGGATGACCGCCTGGGAGAGTGACTGCAATGAGCGACGGGTTCGTGGCGTTGTATATCTTCATGCTGGCCGCCATTGCCGGCCACGTGATTATTTCGCGGGTGCCGGTGATCCTGCATACCCCGTTGATGTCCGGCTCCAACTTCATCCACGGCATCGTGCTGATCGGCGCGATGGTGGTGCTGGGGCATGCGCAGACCCCGCTGGAGAAGATCATCGGCTTCATCGCGGTGGTGCTCGGCGCGGGCAATGCGGCCGGTGGCTACGTGGTGACCGAACGCATGCTCGACATGTTCAAGCCCAGCGCCAAGCGCGACGCCGGGGAGAAGACGCCTTGAACGTGACCACCGCGCAATTGCTGCAGTGGCTGGTCCAGGTGAGCTATCTGGTGGCCGCCACCCTGTTCCTGCTGGGCCTGCAGCGCATGGCCTCGCCGATGACCGCGCGCAGCGGCATCCGCTGGGCCGGGCTGGGCATGCTGATCGCCACGGTGGCGACGTTCTTCCTGCCCGAGCTGCACAACATCCCGCTGATCCTGGCGGCGGTGGCGATCGGCACCGGCGTGGCGTGGTGGTCGGCCAAGCGCGTGGCGATCACCGACATGCCGCAGATGGTGGCGCTCTACAACGGCATGGGCGGCGGCTCGGCGGCGGCGATCGGTGCGGTGGAACTGCTGCGCTTCTCGTTCCTGACCAACCGCGATACCACGCACTGGAGCGAGCAGGCACTGGCCGACCTCGCCGCGCGCCAGCCGTCGGCGACGGTGCTGGCGCTGGCCGTGATCGGTTCGGCGATCGGCGCGGTGTCGCTGTCCGGCTCGATCATCGCCTGGGCCAAACTCGATGGTCGGCTCGACCGCCGCGTCACCTTCCCGGGGCAGCAGGTGTTCAACCTGCTGGTCGCGCTGGCGATGGTGGTGCTGGGCATCTGGGCTGCGGTCACCCTGAGCCCGGTGGCGATCATCAGCTTCTTCGTGGTCGCCCTCGCGCTGGGCGTACTGATGACGCTGCCGATCGGTGGCGCCGACATGCCGGTGGTGATCTCGCTGTACAACGCCTTCACCGGCCTGGCCGTGGCCTTCGAAGGCTATGTGCTCGGCAACGAGGCGCTGATCATCGCCGGCATGATGGTCGGCGCGGCGGGCATCCTGCTGACCCGCCTGATGGCCAAGGCGATGAACCGCCCGATCAGCGGCGTGTTGTTCTCCAACTTCGGCGGCGGCGGTGTCGCGCAGGAGAACAGCGGCGCGCAGAAGCCCATCGAGGCCAGCGACGTCGCTGCGATGCTGGCCTTCGCCGAGCGCGTGGTGATCGTGCCCGGCTACGGTATGGCCGTGGCCCAGGCGCAGCACAAGGTGTGGGAGCTGGCGCAGCGGTTGATCGATCGCGGCATCAAGGTGAAGTTCGCGATCCACCCGGTGGCCGGGCGCATGCCGGGGCACATGAACGTGCTGCTGGCCGAAGCGGGCGTGCCCTACGACCTGATCGCCGACATGGACGACATCAACCCGGAATTCCCGAACACCGACGTGGTGCTGGTGATCGGCGCCAACGACGTGGTCAATCCGGTCGCGCGCACCGACCCCGCCAGCCCGATCTACGGCATGCCGATCCTGGACGTGGTCAACGCCCGCAACGTGGTGGTGATCAAGCGCGGCAAGGGTACCGGGTTTGCCGGCATCGAGAATGCGCTGTTCTATGCCGACAACGCCCGCATGCTGTACGGCGATGGTGCGGGTGCGGCGAGCGCGCTGGTCAGTGAGCTCAAGGCGCTCGACGGCGGGCACTGAGGCGGGAGGCAACGGTCACGACCAACGGTCGTGACCTACAGCAGCACCGGACCTGCGGCGAAACCGGATTTACGGCGAAACCGGATCTGCGGTAGTGCCGGCCGCTGGCCGGCTCAATGCGATACGTGAATGCCAGCGCGTGGCCGTACCGACGTCATGAGCCGGCCAGCGGGCCGCCACTACCGATGGCATTCGGCGGCAGCGTGCAGGGGGCGTTACCTCGCCACCCACCAACCCACGACCAGCGCCACGCCCAGCCACAGCCATTCGACCGCGCCGTTGGCCAGGCCGCTGAGGGTCCAGGCCAGATAGGGCCCCATGCGCAACGCTGATTCCCACGGGGTAAGCCCCATCGCGCCGCCGAGGTAGGCCGAAGCGATCCCCCAGTTGGCTGCCAGCGCCACCAGCACGGTGGCCAGCAGGGTCAGCACCACCCGGGCGGTACCGGCGCGCAGGGTGCCCAGACGCAGCATGAAGGCGATCTCCAACGCCGCCAGAACCGCCATCCAGCCGGCCTGGCGGCCGGTGAGCAGGGCGATGAACAACCAGGCCAGCACGGCCGTGACGACACCAAGCAGAAACAGCGGGGGCCAGAGCCAGTGGCGGCTCCGGACAGGCACGGACGTGGGCGACATGCAATCTTCCTGTAAGTCCCCACAGGATACCGGCTTGCGCGGTGACCGGCGCGTGGGCGGCCACTGGGCTAAAATGGTCGCCTTGCGGGAATTGGCCGCGACCCCCATATCGATCCACATGTATTCCCGTAGCAGTGAACCTGTCCACTTCGAACGCGACTGCGAGGCCGTCATGGTCCCGCAGGGCGAAACGGTCACGCTGCCCGCTGGCAGCTATGGCTATATCACCCAGGCCCTGGGTGGCAGCTATACCGTCTTTGTCGAAGGCAATCTGTTCCGCATCGCCGGCAAGGATGGCGATGCCATCGGCAAGGAGGCGCCCCCGGCGCTGGAGCTGCCCGCCGATGCCTCCGACGAGGAGGTCGAAAAACTGGTGTGGCAGCAGCTGCGCACCTGTTTCGATCCGGAAATCCCGTTCAACATCGTCGATCTGGGCCTGGTCTATGAAGTGGACCTCAAGCACCTGGACGATGGCCAGCGCGAGGTCGACATCAAGATGACCCTGACCGCGCCCGGCTGCGGCATGGGCGAGATCCTCGTCGATGACGTGCGCAGCAAGCTGGAAATGATCCCGACGGTGGCCGAGGCCGACGTCGAGCTGGTGTTCGACCCGCCGTGGGGCCGTCACATGATGTCCGAGGCCGCCCGGCTCGAAACCGGCATGCTGTAACCGCCCATCGCCAGCCGGCGTCACGGCGTTCCCCGTAACCAGAACAGGAAATATCCGGTGTCCCAGTCTTCCGTGAGCTTCAACACCACCCGTTCCGCCCAGCCGCGCAGCAGCGAGGAGCGTGAACGCATCCTGGCCGCCCCCGGTTTTGGTCTGCACTTCACCGATCACATGGTGGAAGTGCGTTGGGACAAGGACACCGGCTGGCACGATGCCGTGGTGCGCCCGTACGGCCCGCTGCAGCTGGATCCGGCCGCCGCGGTGCTGCATTACGGCCAGGAGATCTTCGAAGGCATCAAGGCCTACCGCCACGCCGACGGCTCGATCTGGACCTTCCGCCCGGAGGCCAACGGCCGCCGCCTGCAGCGTTCGGCCCAGCGCCTGGCGCTGCCGGAACTGCCGGTGGATATCTTCGTCGAATCGCTCAAGCAGATGATCGCCGTGGACGCCAGCTGGGTGCCGTCGGCCGACGAATCCAGCCTGTATTTCCGTCCCTTCATGATCGGCGATGAAGCCTTCCTCGGCGTGCGCGGCGCGCACAAGGCCGGCTACTACGTGATCGCCAGCCCGGCCGGCCCGTACTTCGCCAAGGGCGTGGCCCCGGTGGCGATCTGGTTGTCCACCGACTACGCACGCGCAGGCAAGGGCGGCACCGGCGCGGCCAAGTGCGGTGGCAACTACGCCGCCTCGCTGCTGCCACAGCAGAAGGCGCAGGCACAGGGCTGCTCGCAGGTGCTGTTCCTGGATCCCGTCGAGGGCAAGTACCTGGAAGAACTGGGTGGCATGAACGTGTTCCTGGTCTACAAGGACGGCACCCTGGTGACGCCGTCGCTGTCGGGCAGCATCCTGGAAGGCATCACCCGCGAAAGCATCCTGCAGCTGGCGCGCGACCGCGGCATGAAGGTCGAAGAGCGCAAGGTCACCCTGGAGGAGTGGAAGGACGGCGTGACCTCCGGCGAGATCGTGGAAGCGTTCGCCTGCGGCACCGCGGCGGTGGTCACCCCGATCGGCCAGCTCAAGGGCGAAGGCTTCTCGGTGGGCGACCTCAACGCGCCGGCCGGCGAAGTGACGATGTCACTGCGCAAGGAGCTGACCGACATCCAGTACGGTCGCCTGCCGGACCGTCACGGCTGGCTGGTCCGCCTGGACACCTGATCCTTGCGGATCCTCGCTGATGCATCAAAACCCGCCTGGTGACAGGCGGGTTTTTTGATGCCTGTTCGCCGCCGACACTCAATGTCCCGCGGTGGCAATGGCGCAAGTCCTTGATGCGCAAGCGTTGTCCGGCCTTTGTCGGCGGAGACAGCCATTTCGGACATCCGGTGACGCCTTCGGAGCGCTTGGAAGCCCCGACGTCCCTTCACTTTCACAAACCCTCGACCCGGAAAGTCACAGATCCGACATTTCATGTCATGGAAGCACGGCTGAAACATTGTTCATCCGCCAGCAAGCTATTAGCGTCGACTCACTCACCGGGCCGATCCGCGCCATCGCTTCAGCAGCCCCCGGACCGGACCTGGATTCTCAGCCGCGACGACGGCATTCACTGTCTGAAAGGAAATCCGATGTCTCATGTCTCGCAACACCGTTTGCGTCAGCGTGCATTGGTTGTACTGGGCGCCTCTGTTCTGTCGACCCTGCTGCTGGCCACGCCGGCGTTCGCCGGCGATGTGCAGTTGAGCGGCCTGTCCTCGGCGCCGACCCACCAGCGCTTCATCGTGAAATACAAGGATGGCAGCAGCGAGGTCGCCACCCCGACCGCACTGGCCAGTTCGCTGAAGGCCGCCGCCGCCGCCGTGCCGGCGGCCCAGGGCCGCGCGCTGGGCCTGCAGAAGCTGCGCCAGCTGGCGATCGGCCCGACCGTGGTCAAGGCCGACCGGCCACTGGACCGTGCTGAAGCCGAGCTGCTGATGCGTCGCCTGGCCGCCGACCCGGGCGTGGAATACGTCGAAGTCGATCAGCTGATGCAGGCCACCCTGGTGCCCAACGACACCCGCTTCTCCGAGCAGTGGGGCTTCGGCACCAGCAACGCCTCGATCAACGTGCGCCCTGCCTGGGACAAGGCCACCGGCACCGGCGTGGTGGTCGCGGTGATCGACACCGGCATCACCAACCACCCCGACCTCAACGCCAACATCCTGCCCGGCTATGACTTCATCAGCGATGCGGCGATGGCGCGCGACGGCGGTGGCCGCGACAACAACCCCAACGACGAAGGCGACTGGTACGCCGCCAACGAGTGTGGCGCGGGCATTCCGGCCTCCAATTCCAGCTGGCACGGCACGCATGTGGCCGGCACCGTTGCGGCGGTGACCAACAACAGCACCGGCGTGGCCGGCACCGCGTTCAACGCCAAGGTGGTTCCGGTGCGCGTGCTCGGCAAGTGCGGCGGCTACACCTCCGACATCGCCGATGCGATCGTCTGGGCGTCCGGCGGGACCGTCAGTGGCGTCCCGGCCAACGCGAACCCGGCCGAAGTGATCAACATGTCGCTCGGCGGCGGTGGCAGCTGCTCCACCACCTACCAGACCGCGATCAACGGCGCCGTCTCGCGCGGCACTACCGTGGTCGTCGCGGCCGGCAACAGCAATACCAACGTGTCCTCTTCGGTGCCGGCCAACTGCGCCAACGTCATCGCGGTCGCCGCGACGACCTCGGCCGGCGCCCGCGCCAGCTTCTCCAACTACGGCACCGGCATCGACATCTCGGCCCCGGGGCAGGGCATCCTCTCCACCCTCAACAGCGGCACCACGGTGCCGGGCAGCGCATCGTATGCCTCCTACAACGGCACTTCGATGGCGGCCCCGCACGTGGCCGGCGTGGTCGCGCTGATCCAGTCCGTCGCCCCCACCGCGCTGAGCCCGGCGGCCATCGAAAGCCTGCTCAAGAGCACCGCACGGCCGTTGCCGGGCGCCTGCTCCGGCGGCTGCGGCGCGGGCATCGTCGATGCCGACGCGGCGGTGACGGCCGCCCTGGGCGGGACCAATCCGAACCCGGGCACCGGTAACGTGCTGCAGAACAACGTCCCGGTCACCGGCCTCGGCGCCGCCAGCGGTGCGTCGCTGGCCTACACCGTGACCGTGCCGTCCGGCCGCAGCCAGCTGAAGGTCACCCTCGCCGGCGGCAGTGGCGATGCCGATCTCTACATCCGTTCCGGCAGCGCCCCGACCGACACCGTCTACACCTGCCGCCCCTACCTCAGCGGCAACAACGAAACCTGCACGATCACCTCACCGGCGGCCGGCACCTGGCACGTGCGGGTGAAGGCCTACTCGACCTTCTCCGGGGTCACCCTCACCGCGCAGTACTGATCGCTTTTTGTCGCACCAACGCAGAACGCCCCGGCATGCCGGGGCGTTCGTTCAATCAACAGTGATTACGCCGCTTCGAACCGGTTGGCCGCCACGTTCTTGCGCACCTGTTCCGGATTCCAGATCCGGCCGTTCATCGCGATGTACACACCGCTCGGCAACGATTGCACCGCACCGATCGCACACCCGATGTTGAACTCCGCATCCGAGCCGCGGAAGCGCGCCGGGCTCAATGCACCGGTCATCACGATCGTCTTGTCGGTGATCGACTTCAACACCTGGCCCGTCTGCACCATCGAATCGGTGCCGTGCGTGACCAGCACATGGCGCGTCGGCTGCGCGGCGATCGTCGCCCGGATCAACTCACGGTCATCGTCGGTGATGTGCAGCGAATCCTTGCGCAGGATCGGGATCACATTGAAACGGAAGGTCACGCCCAGTTCGCGCAGGATCATCCCGATCTGCGGATCACCGATCTGATAGTCCGACTTGTCGTCGAAGTAGATCTTGTCGATCGTGCCACCGGTGGTGATGATCAGTAGTTCTTCCATTGCAAGCATCCTGGGTACCAGACAGAAGGGCACGGAACCGCCGCGCCGACCGGTAGATGATACGGCCGCCGACGGCCCGATGCAGGCGCGCGCCGCAGCGGCCTCAGCCGGCCGGCGTCCTGCGCCCGAAACGGCGCCGCAGCCCTGGCGTGCTGGCCACCCCGATCACCGCCAGCGCCAGCCCCAGCTCGAGCCAGGCCCACAGCGCCACCTCCGGATGGCTCCAGGCGCTCATCACCCCGTGGCTGAACCAGAACAGCGCCAGCACGCCGGCCCAGAACATCGCCTTGCCACGCCGCACCAGCACGCCCAGCGCCAGCAGCAGCGGCGGCAGGGTGAACACCAGCTGGGTGGCCAGCCAATGCTTGTCCTGCGCGAACCAGACCGCGAACAGCACCGCCAGCGCCACCAGCAGCAGGGCCAGCACGATCTCCTGGGCGCGCGTACTCACGCCAGCCGCCGTGCGATATCGGCCACCCGCCGCCCCAGCGCCCGCGCCAGGATGCTCTCATCCTCGCTCGGCACCGGGTTGTCGTCCGCCCCGGCCACATGGCTGGCGCCATACGGCGTGCCGCCGGTGGTGGTATGGCTCAGCGCCGGCTCGGTGAACGGGATACCCACGATCAGGCAGCCGTGGTGCAGCAGCGGCACCTGCATCGACAACAGCGTCGACTCCTGCCCCCCGTGCAGCGACGCGGTCGAGGTGAACACGCCCGCCGGCTTGCCGGCCAATGTCCCGTTGACCCATTCCGCGCCCAGGCCGTCCAGGAAGTGCTTCACCGGCGCGGCCATGTTGCCGAAGCGGGTCGGGCTGCCCAGCAGCAGCCCGGTGCATTCGGCCAGGTCGGCCACGCTCACATACGGTGCGCCATCCTCGGGCACCGGGGGCAGCGCGGTCTGCGTCACCGCCGCCACCGGGGGCACGGTGCGCAGCCGCGCGCTCATGCCCGGCACCTCGCCGATGCCGCGCGCAATCTGGCGGGCAAGCCGTGCCACTGAACCGCCACGGCTGTAGTACAGCACCAGGATCTCCGCCATTTCGCTTTCATCTCATTGCGTCCGATGCCGGCAGTATGGCAACGCAGCCCGCTCAGGGCGAGGTCCGTGCATGCCCCACACCCGTCATCGGGTACCCTTGCGCCGATGGAACCTCTCGATACGATCAACCTGTGGATCGAACGCGTCCGGGACCGCGCGCGCACGATCAGCTTCGGCCGCTTCCTGTGGCGCCGCTTCCTGGATGACCGCCTGTTCCAGGCAGCCGCCTCGCTGGCCTACACCACCGTGTTCGCGCTGGTGCCGCTGGCCATCGTGGTGTTCGGGGTGCTCTCGGCGTTCCCGGTGTTCGACCGCTGGAGCGACACCCTCAGCGACTACGTGTTCTCCAACTTCGTGCCCAACGCTGCGCGCGCCGCCGAAGGCTACCTGCGACAGTTCTCGGCCAGTGCCGGGCAATTGACCGCCGCTGGCTTCATCGCCCTGGTGGTCTCGCTGCTGATCACGCTCAACAGCGTGGAAGAAACCTTCAACCAGATCTGGCGGGTGAGTTCGACCCGGCCGAAGCTGACCCGCTTCCTCGTGTACTGGACCGTGCTCACCCTCGGCGCGATGCTCGCTGCCGCCTCGCTGGCGGTCTCGGCGCGGGTGTTCGCGCTGCCGCTGTTCGGCACCAGCGAAGGCCGCTGGCTGGCCAACGTCTCACTGACGGTCGCGCCGATCCTGATCGAGTTCGTCTGCATCATGCTGGTCTACCGCGTAGTGCCGCACCACACGGTCAAATGGCGCCATGCCGTCCCCGGCGCGATCCTGGCTGCGATCATGCTGGAGCTGGTGAAGTGGGGCATGGGCGCTTACCTGGGGAGCTTCCAGTCCTACCAGAAGCTCTACGGCACCGTCGCCTTCGTGCCGATCCTGCTGCTGTGGATCTACCTGTGCTGGGTCTCGGTGCTGCTCGGCGCGTCGCTCGCCTCCTCGATCGCCGCGTTCCGCTACCAGCCAGCCGACCTGCGCCTGCCGGTGGGCTATGAGATCTATGGCCTGCTGCGCCTTATCGGCCGCTTCCACCAGGCGCGTGCCGAAGGGCGCAGCCTGGATGACGATGAGATCCTGCGGCTGGAGCCGATGCTGACCGATTCGCTGCTGCAGACGCTGCTCTGCGACCTGGAAGCGATCCGCGTGGTGCGCCGCGACGAGCAGGGCGAATGGCTGCTCGCGCGCGACCTGGACAAACTCACCCTGGCCGACCTGTACGAGACCACGCAGATGCGGATCCCGATCAAGGAGGCCTACCTGCCGTATCGCGACGACAGCCTGGGCACGGCCTCGGTGGCCGCATTGGACACCTTGCGCCTGCCGCTGCGCGAACTGCTCAAACGCCGCGTCAGCGACATCTACTCGACCCCCGGAGACAAACCATGACCGCCAAGCCCCTGCTGCTGGCCCTGGGCCTGCTGACGCTGGCCGCCTGCAACAAGCCCGCCGCACAGAGCGAGGCCGCCGCGCCTGCCGCCCCGGCCCCGATCAACGAACCCGCCGCGCCGCCGACCGACGCCGTGCCGGCCACCGAGCGCAAGACCGTCGAACAGCCGACGCTGAAAGCCAAGGCGCTGGACGGCACCGACTACGATCTGGCGGCGCACCGCGGCAAGTGGGTGGTGGTGAACTTCTGGGCAACCTGGTGCGCCCCGTGCCGCAAGGAAATGCCCGAGCTCTCCGCGCTGCACGCGATGCGCAATGAAATCGAGGTGGTCGGGCTGGCTTTCGAGGACATCGAACCGGCCGAGATGAAGGCCTTCCTGGAGAAGCGTCCGGTCACCTATCCGATCGTGATCGTGGATACGTACAACCCGCCGGAAGACTTCGCGATCCCGCGCGGCCTGCCGATGACCTACCTGATCGCGCCGGACGGCAAGGTCGCCAAGGAGTTCCTCGGGCCGGTCACCGCGCATGACATCGAAGCGCGGATCAAGGAAGGCTGAGCCTCACGGCAGTGCCGGCTGATACCCGGCATGCCTGTGCCTCGCTGTGCCCGGTAAATCCACGCCATGCGTGGATCTACCCGACGACGAAGGGTTCGATCGGCTTCAAGACCCCGAAGTGCTCTTTGTGCAGCTTGCCCTTCAACGGCGGCAGCGCCAGTACCGGTTCGTCCACGCGGGTATCGGGCAGACGATCGAGCAGGTTGCGGATCAGGCCCAGCCGCCCGCGCTTCTGGTCGTTGAAGTCCACCAGCGTCCACGGGGCATCATCGTTATGCGTGGCGCGCAGCATCGCTTCGCGGCTCTCGGTATAGGCGCTGTACTTGCTGCGTGATTTCAGGTCCACCGGCGACAGCTTCCAGCCCTTGAGCGGATCGAGGTGGCGCTCGGCAAAGCGCTTTTCCTGCTGTGCCTGGTCCACGCTGAGCCAGTACTTGAACAGCACGATGCCATCGTCGATCAGCAGCTTCTCGAACACCGGCGTCTGCGCCAGGAAGCTGCGGTACTGCGCTTCGGTGCAATAGCCCATGACATGCTCGACGCCCGCGCGGTTGTACCAGCTGCGGTCCATCAGCACGATCTCGCCGGCCGCAGGCAGGTGGGAGACATAGCGCTGGAAATACCACTGCGTGCTTTCGCGGTCGGTCGGCTTGGGCAGCGCGACCACCTTGCACTGGCGCGGATTGAGATGCTCGGCGATCGCCTGGATCGCACCGCCCTTGCCCGCGGTGTCGCGGCCTTCGAACAGCACCAGCACGCGCTGCCCGGTGTGCTGCACCCAGCGCGCCATCGCCGCCAGTTCCAGTTGCATCGGTTCCAGCAGGGCCTGGTAGTCCTTGCGCTTGAGCTTGCCCATCGGCGTGCCTCGGTGATTCACAGGGAAGCCCGAGCCTAGCGCAGCCGATGCTCAGGCGATGTGTGGGCCCTCCCAGCCGCGTTCGCGCGCAAGCGTTTGGATCACCTCGGCGATGTCGCGCGCGAAACCGGCCATGTCGAACAGGCCGCTGTCCTCGCGCCGTTGCGCCAGCGTGGCGCGCGCGGCCTGCAGCGCGGCCGGGTCGTTGCCGAGCCGGATGGCGGCGGCCACGAACGCCGCGTCATCGGCCACGTTGAACGCGTGCATGCCCAGGTGATGATTGAGGCTGCCGGCCACGCGTGAGGCGAACGTCGCGCCCGGGCAGGTGAGCACCGGGCAGCCGGCCCACAGCGCATCGGAGGCGGTGGTGTGGGCGTTGTACGGATGCGTGTCCAGGAACAGGTCGGCGTGCTGGTAACGCGCCAGGTACTGCGGGTGCGGCAGGCGTGGCATGAACACCAGTCGCGCCGGATCCAGCCGTGCCTGGCGTGCCGCGCTGCGCAGCCGTGCATCGGCAGTGCCCGGCCCGGACAGCAGCCACAACACGCTGCCGGGCACGCCATGCAACACCGCGAACAGCCGCTGCACGCTGCGCGGATTGAGCTTGTAGCTGTTGTTGAAACAGCACAGCACCACGCCCTGCGCAGGCAGGCCGCAGTCCCCGCGCGAGGGCACCGGCTCCAGCACGCGGGTGTTGTCCGAGGGCTGGAACGCGCGCGGCAGGCGCCGCACGTTCTCGCTGAAGGCCGGTGCCAGCGCGTCGGGCAGCACGAAGGCATCGGCCAGCACATGATCGATCCACGGCGCGCCGGAGCTACCCGGGTAGGCCAGCCAGTTGATCTGCACCGGGGCCGGGCGCATCGCCAGTACCTGCGGGGTGCCACCGCCGCCCCAGCCGCGCAGATCGAACAGCACATCGATGCCAGCCTCGCGGATGCGCCGGGCGATCACCTGATGCGGCTGCGCGCTGACATCGTGCAATGTGTGGGCGGCCTGCTGCAGACGCTGGCGGATGCTGCTGCCGTCGTCCGCGCTGAGCGCGAACAGATGCGGTTCCAGCGTGCCCAGCGCGCGCAGCTGTTCGAACAGGGCGACGGTCAGCAGCCCGGTGGGATGCGCGCCGAAACCGTTGGAGAGGAAGCCGACCCGCAGCGTGCCGTGCGGGCGCACGGTGGCCGGCGGCAACCGCGGGATGCCCTCGGCCAGCGCCGCCGCGCGCTGGCGGGCGCAGGCCAGCTGCTCGGCGGCGCTGCTGTCTTCGCTGAGGAAGGCGAACGGCTCGACCACCGCCTGGCCCTGCGCGACGGCCTGGCGCACCAGCACCGACAATCGCTCCAGATCCCGCCAATCGCACAGCCGGCGCTGCCAGTTGAGCAGCTGCGCAGTGATGTAGGGCTCGCCCGGCAGCAGACGGTGCGCATGGCGATACGCATCGGCGGCCGCCTCAGGCTGCCCCGCGTCTTCCAGTGCGTGGCCCAGCCACAGGGTGATGCCGGGGTGCTGGGGCGCGCGGTCCGCCGCCTGGCGCAGCAGTGTCGCGGCCTCGCCATGGCGGCCCTGCATCCAGCGCGCGCGCCCCAGCCGGGCCAGGGCCTCGGGATGGTCGCCGCGCAGCTGCAGTGCACGGGTGGCGGCCTGTTCGCCGGCGCGCACATCGCCGGCTTCCAGCTCCGCATCGGCCAGCATCACCCACGCAATGAAATCGGCCGGTTGCCGCTGCACCGCCTGGCGCAACTGCAGACGCTGCGGATCGACACTCATCGCTGCCGCGCCGGGGCGGGCATGCTCAGCTGCCTTCCGCGAGCCGGGCCAGCTCGTCGGCCTGGTGTTCGTGGGTCAGCCGGCTGACCAGTGCATCAAGATCACCGGTCAGGATGTTGGGCAGGTCGTACAGGGTCAGCCCTTCCACGCGGTGGTCGGTGATCCGTCCCTGCGGGAAGCTGTAGGTGCGGATGCGCTGGCTGCGGTCGCCGCTGCCGACCTGCAGCCGGCGGCTTTCGGCCTGCGCGGCAGCCTGCTTGCTGCGTTCGGTATCCAGCAGCTGTGCCTTGAGACGCTTCATCGCCTTGTCGCGGTTGGCATGTTGGCTGCGCTCGGTCTGGCATTCCACCACCACGCCGGTGGGCAGATGGGTGATGCGGATCGCCGACTCGGTCTTGTTGACGTGCTGGCCACCGGCGCCGGAGGAGCGGTAGGTGTCCACGCGCAGGTCGGCCGGGTTGATCACCACGTCCTCGACGTCATCCGCCTCGGGAATGATCGCTACCGTCGCGGCCGAGGTATGGATGCGGCCCTGCGACTCGGTCGCCGGCACGCGCTGCACGCGGTGCGTGCCCGATTCGAACTTCAGGCGTGAGAAGGCGCCACGGCCGACCACGCGCGCCACCACTTCCTTGTAGCCGCCATGTTCGCCCGGGTTGTCCGATTCGATCTCGACCTTCCAGCCCTGGCGCTCGGCATAGCGGGCGTACATGCGGAACAGGTCGCCGGCGAAGATCGCTGCCTCGTCACCGCCGGTACCGGCGCGGACTTCCAGGAACAGGTTGCCGTCATCGCGCGGATCGCGCGGCACCAGCAACAGGGCCAGTGCTTCGTCCAGCTGCTGCAGGCGCTGCTGCGCGGCGGTGATTTCCTCCTCGGCCAGCTCGCGCAGGTCAGGGTCCTCGCGCATCGCCTCTGCGGCGGCGAGATCGGCCTTGGCACGGGCCTCGTCAGCCAGCGCCGTGGCGACCGGCTCCAGCTGCGAAAGCTCGCGCGAGAGCGCGCGGAAACGGTCGTTGTCGCCGACCACGGCCGGGTCGGACAACAGGCGTTCCAGTTCTTCGCGGCGCTCGGCCAGCGCTTCCAGCTTACGGCGCAGGGTCGGCGTCATCGTTCCTCGCTACATCGGTACGCACGGCAGGGTGCTGGTAACCCGGCTTGGCCGGGAACAGGCGCTCGGCGGCGCGGGTGAGTTCAGTATCGCCGCTGAGCGCGGCCGCGCGCAGGGCGGCGGTCGGCGGGTGCAGCAGGCGGTTGGTCAGGCCGTGCGCGAGCAGCTCGAGCACCTCTTCCGGTGATTTGCCGTGGGCCAGCTGCTGGCGGGCTTTCTCCAGCATCTCCACGCGGGTCGCTTCGCCATAGGCGCGCAGTTGCCGCAGCGGGGCCTGGTGCACGCTGGCCTGCAGCGTTTCCACGAAACGGGCGACCTGCAGCTCGATGATCGCTTCGGCCTCGGCCGCGGCTTCCCGGCGGCTGCGGCGGTTGTCTTCGACCGCGCGCTCCAGATCATCCACGGTGTACAGGAAGGCGTCGGCCAGTTCGCCCACGCCGGCCTCGATATCGCGGGGCACGGCCAGATCGAACAGCAGCATCGGCTTGTGCTTGCGGGTTTTCAGTGCGGCGGCCACGTGCGCGCGGGTGATCACCGGCTCACGCGCGGCGGTGGCCGAGAACACCACGTCGGCCTCGCCCAGATGGCGGTCCAGCTCACTCAGGGGCAGGGCGACGCCGCCATGACGGCTGGCCAGCTCCTGCGCATGGGCCAGGGTGCGGTTGGCGATCAGCAGCCGCCGCACGCGCCCTTCGCTGAGATGGCGCGCGGCCAGCTCGATGGTCTCGCCGGCGCCGACCAGCAGCACGGTGGAATCGTCCAGCCGCGCGAACGAGTTCTGCGCCAGGCGCACCGCGGTGGACGCCACCGACACCGGGTTGGCGCCCACGCGGGTATCGGTGCGGGCGCGCTTGGCCACCGAGAAGGTCTGCTGGAACAGCCGGTCCAGGCGCTGGCCGAGCAGGCCATGATCACGCGCCAGGGCCCAGGCATCCTTCACCTGGCCCAGGATCTGCGGTTCGCCCAGCACCATCGAGTCCAGCCCGGTGGCCACCCGGAACAGGTGGCGCACCGCGTCGGCGTCGGCGTGCTGATAGAGGTACCCATGCAAGGTGCCGGCCTGTGACTCCAGCCACTGCGCCAGCGCGTCACCGGATTCGGCCACCGCGTACAGCTCGGTGCGGTTGCAGGTGGAGAGCAGGACCGCCTCGGCCACCTGTGGCGTATCGCGCAGCGACGCCAATGCCTGGGGCAGGGCGTCGCCGCCAAAGGAGGCGCGTTCGCGCAGTTCCACTGGCGCGGTCTGGTGATTCAGTCCGAGCACCCACAGGGTCATTGTTCAGTTGCTTGCGATAAGCTGCTGGCCATTCAAGTCGTCATTTTAAGGCTCAGATGCCCCCGATGCCCGCATTGATTCGCATCTCCAGCGTTCTGCTGCTGTCTTTGTTCACCGCCAACGCCCTGGCCGCCCCCCCGGCAGCCCCGGCGAAGGCCAAGAACAGCACGGCCGAGGCGGTCCCCCTGGCCCCGGTCATGGCGGGCGAATTCGCCCTGCAGGCAGGCAAACTGGGCGACGCCGCGCGCTGGTACCTGGAGGCGGCCGAGGCCAGTGAAGGCGATGCCGGCCTGGCCGAGCGCGCCTCCCGGATCGCCATGCTGGCCAACGATGACAAGCGCGCGGCCCGCGCGCTGGCCCTGTGGGAGCAGCGTGCGCCGCGCTCACTGGCCATGCGCAGCAGCACCGCCGCGCTGGACATGCGCCAGAACAAGGTGAAGGCCGCCCGCACCGAACTGCAGGCGCTGCTCAAGGACCCGGACCCCACCGCCTGGAAGTTCGCGATCGGCGCCCTGATCAGCGGCGGCAGCGATCCCAAGGTTCCGGCCCAGGTGCTGGGCGAGCTGGTGGATGCCAATGCCATCCCCGACCGCCTGGAGGTCTGGCAGGAGTTCGGCCGCCTGGCCATGCGCATGGAGCAGCCCGAGCTGGCCCGGCGCATGGTCGATGAGGTGGTCAAGCGCTTCCCGGACGAGCCGCGCGTGGCCCTGCTGCACGCCAGTCAGCTCACCCAGGCCGGCAAGTCCGATGAGGCGCTGGCCCTGTTGAAGGGCGTGGAGCCCAAGACCCTGCAGGACCCCGAGCTGCGTAATGCGGTGGCGATCTCCTATGACCTGATGGGCCAGCCGGCTGCGGCCGAGCGCGTGCTGGCGGTCGGCCCGCAGGATGTGCAGACCTACGGCATGCGCGCCTCGCTGCTGGCCAAGCAGAAGGACGACCCGGGCCTGCTGGCCCTGTATACCGAACTCTCCGGGCAGGCGACCAAGCCGGATCCGGCCCAGCGCCTGCTGCTGGGCAAGATCGCCGAGTACCTCAAGCGCTACGAGGAAGCGGTCAACTGGTATCACAGCGTGCCCGGTGGCCCGGAGCGCGATGAATCGCGCCTGCGCGCGGCCAATGCGCAGAACGAACTGGGCCGCACCGACAAGGCACTGGCCGAAGTGCACGCGATCCAGTCCGATGCCACCGTTGATGACGATGCCCGCCGTGATGCCTACCTGCTCGAGGCCGAGCTGCGCCAGCGCGGCAACGACGATGCCGGTGAGCTGGACGCGCTGGGCCGTGGCCTGGCCGCGTATCCGGACGAAAACGCGCTGCTGTATGCCCGCGCGCTGGCCTGGGAGCGTCGCGATGACATCCCGCGCGCCGAGGCCGACCTGCGCAAGGTGCTGGTCACCGATCCGGAGAACATCGCCGCGCTCAACGCGCTCGGCTATACCCTGGCCGACCGCACGCAGCGTTATCAGGAAGCCTTGGAACTGATCGACCGCGCGCGCGTGGCCGAGCCGGACAACGCCGCCATCGTCGACAGTTACGGCTGGGTGCTGTATCGCCTGGGCCGCAACGAAGACGCGCTGGTGCAGCTGCGCCGCGCCTGGACCCTGGCCAAAGATGCGGAGATCGCCGCGCATGTGGGCGAGGTGCTGTGGGTGTTGAACAAGAAGGACGAGGCGCGCCACTTCTTTGAAGAGGCCCGCAAGCTGGACCCGGACAACCGCGCCCTGCAGCGCGTGATCGAGAAATACGGCGTATGAATCTGCTGTCCCTGAAGGCCGCGTTCGCCGCGGCCGTGGTGTTGTCGCTCTCCGCGTGCGTGTCCCTGGATGAGCGCAAGGCCCCCTCCGCCCCGACCGTGGTCACCACTGTCTCTCCCGCTGCGCAGCAGGCTGAGGCCGAGCGTGTCACTGCGGTGCGCGCGCAGCCGGCCTGGTCGTTCCAGGGCCGGGTGGCGATCAGCAAGGGCCGCAATGGCGGCAACGGCCGCATCGACTGGCAGCAGCAGGGCCAGGGATATGTGGTGGAACTCAGTGCCCCGGTCACCCGGCAGAGCTGGAAGCTGACCGGCGACAGCCATCATGAAGGCGGCCGCCTGGAAGGTCTGGAAGGCGGCACGCGCGAGGGCGACGATGCCCAGCAGGTCCTGCTGGACGCCACCGGCTGGGATATCCCGGTCAACCAGCTGCCCGATTGGGTGCGCGGCCTGGTCGCCGATGCGGCCCCGGCCGAGCGCATCGAGCGCGACGGCGAAGGCCGCCCGCGCCGCGTGCAGCAGCTGGGCTGGGAGATCCAGTACCTGGATTGGTATCCGGCCGAGGCCGGTCGCCCGGTGCTGCCGCGCCGGATCGAAGCGGTCAATGGCGACGCCAAGGTCCGCCTGGTGGTCGACAGCTGGGTGCTGGCCACGCCATGAGCAGGCTGGATGCAGTCGACGGCGGGTCGACCTGGCCGGCCCCGGCCAAGCTGAATCTGTTCCTCCACATCACCGGGCGGCGCCCGGACGGCTACCACCAGCTGCAGACCGTGTTCCGGTTGCTGGATTGGGGCGATCGGATCCATCTGCGTGTCCGCGACGATGGCCGGATCCGCCGTGAGGGCACCTCCGTGGCCGGCGTTGCCGAGGCCGATGATCTGGCGATCCGCGCCGCGCACCTGTTGAAGGATGCTGCGAACATCGCCCAAGGTGCCGATATCGTCGTCGAAAAGCGCGTTCCGGCGGGCGGCGGTTTCGGCGGCGGGTCCTCCGATGCCGCCACCGTCCTGGTCGCACTGAACCGCCTGTGGGGCGCCGGTCTGGAGGTCGACGCGCTGGCCGCGCTGGGTCTGCAGCTGGGCGCGGATGTGCCGGTCTTCGTGCGCGGGCACAACGCCTGGGCCGAGGGCGTGGGCGAACTGCTGACCCCGATCGCCCTGCCGCCGGCCTGGTTTGTGCTGGTCCATCCCGGCGTTCACGTGCCGACTCCCGCACTTTTCGCATCACCGGATTTGACGCGGGATGCCCCAGTGGCGAAAATAGCGGACTTCGCTTCCGGGTCTTTGCTCGGGAATGCGTTCGAGCCGGTCCTGCGCCGCCGCGAACCTGCCGTAGAGGCAGCGCTCGCAGCGTTGAGCAGTATCGGCCGGGCACGACTCACCGGGTCGGGAAGCGGTTGTTTCGTCGAGTTCGCCACGCGCGCTGCTGCAGAGCAGGGCCTGGCGCAATTGCCGAAGGAACTGCGGGCATGGGTGGCTGCGGGCGTGGAGCGCTCGCCACTGCTTGATGTACTCGAGCGTTACTGATTTTGATGCAGGGGCGTCGCCAAGAGGCCCAAGGCACCAGGTTTTGATCCTGGCATTCGGAGGTTCGAATCCTCCCGCCCCTGCCACTAGCGGATATCTGCCGCGACTCCATGCGCATGTCTGCGCGGGCGCGGTGCATACGCCGCGGTGTTGTCACCGCAGACACCTCCGGGTGCCGGCGGCCCAGTTCTCCGCCAATCGCTCCCGCCCGAGACCGTCATGATGCAAGAACACCCCAACCTGCTGGTATTTTCCGGCAACGCCAACAAGCGCCTTGCGCAGAGCATCTGCAAGGAACTGGGGGTGCGGCCTGGCAAGGCATTGGTGTCGCGCTTCTCCGATGGTGAAGTGCAGGTCGAGATCGAGGAAAACGTCCGTAAGCAGGACGTGTTCGTGATCCAGCCGACCTGTGCACCCAGCGCAGAGAACCTGATGGAACTGCTGGTCCTGATCGATGCGCTCAAGCGCGCTTCGGTCAACAGTGTCACCGCCGTGGTGCCGTATTTCGGCTACTCGCGCCAGGATCGCCGCATGCGTTCCTCGCGCGTGCCGATCACCGCCAAGGTGGCCGCAAAGATGTTCAGCGCTGTGGGGGCTGACCGGGTACTGACGGTGGATCTGCATGCCGATCAGATCCAGGGTTTCTTCGACATGCCGGTGGACAACGTATACGCCTCGCCGCTGCTGCTCGCCGATATCTGGCGCGCCTACGGCACGGAAAACCTGATCGTGGTGTCCCCGGACGTGGGTGGTGTGGTGCGCGCGCGCGCCGTCGCCAAGCGCCTGGACGATGCCGATCTGGCGATCATCGACAAGCGCCGCCCGCGCGCCAACGTCTCCACCGTGATGAACATCATCGGTGACGTCGAAGGCAAGACCTGCGTGATGGTCGATGACATCGTCGATACCGCCGGCACCCTGTGTGCGGCCGCTGCAGCCCTGAAGGCGCGTGGCGCCCTCAAGGTCGCCGCGTACTGCACCCACGCCGTGCTCTCGGGCCCGGCGGTGGACAACATCAACAACTCCCAGCTCGATGAGCTGGTGGTGACCGACACCATCCCGCTGCGTGAAGAGGCGCGGGTGTGCAGCAAGATCCGCCAGCTCAGCGTGGCGGAAATGCTGGCCGAGACGATGCGCCGCATCGCCTTCGGTGAGTCGGTCAGCTCGCTGTACGTGGATTGATTTTTCCGCCCACCGGCAACGGTGGGTGGTTTCCCGGGGAGATCTGGTCGCGGATCTCCCCTCATCGCCTCGCCACCATGGCGCGGCAAACAACGAAGGTAGTAAATCAGCATGGCCAAGAATCATGAAATCAAGGTCGTCCAGCGCGAACTGCAAGGCAAGGGTGCGAGCCGCCGCCTGCGTGGCGCTGGCCAGATCCCGGCGATCATCTACGGCGGCGACGTCGAGCCGAGCGTCATCCAGCTCAACCACAACGAAATCTGGCTGGCCCAGCAGAACGAGTGGTTCTACTCGTCCATCCTGGACCTGAACCTGGATGGCAAGGTCACCAAGGTGCTGCTGCGTGACATGCAGCGCCACCCGTTCAAGCAGCTGATCCTGCACCTGGATTTCCTGCGCGTGAACGAGAACGAAGCGCTGACCGCCAACGTCCCGCTGCACTTCATCAACGAAGACACCTCGCCGGCTGGCAAGGCTGCCGACGTCGTGGTCACCCACGAACTGAAGGAAGTGAGCATCACCTGCCTGCCGAAGGACCTGCCGGAATCGATCGACGTCGACCTGGCCGACCTGAAGGCTGGTGACGTGATCTACCTGTCGGACATCAAGCTGCCGAAGGGCGTCGAGATCCCGGCGCTGGCCCAGGGCAAGGACCATGACGATGCGATCGTCACCGCCAAGCTCGGCAAGGAAGAAGCTGCCGACGAAGCGCCGGCTGCAGAGTAAGTGATTGCGGCGCCTGTCCTTCGGGGCAGGCGCCGTTTCTGTATGTACCGGCACAGGGCGGGTACCGACGAAAGAAGAGTAATGACAGGATTGCGATTGATCGTTGGTCTGGGCAACCCCGGACCCGAGCACGCCCAGACCCGGCACAATGCCGGGTTTCGTTTCATTGACGCCCTGGTCGAACAGGCCGGTGCGCGCTGGAGCGTGGACAGCAAGTTGTTCGGCGAGACCGCCAAGGTCGACATCGCCGGCCAGCCGGTGTGGCTGCTCAAGCCCGCCACCTTCATGAACCTCAGTGGCAAATCGGTCACCGCGGCGCAGCGCTTCTGGAAGATCGAACCGGAAGAGACGCTGCTGGCGCACGACGAGCTGGACCTGCCGCCCGGCGTGGCACGGCTCAAGTTCGACGGTGGCCACGGCGGCCAGAACGGCCTGCGCGACACCATCCGCCTGCTCGGCCATGGCCGGTTCCACCGCCTGCGCATCGGCATTGGCCATCCCGGCCACAAGGACCGCGTGGTCCCGTGGGTGCTGGGGCGTGCCAGCAAGGACGATGATGTGCTGATCGGTCATGCCGTCAACGATGCGATCGACGTCCTGCCGCTGGCAGTGAAGGGCGATTTCAGCGAAGCGATGAAGCGGCTGCACACCCCGAAGTAACGTGACCGGTGACTGACGTTACCGGTAGGTACCGACCGCGGGTCGGTACGGAAAATGATTGGAAAAGCAGCGCCGAACGTCGCTGCTTCCCCAATCACTTTCACCCCAGAGGTTGTCAAAGATGGGTATCAAATGCGGCATCGTCGGTCTGCCCAACGTCGGCAAATCGACCCTGTTCAATGCGCTGACCAAGGCGGGCATCGCGGCGGCCAACTTCCCGTTCTGCACGATCGAACCGAACGTCGGCATCGTGCCGGTGCCGGATCCGCGCCTGAACGAGCTGGCTGCCATCATCAACCCGCAGAAGGTCATCCCGACCGCGGTGGAGTTCGTCGACATCGCCGGCCTCGTCGCCGGCGCGGCCAGTGGTGAAGGCCTGGGCAACAAGTTCCTGGCCCACATCCGCGAAGTGGATGCGATCACCCACGTGGTGCGCTGCTTCGAGAACGCCGACGTCATCCACGTCAACAACAAGGTCGACCCGCTGTCGGATATCGACACCATCGATACCGAGCTGGCCCTGGCCGATCTGGACAGCGTCGAGAAGGCGCTGAACCGCGCCGAGCGCGCTGCCAAGGGGGGCGACAAGGAAGCCGCGGCCCGCAAGCCGGTGCTGGCCAAGCTGCAGGCCGCGCTGGCCGACGGCAAGGCGGGTCGTACCGCCGGCCTGGACGAGGAAGAGAAGGCGCTGGTCCGTGACCTGTTCCTGCTGACCCTCAAGCCGGTGATGTACATCGCCAACGTGCTGGAAGACGGTTTCGAGAACAACCCGCATCTGGATGCCGTGCGCGCCCGTGCCGCCGAAGAGGGTGCGCAGGTGGTGCCGGTCTCGGCTGCGATCGAAGAAGAGCTGTCCCAGCTCGACGACGAAGACCGCGATACCTTCCTGGCCGACCTGGGCCTGTCCGAGCCGGGCTTGAACCGCGTGATCTACGCCGCGTACCAGCTGCTGGGCCTGCAGACCTACTTCACCGCAGGCGTGAAGGAAGTCCGTGCATGGACCGTGCGCAAGGGCGCCACCGCCCCGCAGGCCGCCGCCGTGATCCACACCGACTTCGAGAAGGGCTTCATCCGCGCCGAAACCATCGCGTATGACGACTTCATCAAGTACAAGGGCGAGGCCGGTGCCAAGGAAGCGGGTCGTCTGCGCCTGGAAGGCAAGGAATACCGCGTCCAGGAAGGCGACATCCTGCACTTCCGCTTCAACGTCTGATTCCATCGCACGTTGATGCCCGCAACGCCCCGCCCTGAGCGGGGCGTTTGCGTTCGGGGGGGAGCGCATTCCACACCAGAATGGGTTGGATAAAAAATGACCAGGCACCGAAACCCTTGCCTGGTATGCCTCTTCCTCACTTGTCCACAACAAACCCCCACGCCTCTCCACGCACCATGTGGAAAACCCGCGTGCGGTAGTGCCGGCCGCTGGCCGGCAACCCATCTGACCCGCCCGCAGGCGATGTGGACAATTTCTGACCACCACTGAAAACCGTTGCAGTGCATCGCTCACACAGGGTTGTCCACAGCAAAGCCCCATCGCTTTCCACGGTGTGTGTGGAAAACCGCGATGGTGTTTGGACAAAAAACAGCCACGTCCTGAAAGCGTTGCGCTGCATGGCTTGCATGGACTTGTCCACACCAAACCCCCATGGCTTTCCACGACGCATGTGGAAAACAAAGACAGCGCACCCGGCAACGGGTGACGCAGGCCAGCGGCCGCAGAACAAAAAAAAGACGGAGGCACTGCCTCCGTCTTTGATCCCCTGACCAGCGGAAGCGGCGCTTACAGCGCCGTACCGCCAAACTTGTGGGTGTACTGGAGATTGAGCGTCCGGCCCACGGTGTCGAACCAGGAGACGTCGTAGTACGGATACGGCGTGTACGTCGCGTCCTTCGGCGGCATCTTGTTGCCCACGTTCACCACCGACAGCGACAGGCGCGAATGGTCATCGAAGCGGTACTGCAGCGACACGTTGTAGCGGTACGTCGCCGCGATCCACGGGCTGTCACCGCTGTCCGGATCAAAGCTCTGGTCGTAGCTGTCGTAGGTGGGCAGTTTGCCCAGCCGTGAGCCGTACAGCGTGGCCGACCACGCCGCGTTCTCCCACGTCACACTCGCACTGGTCTTGGTGCGCGGAATGTCGAAACCGCTGTTGATCGCGAACTGGTCCTCGACCACATCGCCGTCAAACTGTTGGAAATCGTGCGTCTTCACCCAGGTGTGGTTGCCGCTGAGGATGAAATCGCCGATCCCGGTGCTCAGGCGGTAGCGCAGGCCCACATCAATGCCGCGGGTCGTTTCGCGCGCGATGTTGATCGGGCTCACGTGCACACCATACAGGCGGCCATCACTGGTGCGGGTAACCCGGCTGATCGCATCCACGCAGGTCGGCGAGGCCGCATCGGCGCCGCCCAGGCGGCAGGCCGCCTCGTCGCGCAGGATGGTGCTCACATCCATGTCCTGCACCTGGTCGCGCATGTCGATATCGAACCAGTCCACCGACAGGTCCAGCCCCGCTGCCGGCGACCACACAAAGCCAGCGCTCCACGAGGTGCTCGTTTCCGGATCCAGCTGGCGATTGCCTTCGCGCGTGCGGATCAGGTTCTCCTCGTAATCCGAGCAGTCATCACTGCCGTCCACCGCGCAGGCGTAGTAGTCGTTGGCACTGGTTTCATCATTGCCCGGGCCGGCATACACGTAGTGCAGGTCTGGCGCGCGGAAGGCGGTGCCGTAGGAGCCACGCACCAGCAGGGTCTCGATCGGGCGCCATTCCAGACCACCGCTCCAGGTCGCCTTGCCGATCGTGTTGCCGGAGTAGCGGTACTGGTCGAAGCGCCCGGCCACGCTGACGTTGAACGTGTCACGCAGCGGCAGGCGCAGCTCGGCCGCGGTCGCCCAGCGGTTGCGGCTGCCGTGGCCGTCCGAATCCTTCCAGCTGTAGTAGTAGTACTGCGTCGCCAGCGGGTCCGGATTCAGTGCGTAGGCCTGATTGCCGAACTCGGCGGTCGCCGCGAAGCCGGCCTTGCCGCCCGGCAGCTCGAACAGCTCGCCGTTGGTCAGGGTCAGCGCGGCGGTATCGGTACGCGACTTCGGGGTATAGGTGGTGCGTGCGGCGATCGAATCGTACTCGCTGCGGCTCAGCGGCCGGTACAGGCGCGCCGGGTCGGCGTTGAACACCGGGAACACGTTGTCGTCGTCATCGGTGTACTCGCCCAGCTGCTCGCCCAGGAACAGCGCATTGGCCTTGGCGGCGATGATCTGCGGCCAGCGGATGCTGGATTGATACTGCGAATGGCTCAGCGAAGCCTCGTATTCCCAGTCCGCACCGAGGGCGCCCTTGAAGCCGGTGGTCACGCTGAAGGTCTTCTGGGTGCTGCGCACCATGCCGTTGTTGAGTCCGCCCATTTCCTCGGGGGAGAACTGGCGTTGCCAGAACTCCACCTGGTCGGTGGCCTGGTTGTAGAAGTAGCCGTCTTCATTGCCGTCGGCGGCCATGCGGCCCCACTGGGTGACATCGCGCATCAGCGCCAGGTCGTGGTAACCCATCTGCACATCGGCGAACCATTCTGCGCCGTTGTCGAAGGCGTAGCGCAGCGCGGCATAGCCGTTGGCACCGCGGCGCTTGCTCAGGATCGTGCCGTAGCCGATCGAGCGGTCGCTGCCGCAGTAGAAGCCATACCGCGCACGCTCGGCGTACTGGGTGCTGCCGTTGTTCTGGCCGGCCAGCGCATCGCAGGTTGCCTGGCCCGGGTCCAGGTAGTCGTCGTTGTAGTCGGTGCGCAGGTAGGCGCGACGCAAGGCGCGGGCGCTCTCGGTCGGTGCATCCAAGGTGGAATCCTGCTGGCTGCGCTCATACGCCCACAGTGGGGTCTGGGACTGCAGTTCCAGGCTGTAGACCGCGCTGAAGCGGCCGGCGTCGAAGCCACTGGCGATGCTCATGTCAAAGGACTCACCGCCGCCTTCGCTGGTGGTGCCCATGCGCATGTCGACCGTGGTGCCATCGACCTGCTTCTTCAGGATGAAGTTGACCACGCCGGCAATGGCGTCCGAGCCGTAGATCGCCGAGGCGCTGCCGGTCAGCACTTCGATGCGCTCGATCATCCCGATCGGGATGTTGGAGACGTCGGTGAAGTTGCTGCGGCCCTGGAAGGGCATCGGGAAATCGGCGATGCGGCGGCCGTTGACCAGCACCAGGGTGTGGTTGGGCCCCAGGCCGCGCAGGTCGACCTGCTGCGCACCGGGCGAGAAGTCCGCGCCGCTGGAGGACTGCTGGCTCTGGGTCTCCCCCCCGTTCTGGGTCATCGAGCGCAGCACGTCCGGCACGCTGGTGAAGCCGCTGGCCTGGATCTGCTCGGCAGTGATGACGGTGACCGGGGCCGGCCCCTCCACCTGCGCGCGCGGAATGCGCGAGCCGGTGACCTGCACCGTATCCAGTTGCTGCACCCCGGGGGCGGGTGTCTGGGCGCCCGCAGTTGCGGCCACACCCATCAACGCCAGCTGGATCGACCACGCCATCGCCTGTTTACGCATGAGAATTCTCGAGAAGAAAGTGTCGGCCTCGAGGGAGGCCTGTCCCCCATTCACATTTCGCGAATGGACGGCGCGCATTTAACGCCTTTTTTACGGGGTTGACCACTGCCAATTTCTCTGGCAAAGAGTGAAAACGCTTACACGCCCTTTTTATTCAGGGAGGTCAACGTGCACAAGGGTTTCCGGCCGATCCATTCCCTCCTGTGGCTGCTGCTCGCCGCGCTCCCGCTCCCCCTCCATGCCCAGGATTCGCGCAGTCTGCAGGACCAGGGCTATCGCTATTACGAGGTGGGCGCCCTGGATGCCCCGCGCGCCACCCATACCGAGCCGGCGATGATGCTGATGGGCGGTGGCGAATGGGTGCCGGCCGCTTTCCAGTGGTGGCTGGCGCGTGCCGGCCATGGCCGGGTGGTGATCCTGCGCGCCTCCGGTGCCGATGAGCTGCAGAACCGGCTCTACCGGGAGATCGGTGGGGCGGCCTCGGTACAGACCCTGGTGTTCAACAGCCGGCGCGCGGCCGACGACCCGGCGGTGCTGGGGGTGATCGCCGCCGCCGATGCGATCTTCATCGCCGGCGGCGACCAGTCGCGCTATATCCGTTTCTGGAAGGGCACGGCGGTGAACGCGGCGCTCAATGCGCACGTCCGCGCCGGGCGGCCGATCGCCGGGACCAGTGCCGGGTTGGCCATCCTGGGGGGCTACAGCTACGGCGCCCTGGATGGCGGCAGCGTGACGTCCCGGCGCGCCCTGCGCGATCCCATGGGCCGGGCGGTGACGCTGGACAGCGATTTCCTGGCCATGCCGTACCTGGCCAACGTGATCACCGATACCCATTTCGGCAAGCGCGACCGGCTCGGCCGCCTGATCGTCTTCGTGGCCCGTGCCGCCCAGCGCAGCGGGCAGCAGGGCATGGTCGGCCTCGGCGTGGATGAAGACACCGCGCTGTGCGTGGAGGCCGACGGCACCGGCCGGGTGTTCAGCCGCGATGGCGGCTATGCGTGGCTGGTGATGCCGCAGCACACCCCCGATCGCCTGCGCGGTGGTAAACCGCTGGATTTTCTCGCCATCCCGGTGACCGGTGTGGGCGAGGGCAGTCGCCTGCACCTGGATGGCTTCCGGGTGGACGACGCGGCGTTCGAGATGACGGCGGATATCCGGGAGGGGCGCCTGCAGCTGCGCCGGTAGATCCACGCCATGCGTGGATGCTGTGGCGTGCGTTTTGAGGTCATGGCCACGCGCGTGGATGGCCCGACGCGCGTGCCATGATGAGGCCTCGTCCCTTGAGAGTGCCTGCCCATGTCGCGTTCTGCTGTGGTGATGTTGTCGCTGTGCCTGTCTCTCCCGCTGGCGGCCACCGCTGCCGAGCCGGTGCTGGTCATCCATGGGGGCGCGGGGGTGGAGCGCGGGGATCTGTCGCCCGCCGAGGAAAAGGCCGCACGCGCGGCCCTGCAGCAGGCGCTGCTCAAAGGGCATGCCGCGCTGGCGGCAGGCAAGCCGGCGCTGGAGGCGGTCACTGCGGCGATCACCGTGCTCGAGGATGATCCCACCTTCAATGCAGGCAAGGGCGCGGTGTTCACCCACGATGGCCGCAACGAACTGGATGCCTCGCTGATGGACGGCGCCACGCTCAAGGCTGGCGCGGTGGCCGGTGTGCAGCGCGTGCGCAACCCGATCCTGCTCGCCGAGGCGGTGATGCAGCACTCTGCGCACGTAATGATGGTGGGGCAGGGCGCGGAGGCCTTCGCCAGCACCCAGGGAATTCCCTTGGTGGATCCGTCGTATTTCCGCACGGACAAGCGCTGGCAGCAGCTGCAGAAGGCGCTGAAGGAAGAGGCCAGCGGCCAGGCCCATGCGGATCTGGAAACGGCGCGCCACTTTGGCACCGTCGGGGCGGTCGCGCTGGACAAGGACGGCAAGCTCGCCGCCGGCACCTCCACCGGGGGGATGACCAACAAGCGCTATGGCCGTGTGGGCGACTCACCGATCATCGGCGCGGGCACCTATGCCGATGCAGGATGCGCGGTATCGGGGACGGGCTGGGGCGAGTACTACATCCGCACTGCAGCCGCGCACGATATCTGTGCGCGCATGCAGTACCTCAAGCAGGGCCCGGTGGACGCGGGGCGTGCGGTGATCAACGAGCGCATTCCCGCCCTCGGTGGCGATGGCGGCGCGATCGTGCTCGCCGCCGACGGTCGCGCGGCGACGCCGTTCAATACCCAGGGCATGTATCGCGGCTGGATCGGTGCCGATGGCGTGCCGCATGTGGCGATCTTCGCCAGCGAAACACTGCCGTTGCCGGGCCAATAGCCCGTTCCGACAAGGCAATTGAACAATCATGTGAAAAAATTCAAAAAGGTTGTTGACAGAACCCCCGTTTATCCCCAAAATTCACGGCTCTTCCACCCCACACCGAAAACGCTTCGGCGCCACGGGACAGGGTGGTAAGGAGGGATACCCAAGCGGCCAACGGGGGCAGACTGTAAATCTGCTGGCTTACGCCTTCGGTGGTTCGAATCCACCTCCCTCCACCAGTTTCATGTTGTGGCAAGAGCTTCCGATGCGGGAGTAGTTCAATGGTAGAACCTCAGCCTTCCAAGCTGATGGTGCGGGTTCGATCCCCGTCTCCCGCTCCATTGAATGAGTTTGAATATATTCAAATTCGTGCCATAATACAAAACTCGCTCACGTAGCTCAGTCGGTAGAGCACCTCCTTGGTAAGGAGGAGGTCGAAGGTTCGATTCCTTTCGTGAGCACCATCTAAGTGCTACCAATTCAGACGATTTCGAGATAAGCAGCCATGGCCAAGGGTAAGTTCGAGCGCACCAAGCCGCACGTCAATGTCGGCACCATCGGTCACGTTGACCACGGCAAGACCACGCTGACCGCCGCACTGACCAAGATCGGTGCCGAGCGCTTTGGCGGTGAGTTCAAGGACTACTCGTCGATCGACGCCGCGCCGGAAGAAAAGGCA
>NZ_JBSZJV010000019.1:0-61134 GCF_054188265.1 Stenotrophomonas sp. IS26
TTCTTGTCGTGGTCGACCATGGTGTCGTGGTACGGCGACTGCCAACGCCCGGCCTGGCCCTTGCTCTCTTCCTTGGTGTGCGTATACAGGTGCATGTGGGTGAAGTTGACCCAGACGAAGAACGGCGTGTCATCGTCGCTCGCCTTCTTGATGAAGCCCTTGGCGCGCTCGGCGAAGTCGTCATCGCAGGTCAGCATGCGCTTGCGGTCCAGCGGGCCGGTGTCTTCGATCTTCTGCTTGCCTACCTTGCCCCAGCGCTTCTGGTCGGTGCTGTCATCTTTGTCGGTGGCGAAACTGTGGATCACCCCGCGCGGCTTGATGGTCTCGATGAAATCCCCGAACTCGTCCTTGGGGAAGTAGTCGTACATCTCCGGCTCTTCTTCGGCATTGAGGTGGTAGAGGTTGCCGTAGAACTCATCGAACCCATGGTTGGTGGGCAGCATGTGGTTCAGATCGCCAAGATGGTTCTTGCCGAACTGCCCGGTGGTATAGCCCTCGTTCTTCAGCAGCGCGGCAATGGTGACGATCTTCTCGTTCATCCCGACCGGCGCACCGGGAATGCCCACCTTCGACAGACCGGTACGCAGCACGCTCTGCCCGGTGATGAACGATGAGCGGCCGGCGGTACAGGACTGCTCACCGTAGGAGTCGGTGAACAGCATGCCCTCGTTGGCCAGGCGGTCGATGTTGGGGGTCTGGTAGCCCATCAACCCGCGCGAGTAGCAGCTCAGGTTGGAGATGCCGATGTCGTCTCCCCAGATGACGAGGATGTTGGGCTTCTTTGCGGATGAACCGGGCTTCTTCTTTGCGGATGAGCTGGCCATGCACTTCTCCGACGACGGTGGTGCTCAATAGTCGGTGTGGGTCGCGATGGCGGCCAGCGTGTTTCTACTTAGATCGCATCAGTAAGTCTTCGCCTCCCCTGCTCATCCTTCCCAGCCGATGCCTTTTGGCGCACTGGAGAAACCGGCGGCCCGCAGCGCGTCCATCAGGCCATCGCGTCGGGCCGGCGCATCGTCGATCAGCTCCACGGTGAACGAGGTGCGCCGGCCCCGCCGCAGTGCACCGACCAGCGCCTGCGCCGCGGCAGCCGTCGTGCCGGCCAGGGACACATCGTCCGCATCGAAGAACGTCAGCAGCTGGCGCCCCCCCTGGGCCAGGTACATCAACAGACGCCCACCGCCGATCACCACCACGGCGCCGGCACGTCGCACCGGCCGGACCGCCGAGCCGTGCACCGGCCAGGGCACCACGGTACCGAACGGGTTGGCCGGGTCCACCGCGGACAGCCCGATCGCCACCTCGCCAGCACCGGGCCGCAGGGCATCGGCGACGCCACGCAGCCGATCCACGATCAGGCGATCGGCGAACTGGGCCCCGCCCAGCCCGTCCACGAAGCGCCCGCGCAGCACCCGTCCCGCATCTTCCATGCCGCGATACACCTGTTGCAGCGCCGGGAAGCCGCCGGCGATCCCTTCGGCCATCGCGGCCCCGCGGGTCACGATGCCGTGCCGGTCCAGCAGCCCCTCGGCCAGCGCCACCGCGCGCGCCGTGTCACTGATCGCCTCACGCTGCAACAGCGACCAGCGCCCGGCCAGCGCGGGGGCCGCAAAGCTGGCGATCACCGCCGGCGCGCCGTCGGCCAAGGGCGTGTCGTGCATCGGGATGCCACGGACGCGTCGACCGCGCCGCGAGGCGCGCGCGACCCGCGGCCGTAGCGCGCGGCCACCGGCCATGCCACGCAGCGGCGCCCACAGATCCGTGGTCAGGTGCCCCGACCAGGCCAGGCCCCACAAGGCATCGTGCAGCTGCGCGGCGGTGATCTCCATGGGCGGGCTGCCGGCCCGCGCCCCGTGCGTGCCCACCGCAGTGACCAGCTGGCGCGCGAAGTAAGCGCCACCGTCGGCCAGCGCCTGCAGCAGCGCGTCCTGCAGCGGCGACAGCGCGGTTGCCACCGCCAACGCGGGCAGCGTTTCTGCCGCGAATTCCTGCAGGTGCAGCGAGACCAGTCCGTCCTCCTCGCCGAGCCGCCCGTGCCCGGCCCACACCACGGTGCCCGTAGCGAGCAGCTCATCGAGCATCGCCGGCGCGTAATCGACCACGCGCGCAGGCAGGATCTGCTGTTCCCACACCGACGCCGGCAGCGCCACGCCCGCCAGCAGGAAGCAGATCTCCAGCGCCAACAGTCGTTGCAGGTCAGCGCTTCGCTGGAACAGGCCAAGCAGCAGGCGGTCAGCCTGAGCACGGACCTGCGCAGCAGCCACAGCGAACTGGACGCGCTCAACCAGCGCATCCAGACATTGCAGGCCCAGCAGCTGAACCCGGCACTATCGCTGCCATCGGCCGAGACGGCCACGCCGGACCCTGCCCCGCAGGGCAACCCCGGCAACCCGTAACGGCATGACGCCCTGTAGTTGCAGGGCACGTGACAGACGGCGCCGAGGGCGCCGTCGTTCTTTCCGGTGCAGTACCCTTGGTGGCGCAGACGTACTGCGCATCAGCAAGGAGTGCACCATGCCCGTTCCACGCCCCCGTAGCGCCCTGTCCCGCGCGCGCGCCGCCCTGGTGTCCTCCCGCACACGGCTGGCCGCGGCCTTGGTTGCCGCGCTCGCCCTGCCGGTCGCCGCCCCTGCCGCCCCGGCCCCGCCCGCATCGCCGCCACTGTCGGCCGAAGCGTCCGATCCCAGGCGGCTGGGCTGGATGCAGGGCGCGCCGCCGCCGGAAGACAAGCGCATCCGTTACACGGATGACGACTATTTCAGCTTCCCCAAGCTGCGCTGGACGGCCTGCCATTTCCGCCAGTTGATGCCCACCGTGGGCGTCAGCCGGGGACCGGGTGCCGCGCATGACCTGCCGCGTCGGCTGGATGCCGCGATCGACGCGCTGTCGTTCACGCCCACCGGCACCAACCGTCAGATGACCTGGGCACAGTCGCTGTCGGCCAACTACACCGACGGCATCGTGGTGCTGCACGACGGGGTGGTGGTCTACGAACGTTACAGCGGCTGCCTGGACGAGCACGGCCAGCACGGTGCGATGTCCGTCAGCAAGTCGATGACCGGCCTGCTCGGCGAGATGCTGGTCGCCGAGGGGGTGATCGATGAAACCCAGCGCGTCAGCGCGATTGTTCCCGAGCTGAAGGACAGTGCGTTCGGCGATGCCACGGTCAAGCAGGTACTGGAGATGACCACGGCACTGCGCTACAGCGAAGACTACGCCGACCCCAACGCCGAGGTCTGGGCGTTTTCCGCCGCGGGCAGCACCCTGCCCCCTGCCCCCGGCTACACCGGGCCGCGCAGCTATTACGATTACCTGCAGACCGTGCAGAAGCAGGGCCGCCACGGCGAGGCGTTCGGCTACAAAACGATCAATACGGACGCGCTGGGCTGGATCATCGCCCGGCGTACGGGGCAGTCGGTTGCACAGGTGCTGCAATCGCGGATCTGGCAACGCGTTGGCGCCGAGCAGGACGCGTACTACACCGTTGATTCCACCGGCACGCCGTTTGCGGGCGGCGGCTTCAATGCCGGCCTGCGTGATCTGGCCCGCGTCGGCCAACTGCTGCTTGACGATGGCAAGATCAACGGCCAGCCCATCGTGCCCGCCGCCGCCATCGCCCGTATCCGCGCTGGCGGCAACAAGCAGGCCTTCGCCAAGGCCGGCTATCCCCAGCTGCCGGGCTGGAGCTATCGCGGCATGTGGTGGATATCGCACAACGACCATGGCGCCTACATGGCGCGCGGCGTGCACGGCCAGGCGCTGTACATCGATCCCACCGCACGCGTGGTGATCGCGCGGTTCGGCTCGCACCCGGTGGCCGGCAACAGCGCCAATGACCCGACCACCCTGCCGGCGTTCGATGCCGTGGCGCGCTATCTGATGGACCGCCACTGACGGCAGTGACTGCCGACGATGCCTGCACCTCATCGGCAGGCATCGTGCACCAGGTCATCCATCCGCCGGCTCAGTGCCAGGCTCGGGCGGTCACCCGCCTTTGCGTAGGTTGCCTCGCGCTGGCGGCGCGCGGCATCGCACCGGACCGGATCGGCATGTACCGAGATCACTGCGCCCCGGAAGGCGGGCGCCGGCCGCACGTTGCGGCGCGGCGACCGGCGCGGGCGCGCCGGTGCGGTCTCTGCGCGCCGTTTGGACTTGAGCTCCTGGCGAAGCGATTCGATGTACAACGCATTGGCGCGCGTATCCACAGGCGGCGGCATGTCACGGATGCGCTCGGTCCGGCCGCTGCACGGCGTGGACTGGTACTGACGGTTGCCTTCCACGACACAGGTGTGCACCTGCCGCGGAGAAGCCTCGCTCGCTGCAGCGCTCATCATGATGGCCAACATCCACACAGGCATGGCTCAGCTCCCTCCAGGAGGCTGCAGCATCTCCCCGGCCCATCATCCCCGGCCGTGACCTGCCGCACGCTGGACGCGCGACGCGGATGATCCCGACACGGAGTCAGTGCTACGCCCTACCCCGATCCTACGGCGTGGCGCCCACGTGCAGCTCGAGCACCTCATCGCCCAGCGCATCGATCTCACCGGTCGGCCGCCAGCCGAGATAACGATAGAACCCGTGCGAGCGCACCGCCGGATCCGCTGCACACCCCAGGATCAGCCGCGTATGGCCCGCCTCGACCAGATCGGCGATGGCCAGATCCAGCAAGTACCGACCGATGCCCCGCCCTTCATAGGCCGGCAGCAACGCCAGGACCACGATCTCGCCGCCTTCGCGATCGCCAAAGCAATAGCCGACCATCCGCCCGTCTTCGAGTGCGACATGCCCCGGCAATGCATCGTCACGGATACCGGCCGCCCAGCTGTCTTCGGTGATGCCCAGTTCGGCCAGCTGAGCGGCGGAGAAGGCGTTCTCGCGGGTGCGTCCGCGCAGATCGATGCAGGCAGCGGCATCGTCTGGCAGCGCACGGCGGTAGTGAAGGTGATTTACCATGGCGCATGGATTGCAGTGAGTTTCAGGCGGTGAGCATACGCGAGCGCCGCCCTTCCGGCCGCATTGCCTCGGATAATGACGTCTGGCGCGACCCCCGGCTGCCCTGGGTTGAGTCACGCCGCGCGTGCAACAGCCGGGCCTGTTACCGCCCGCACAGTCACCCAACCTGGTCGATCGGCGCCGTGGACGCGGGTGAGAGCATTTTCAGCGGCGCGCCTGGCGGCCAGCACCGCCTTCAACCAGGCACCTTGGTCATCGTGCCGGCGCACCGTGTACACGCCTGCAATCCGGCGCCCAACACCGCCTGGAGCTATCAGATGCTGCATCTGGATGCGGCATGGGTGGCGGCAGTCACAGAAGACATGCAATCCATCGACAAAAGCGCCCCAACGGCGCCGCTGATCCGGATCGACCGCAGCCTTGCGCGCTACCGGACGTTCTGCGACATGAATGCCCTGCTGTTCTCCGGTGCCGATCCCGGAGAAAAAGAAGCAGCTGTCGTCGCTTTCATCGACGATCTCGACGTCACTGCCGGGGCGCCGGTTCCCGCCCCGGACGCAAGCGCAGCGCAACACCGGCGACTGCAGCCAGCACTCGCCCTGCTGGATGCCGCGCCGATGTCGAGCGTATCGCTGGCCGATCTGGCCACATGCACGGGGATGGACCGCTACGCGATGATCCGGGCGTTTCGCAAGGCCACGGGGCTGACGCCACATGCCTGGCAGCTCAATCGGCGGATCAATCTCGCCCGCGAGCGCCTTGCTCAAGGGCAACCGCTGGCCGAGGTCGCACACGCGCTCGGCTTTGCAGACCAGAGCCATTTCCAGCGCCTGTTCAAGGCTCACGCCGGTATTACGCCAGGCCGTTATCGCCGCTGAGTACTACGCAATATCGTGCAATACATCAACCCGCAACACCGGCACAGTCAGGCGCCCCGTTGAAGCCTGCCTACCCCCCATGGAACAGTTTCTGCTCGTTGCTGCCCTGCACTTTCTGGCGTTGCTGTCGCCCGGGCCGGACTTCTTTCTGATCACCCGCACCGCAATCCGTCAGGGCTGGCGTGTTGCAAGCGGCGCCTGCATCGGGGTCGCACTGGCCAATGGGGCCTATATTGCGCTGGCATTCTTCGGCGTCGCGGGGCTGCAGGCGGGCAGCGCGCTGTTTCAGGTGATCCAGATAGCGGGCTGCGCTTTACTGCTCTACATCGGCCTGCTGTTCCTGCGCCATGCCGGGACCGCCTCACTGCGTCTGCCGGGTGAGCAACCGGCGGAGCTGTCCCGCCTGGCACAGCGTTCGGCGTGGTTCCGAGCCCTCGGACTGGGCGCCACCTCCGCCCTGCTCAATCCCAAGAACGCCTTGTTCTACGCCAGCTTGGCGGCCATGTTGAGTGGGCCGGACACTACCGCCGGAACACGGCTGTTCTATGCGGTGTGGATGTTCGCGGTGGTGCTCGGCTGGGACCTGTTGATGGCCGGTATGGTTGGGCGCGCGGCAGCGATGGGCCGATTCAACGCAGCGCTGCCGTGGATCGAGCGCCTGTCTGGCGTGCTGCTGATCATCCTGGCACTGGCGGTATTGGGCGCGATGGTGATCTGAGCAGCTTCGACGCCTGTGACCCAGACGCAGCGGGCCCGGCATTGCCGGGCCCGCGAGCGGATTACAGGAAGCGGTAGTCGAACTCCAGCCACAACTGACGGCCGTAAGGGTCGTAGTTGCCGACCGGGTAGAACGGCCAACCACCGCCGTTCTTGTCTGCCGGTGGGCGGCTGTCACGCAGGTTGTTGACGATCAGGCCGAGCGTGGCGTTGTCATTGAGCTTGCGGTACAGGCTGGCGTTGTAGGTCATGTACGGGGCGATGCGGCCACTGCCGTCGGTCTTGGGCAACGAGCCGTAGCGCATGCCGTACAGCGTGGCGGTCCAGTCATTGATCGCCCAGGTGACGCTGCCGTTGACCTTGCTGCGCCACTGGTAGGAATCCAGCGAATTGCGCTGGTCCTGCACGTCATCGCCAGCAAACTGGCGGTAGCTGTGGTCGATCACCAGCGAATACGCCACGCGGGCCGAGAAACGACCGTAACGGCCTGCATCCCAGCGCAGATTCGACTTCAGGTCGATGCCGCGCACGGTTTCGGAGGCGGCGTTGATCGGGTTGATCAGCACGCGCACGACCTGATTGGGCTGCACGGCGGCATCGGCCGGGTTGCGGATCACCCGGCGCAGTGCATCCTGGCATTGTGCCGAGCCGATATCGCGTGCGTCACCGCCCACGGTCTGGCCGAGGCGGCAGTCCGCTTCGTCCTTCAGGATGCGGGTGGCATCGAGGTTGGTGACCTCATCGTCAATGCGGATGTCGTAGTAGTCCGCCGTGAAGTCCAGGTTCGCCGAGGGCGACCACACGAAGCCCAGGCCATACGATCTGGCGGTTTCCGGCTGCAGCTGCGGGTTGGCGCCGCTGGTGTAGTCGATCGCCAGCCCGCTGAAGTCACAGTCGTCATACGTCTGGCCGGCACTGCGGCAGCGCCAGTAGTCGGTCATGCCGGGGTTGTAGCCACGCGTTTCGGTCGCGAACACGTAGTTCATGTCCGGCGCACGGAAGCTGGTCGCCGCACTGGCACGCAGCAGCAGCGTATCGAACGGACGGAACTCCAGGCCGGTGCTCCAGGTCGCCTTGCCCAGGTGATCACCGGCGGCGCGGTACTGGTCGTAGCGTCCAGCCACGGTGGCGGTCAGGCGCTCCAGCAACGGCAGCTGCAGCTCCACGCCGGCCGCATAGCGATCACGTTCGCCACCGGCGGGAATGCCGGCATTGAGGTTCCAGAACGCACCCTGTGCCAACGCCGGGTCCGGGCGGTTGCTGTAGCCCTGGCTGCCCGCTTCGACAACGGCTGCCAGCGCGGCACGGCCACCGGGCAGATCGAACAGCTGGCCGTTGACGCTGACGCTGGCCGTCTGCAGCCACGCGGCGTTGCGGCTCTCGTAACGGTCCGACAGGCCCTCGTACTCGCCCGGGGTCAGCGGCTGGTACAGACGCGACGGATCCGGCGCGTAGACCTCCACGCCATTGCGGGTGCCGAGCTGCGGGCCGAGCAGGTACTCGTTGATACCGATCAACAGGCCCGGGCGCTGCGTCTTGTTCTCATAGCGCGAGCGGCTGTAGGCCGCTTCGTAATCCCAGTCCGAGCCGCCGATGCTGCCACGCGCGCCCACGTTGAACGACCAGGACTGCTCCAGGAACCGGTTGGCATTGCGCTGCACGCCGCCGATCTCTTCCGGTGCGAAACGCCGGTACCAGCTTTCCAGCTGACCGCTGTTCTGGTTGTAGAAGTAATTGCGCGAGGAGGTCCAGCTCGGTGCACGGGTGTTGTTGTAGATGCGCGCGGTGCCGATGGCCGCATCGGCGAACAGTTCCTGGCGATCGTTCAAGCGCCAGGTCACCGCGCTGTAGGCGTCGATGTTGCGCTTCTCGGTCTGCACGGTCCAGAACGTGGGCGCGGCCTCATTGCTGCCGCAGTACCAGCCCTGGCGCGGATTCTGCGCGCGGAACACGCTGTCGCCATACAGCGTGCTGGTGGCATCGCAGCCGTCGGTACCGGGATCGATGTAATTATTGGTGGAGGCGTTGCGGCGATACGCCACCGCCGTCGCCAGCGGTGCCACGCCACGCGGATCGTCGGTCAGCGAATCCATGAAATCGCGCTGCGAGCCGTAGATGGCCTTGCGGTTGGCGATCTCCAGCCCGAAGATCGCGTCCCACTGCTCGCCCGAGCCGCCGCCGACCGCCTGCAGGCGCTGATTGTCGCCGCCGCCCTGTTCGGTGGTGCCGGCGCGCACATTGATGCCGACGCCGTCGTAGGTCTTTTTGAGGATGATGTTGACCACACCGGCGATCGCATCGGAGCCATACACCGCCGAGGCGCCCCCGGCCAGCACTTCGATCCGGTCGATCAACGCACTCGGGATGTTGGCCAGGTTGACCACATTGACCGAGCCCTCGTAGGCCAGCGGGTAATCCGACTGGCGGCGACCGTTGACCAGCACCAGGGTGCGGTTGGGGCCGAGGCCACGCAGGTTGATGGTGTTGGCGGCCGGCGTGAAGGTGTTGCCGAAATCCTCACCCTGCACGTTGCCGGTGTTCTCGGTCAGCGCGCTGAGCGCTTCGAAGGCGCTGCGGTAGCCCTGCGCCTCGATCTGCTCCTGGGTGATCACGGTGACCGGAGATGGGCCTTCCACGCTCGCGCGGGGGATGCGCGAGCCGGTGACCGTGACGGCATCGAGCTGGGTGGGCGCATCGGCCGCGTGGACCATGGAACCTGCGCCGAGCAGGGGCAACAACGACAGAACCAGGACCCGCCGACGCAGCGGGCGATACAGCACAGACATGCAGATTTCCGGTAAAAGAGCTACGTAACGGCGCGGGCAGGCCCGTGCCAGAGCGTAGTGAGGGAGGGGCCGTGATTCTGCTGAACAGGCGGAAAAGGGGGAAATGACCGCCCGGGATATGCTTATCGGGATTTCGCCTAAGCCCTGCCCTGCAAGGACTCCGCATGCGCTTCATCCAGACCTTCGAGCTGCATCCCTTCCTGGACACCGTGGTCAGCCTGGTCGCCGCGTTCGTGCTCGGCACGTTGATCGGCGCGGAACGGCAGTACCGCCAGCGCACCGCCGGGCTGCGCACCAATGTGCTGGTGGCGGTCGGCGCAGCGGCCTTCGTGGATCTGGGCATGCGCATCGCCGGCAACGCTGAAGCCGTGCGGGTGATCTCCTACGTGGTGTCCGGGGTCGGTTTCCTTGGCGCCGGTGTGATCATGAAGGAAGGCATGAACGTGCGTGGCCTGAACACCGCCGCGACGCTGTGGTGCTCGGCGGCGGTCGGTGCGTGCACCGGTGCGGACATGCTGGCCGAAGGCGCGCTGCTGACGGTGCTGATCATCGCCGGCAACACGCTGCTGCGCCCGCTGGTCAACGCGATCAACCGCATCCCGATCAATGAGGCCGCCTCTGAAGCGACCTACGAGGTGCGCCTGAGCGTGGACCCTGCCGCCACGCCCCTGGCACGCGAACGCCTGGTGGACGCACTGGAGGCCGCGCAGTACCCGGTCAGCGACGTGCAGGTGATCGAACACGGCGACGGCCCGGTCGAGCTGGTCGCGATCCTGGTCAGCACGGCGGTCAGTGCCGACGAGCTCGATGCCGTGGTCGCCCGCCTGCAGCGGCAGCCTGGCGTGGTGCATGCCAACTGGGAAGTCAGCACCCGCGACTGATCCGCACCTTACCCTGCACAACGAAGAACGGCGACCCTGCGGCCGCCGTTTCCGTGATGGCCCGTGCGCCTTGAATCAGGCGTCGGCAGGCAGCGCGCTCTGTCGGCTCACCAGCGCGCTGAAACGTGCCAGCGAGCTCAGGTGGTGATGCACCAGCGCCAGCCAGCCGCTGCGGTGCCAGGCCACGACGGTGGCGTCCGGCAACGCGGCGAACTTCTCCACGTCCACGACCTGGAAGCCGTTGATCGACATCTGCCGGCCATCGGCCAGGGTGACGTCGATGTTGCGGTCGATCAGCAGATCGTTCTCGATCAGCGCGGCGGTGAAGCGACGGGTCTGATCATGCTCGCGCGTGTAATCGCCGCAGAAGCGCATCGCGTTGTCGACAATCTCGGTCGCCTTGCCATCCTGGAACAGCGGCACGCCGTCCTCGCTCTGGCCCTGGTTGACCTGCTTGGCGGCCGAGTCGAGCGCGAGCACGTACTCGTCCTGCTCACCGGCCTGCATGAACACGAACGGGTAGCGGCGCACGTACGCCGGCACGTAGCTCTGCTCGTCCCATACGCCATCGGCAACGAACAGGTTGCGCTGGGCCAGGCCGACGGCCACCAGCGGCATCGCGTCCTTCCCGGTGAAAATGATCGGGTAATGCTGGGCCAGCGAGCCGAACTCGCCGATCACGGCGGGGATCGCATTGGTGTCGGCAGCAAAATGCGCGGTGTCGGGCACCAGGCGCCAGGCGGCATGCAGATCCGAGCGCAGCGGCACGGGCGCTTGGTAGAACAGCGGACCGGTGGCCTGGGACGGCGCAGCGGCGGGCGGAGTCGTGGTTTCAGCAGTCATGGATTAAGTCGGATACGACGCGCCAGTCAGCCCGGGCGCGAAAGCGGGAACCGCATTGAACGGCCACTATAACGTGCCACGTCCGCGGTTTTTATTTCAATCGCGCGTTGGATTCCCGCGCCCCACTACAGTTCGGTGAATTCGCTGCAGTCCGGCAATGCCTGATCGGCCATATAGGCACCGTTCTGGAAGCGGTACACCCGCTGATACGAGCAGGCCGGATCCGACACGGTGCGCAGTTCCGACGTTTTTACCCGGCCATGCGCAAGCGAATCCTGGTTGCGTGAGGCAAACGCAGGAAACCGGTGCGCGTGCGTTTGATAGTGCAGCACCGGCATGCCCTCGCCAGCCGGATCCAGGCTCAGCGCTGCATCGAAACCATACTCGTCGTGACAGGCGCCGGCGCGGAGGTCCATATCACGCTCGCTGAAGCAGGCGCGGATGCTGGCATGGCCCTGCACCGGCAGCCGCAGCACCTCGCCAGAGTCGGCGTCGGCGTCGGCGTCGGCTGCGTGGCGCATGACGCGCGCCACGACCCGCTCGGTCACGCTGGCGCCGCCGCCGGAGTACATCGTGCTGGCCTGGGCATCCACGCCGACCAGTACACCGCCCCGCGCGGCCGGGCCAAGTTCGACCAGGGCCGGCCAAGGCTGCAGGCCGCCCTCGGCGTTGCCGATGGCCAGCGCGAGCGCGCGGCGGGAGATATCCCTGCCAGCGGAGCGCTCACGCACGATCAGCACCACCTGTTCCTCGTCGTCGCCCGGCTGCACGCGCACGCACCAGTGCTGGTCCGCGCTGCAGTACCAGCGCGGGTCGAACCCTTGGTCGCCGGCCGCCGCATCACTTGCCCCTGCAGGCGCTGCCGCGAGCGGTATCAGCCGATTGCCGGACACGTCCTGCAGGCGTGCACCCGCGTCATCCGCCGCTGCCCAGCACAACGCGGGCAACGGTGGCAGCACCATCCATACCGCCCACGCCCAGGTGCGCCTCACAGCACGCCCTCCAGCGGCCCGGCTGCACCGGTCAGCACGGCGCAGGCGTGGTCCTGGAGTTCCTCGCCACTGGCTTTGTTGCCCGCTGCCAGGTCCAGCCGGGTGGCCAGCAGCACGAAGCCCGGGGCACCGGCGGGGTCCGTCTGCCCGGCCACCACCAGCGACCAGTTGCCGATATCGGCAGGCTCGGCCAGATGAGCGGCCAGCAGACGGACCGGATTCGCGGTGAGCTCGGCACCCGGCAGCTGGCGGGCGAGATAGGCATGCCCGCGCAGCGGCTCCGGCAGTGGTTGCCAGTCCGCGCCGATGGAGGGCTGCAGCCGGCGCAGCTGGGTCAGGACATCCGCCCGCAGGCAATCCACGTGGATGTGCAACTGGTGCTGGGAGCGCCCATGCGGGGAGTTCAAGGCCAGGCTGGCCACGTCGCGCGGCAGGGACCGGCCCAGCGCCTGCTCGGTGTGGCTGCGGGCGGCCCAGGCCGCGGCGAAGTAGTTCGGTGCTCCGGCCCGCAGCAGCGCGGGGCTTTCGATCCCCGAGACCCGGTCCAGCGGCAACACCAGGAATTGGTAGTGGCCGTGCGAATCCTTGAGCAGCACATCGCGGCGCTGCGCCTCGGCGGCCACCGCCAGGCAGCTGCCACGGGGGGCGGCATCGCCGGCACAATCGCGCTGGATGATGCCCCACAGGGCGTCTGGATTGGCGGGCGGTTTGGCCGGTGGCCGGGCCGGCGTGGCGCAGGCGGCCAACAGCAGCAGCGCACAGGACAGGAAGAATCGGGCGATCACGGACAGGCTCGGACAAGGATGCGGGCCCGGCCGGCACGGCCGGTGGGCGGGCGCGATTGTACCGTGCCGGTTCTGTCGCTTCCGTGTCAGTAGGTGCTGTAAGGCACCTCGACCACCACCGGCGCGGCCGGTGCCGGCGGCTGCAGGGTGTAACGATCCAGCGCGCCGTTGTCATCGGCGAACCGCTGCGACTGCACCTGCAGGCGGTACATGACGGTGCCGAGCTTGATGTTGCCGCTGGCATCCAGCGCAGCCCCGGCCGGCAGCAGCAGGCCACCGAGATCGCTGTAGCCGCCGCCTTCCTGCGAGAAGACGTGGTCGACCAGCTCGCCTTCGCGCTTCATCGCGAACACATGCGGGTCGCCGTGCCGGCGGTTGTAGTCCTCGTTGCCGAGCAGATCGGCGATCCATACCCCGGGCAGCCGGTAGCGGGTCTCCAGCGCGATCGCATCGAGGCGGTCGCTGTCCACCACCAGGCAGCACACTGCCTGCTTGTTCTCGCGGTCCAGGATCGCGAAGCGCTCGCCCTTGGCAACCTCGCCCGGCAGGATCGCAAACGGCTGGTTCCTCAGTACCGGCTCGGCGCCACTGGCCGAATGCAGGTTGCGCCAGCCACCGAACACCGGTGCGTCCGGCTCGGCCGCCACGGCGTTGCCTGCCATCATCATTCCCAGCGTCACGATCACTGCGGCGGTGATCTTCCTGCTCTGCATGCGCTACTTCCGTTGGTTGACCTGTCGCGGCGACATCGCCGGACCTCACAAGACCGCGACACTATGCGCCAGCGGCACGGCCGCGGGCAATCGGGGCCGTTCAGCCGATCACGATGTAGTCACTGACCAGCGCGATGCCCTGGTGCTCCCCGCGCTCAAGCTGCACATACCGGCCGCCGACCTGATCGATGGCGATGCAGTCATCGACCTCCAGCAGGGCATCGGTATGCGGCTTGAACCAGCTGGCATCGCGCAGCGCCCTGGCCTTGTGCTTGGCCTCTTCGACACTGGTGGCGACCAGTAGCCGGTAGTCATGGGCCTCGCCCAGCGCGCCGGCGGCATACCCGCCTAGATTGAGAAAGTAGAGCCGCGGCGCGCCCGCCGCCGGGGCCACCTCGCCGAAGCGCACCTGGTACGCCTCCACCCCATCCACCGCGAGCCAGCCATCGACATGCAGCCCTTTGCGTTCGCCGAACCACTCCTGGCGCAACTGCGGGTAGGCCTCTTCGATGACATCGACGTTGGCGAAGGCCACATCGTGGACCTCGATCCTGGCCCGGGCATGGCGCCCGCCAAGCATGAACACGTGCAGCACCTGCGACTCCCTGCATGATCGATCGTGAGAGGCCGTCAGTGTAACGCCAGGGTAGCCACCACATGTCCCTGCGCACCGCGGTGGTATGGTCGGCGCCTGACCCCGCAGGAGCGACCCGATGACATCCCTTTACCGCTATCCCCTCGCCGCGATCATGCTCGCAGGCACCCTGTCACTGGCCGCCTGCGTCAGCACGCCGGGGCCGGAAATCAAGGGCCCAGGCCTGTGCAAGGCCGATGCGCTGGGCTGGGCTGTTGGCCAGCCGGCCGACGAAGCCAACATGCGCAAGCTGCTGGTACAGAGCGGCGCCGGCCTGATCAACCCGATCGGCCCGGCCACGATCACCACCCGTGACCTGCGCCAGGATCGCCTGCGGGTGTTCATCGACAAGGACAACGTGATCACCGCCGTCCGTTGCGAGTGATTCCGCGCGGGTAGAGCCACCCCATGGGGTGGCTCTACCCGTGGGTGGTGCAGTCGCAGCTGCCCCATCCGCGCGTTTTCGGGGTCTGGCCGATGCCCGGATTGAACGTATTGCTCGGATCCAGCTGCTGGTAGAACGCCGCCAGCGGCGGCTTGGCCGGGTACAGGTGGCCCACGTTGTGTTCGGCCGGATACTCGGCACCGCGCGCATCCAGCAGCGCCCACATCGCGTGCTCGATGGCCAATGGATCTTCCCCCTTGCGCACGATGTAGTCCTGGTGGAACACGTGGCACAGGAAATGGCCGTAATACAGCTTGCCGGCCAGGCGTGCATCGAGGTTGGATGGCAGGTGTTCCACCCACTGGCGGTCGTCGCGTCGCAGCGCCACGTCCAGGGCCACGATGTCCTCGACCTCGCGCCGGTGCACTTCGCGATACCGCACGGCCGCGCCGGCCACGGCGAAGCGATGCAGGAACGCCTTGCGCCCCTCCCCGGCGGTGCACTGGAAGAAGTCGCCCTCGCCGTCAGCGAAGTGATTGCGCAGGAAGGTCTCGGTTGCGGCGGCATCCACCGCCGACACCTTGAGCAGCAGATGGTGCTCGTAGCGGTCACGGAACTGGCCCATGCGCGCGGGCAGATGGCGTGGCAGGCAGCGCATCGCCCACTGGATCACCCGGTCGGTGACCCCGCGCAGGCCGAGACTTTCGAACCAGCCATCGACGCGGCTTTTCAACGCGAACGCAGCCGGCACCCGGGCCGTACCGAAGCGATCGATGAGCAGGAAGGTGTCCTTGCCGTAGCGCTCGCCGATGTCATACGCCTCGCGGTGCAGGTACTCGCCGGAGATCGGCAGGCGTTCGAACGCGGTCAGCAGATGGCGGCGGATCGCGGTCAGATCCTCCATCGCGTTGCTGCCGATGTAGAACACCTCACCCGGCTCGCGCGCAAACGTATCCAGCCGCACCGCGAACACCGCCAGCTTGCCGGCCGAGCCGGAGGCTTCGTAGTGGCGCGAGGGATCGGCGTTGTAGCGTGCCGGCGTGGCCGCATCGACCTGGCGCACCTGCTCGGCATACCGCGGGTCGGAGGCGGCGCGGCCGTTGCCGTTGTCCACATCGGCGGGCGCGTAGTCGCCGCGCTGCAGCCGTTCCAGGATCTGCTCGGGGGTGTCGCCCAGCGCGATGCCGAGATGATTGACCAGCTGCAGCTGGCCGTGGGCATCGACCTGGGCGAACAGCGCCATCTCGGTATACGCCGGGCCACGCCGCACCAGCGAGCCACCGGAGTTGTTGCAGACCCCGCCCAGCACCGACGCGCCGATGCACGACGAACCGATCACCGAGTGCGGCTCGCGATCCAGCGGCGCGAGCACGTTCTCCAGACGGTCCAACGTCGCCCCAGGCAGGCACACCACCTGGCGGCCCGCGTTGATCAGCTGCACGCCGGTGAGGCGCAGCGTGCTGATGATCACCACGGGACGGTCGTAATCGGCACCATCGGGGGTGGAGCCGCCGGTGAGGCCGGTGTTGGCGGCCTGCATGATCACGATGGCATCGGCCGCCACGATGACCTGCAGGGCGCGCCACTGTTCCAGCAGCGTGCCCGGGCGTACCACCGCCAGCACCGGGCCGTCGCCGAAGCGGTAGCCCCTGCGGAAGCGCCGCGTCGGTTTGTCGCCCGACAGCACGTGCGCGTCGCCGACGATGCCGCGCAGCTGCGCAAGCAACGCGGCGCTATCGCTGCCGACGCCGCTCACGGTGCGACCGCAAGGCGCCGGGTGGCGTCCACCAGCGAATCGGCACTGATATCGGCGATGGTCTTCGCGCCGGTGAGCGTCATCGCCACACGCATTTCCTTGGCCATCAGATCCAACAGGTTGGCCACGCCGGCCTCGCCCTGCGCGGCGAGCGCATAGACGAAGGCGCGGCCGAGCAGCACGCTGTCCGCGCCGAGCGCGATCATGCGCACCACGTCCAGGCCGTTGCGGATGCCCGAATCGGCCAGGATCTTCAACTCACCCTTGACCGCATCGGCGATCGCCGGCAAGGCCCGCGCGGTGGACAGCACGCCGTCCAGCTGGCGCCCGCCGTGGTTGGAGACCACGATGCCGTCGGCCCCGAAACGCACGGCATCGCGCGCATCGTGCGGATCGAGGATGCCCTTGATCACCATCGGGCCGGTCCAGAACTCGCGGATCCACTCCAGGTCTTTCCACGAAATGGACGGATCGAAGTTGTTGCCCAGCCAGCCGATGTAGTCGGCCAACCCGGTCGGGCTGCCGCGATACGTGGAGATGTTGCCCAGATCGTGCGGGCGGCCGAACAGGCCGACGTCCCACGCCCAGCGCGGGTGGGTCACCGCCTGCAGCATGCGCCGCGCCGGCGCGTTCGGGCCACTCATGCCCGAATGCGCATCGCGGTAACGTGCGCCCGGCGTCGGCATGTCCACGGTGAACACCAGCGTGGTCACGCCGGCCGCCTTGGCCCGCTCCAGCGCATTGCGCATGAAGCCGCGGTCCTTGAGCACATACAGCTGGAACCACATCGGCCGATCGATGGCCGGGGCCACCTCCTCGATCGGGCAGACCGACACCGTGGACAGCGTGAACGGAATCCCCCGGCTCGCCGCCGCCCTCGCCGCCTGCACCTCACCGCGGCGCGCGTACATGCCGGTCAGTCCGACCGGCGCCAACGCCACCGGCATCGCCAGGCGTTCGCCGAACAGCTCCGTTTCCAGGCTCAGATCGGACATGTTGCGCAGGATGCGCTGGCGCAGTGCGATGTCCGACAGGTCTGCAACGTTACGCTTCAGGGTGTGCTCGGCGTACGCGCCGCCATCGATGTAGTGGAACAGGAACGGCGGCAGGCGGCGTTGCGCCGCGGCGCGGTAATCGGTGGAGGCGGAAATGATCATGGGTCAACCGTGGGAAGAAGGAAGCCGCGACGCACGTGCGCGCCGGGCTTCGTTGTCGTCGAGCGTGCGCAGGGAGGTGTGCACGAATTCCAGGTGCGCGTGCGCGGCGGCACGCGCGCGTTCCGGGTCGCCGGAGAGCACCCCATCCATCATCTCGCGGTGCTGGACCGACAGCGGCTCAAAGGTGCGGGCCGAGGTATAGAGCTTCTCGCGGCTCTGCGAGATATTGGTCTGCAGCAGGTCGAACAGGCCGCGCATGACCTGCAGCAGCACCAGGTTGTGCGAGGCCTCGGCGATGGCCAGGTGGAAGGCCGCATCGGCCTGTGCCTCGCCGGCCGGATCGTCCTTGCCGTGCGCGGCCATCATGGTGTCGAAGGCCTGGCGGATCTTGGCGCGGTCTTCGTCGGTGGCGCGCAATGCCGCATGCCAGGCGGTCGCCCCTTCCAGCGCGTGGCGGATCTCCAGCACATCAAAGCGGTATTCCGGGTCCCCCTGGAACAGCGGCAGGTACGGCATCAACGGCTCATCGATGGTCTGCCGGGCCCGGGCCGCCGGCTCGCTCACGTAGGTGCCGCCGCCGACCCGCGCGCTCAGCAGGCCCTGGCTGGCCAGCTGCGCGATCGCTTCGCGCAGCGCCGTGCGCGACACCCCCAGCTGCACCGCCAGCGGTCGCTCGGCCGGCAGCCGGTCGCCCGGCTGCAGGTTCTGCTCACGGATCAGGCCACGCAGCTGCGCGGCCACCTTGTCGGACAGGCGTTCATTTTTCATGCCGCCATTGTCGCCCGCGTGGCGGCCGATGGGGTCGATGCCGGTGGCCGGAATGCCGCGCATGGGCTCAGGGAATCATCCAGGTCAGCCAGTAGGCCTGGACCGTGGTGATGATGCCGACCATCACGGTGAAGATCAGGCTGTGCTTGACCGTGAAGCGGAACAGGTCCGATTCCTTGCCGGCCAGGCCGACCGCCGCGCAGGCGATGGCGATCGACTGCGGCGAGATCATCTTGCCGGTCACCCCGCCAGTGGTATTGGCCGCGACCAGCAGCACCTCGGACACGCCGATCTGCTGTGCCGTGGTGGCCTGCAGCGCCGAGAACAGCGCGTTGGACGAGGTGTCCGAACCGGTCAGGAACACGCCCAGCCAGCCCAGGAACGGCGAGAAGAAGGTGAAGGCCTTGCCGGTGTGTGCCAGGGCCAGCGCCAACGTTGCCGACAACCCCGAGTAGTTGGCGATGAAGGCGAACGCCAGCACCATGCCGATGGAATAGATCGGCACTTTCAGCTCGTTGGCGGTTTCGCCGAAGGTGCGCAGCGCTGCGGCCGGGCGCATCTTCAGCAGCACGATCGCGATGACCGCGCCCAGCATGATCGCCGTGCCGGTCGCCGAGACCGCATCGAACCTGTAGACCGCCTCGTACCCGGTGGGCACCGGCACGATCGGCGGCATCTTCTGTACCAGCTGATCCAGCGACGGCACCGGGATCTTCAGCACCCAGTGCTCCAGCGCGCCGCCGGCGGCGAACAGTGCCTTGAACGGCGCGATGCTCCAGATCGTGACCATCGCGGTCAGGATCAGGAACGGCGACCACGCTTTGATGATCTGGCCGGTGGAATAGCGCGGCGCCTCCCGTGCCTGGGCGGCGGCTTCAGCGCTGGTCTCGGTATCGAAGCGGAAGATCCGCACGGGCCTCCACCTGCGCAGGAACAGGGTCAGGCAGACCAGCGACGTCAGCGAAGCGGTGATGTCCGGCAGCTCCGGGCCGATGAAATTGGAGGTCAGGTACTGCGCGATCGCGAAGGAACCGCCGGCTACCAGCACCGCCGGCCAGGTTTCCTTGACCCCGCGCCAGCCATCCATGATCGCCATGATCCAGAACAGCACGATGAGGGTCAGGAACGGCAGCTGGCGTCCAGCCATCTGCCCGATCTCGAACGGATCCAGCCCGGTCACCTGCCCGGCCACGATGATCGGAATGCCCATCGCGCCGAACGCCACCGGCGCGGTGTTGACGATCAGGCACAGGCCGGCCGCATACAGCGGCTTGAAGCCCAACCCGACCAGCAGCGCGGCGGTGATCGCCACTGGCGCACCGAAGCCGGCCGCCCCTTCCAGGAACGCGCCGAACGCGAACCCGACCATCAGCATCTGCAGGCGCTGGTCTTCGGTGACCGACAGGATCGAGGCGCGGATGATGTCGAACTGGCCGGTCTTGACCGAGACCTTGTACAGGAACACCGCGCCCAGGATGATCCAGGCAATCGGCCACAGGCCATAGACGAAGCCATACCCGGCCGCCGCGAACGCCTGCGACAGCGGCATCCGGTAGAACAGCAGGGCCACCGCCAACGCGATCGCTACGGTGATCGTGCCGGCCAGCCACCCCTTCATGCGCAGCACAGCCAAGGCGACGAAGAAGAAGGCGATCGGCAGCAGCGCGATCAGGCTGGACAGCCAGAGGTTGCCAGCGGGGTCATACAGTTGTTGCCAGGCCTGCATCGGCGGATCTCATCAAGACGGACAGGGGCCCGCGCGGTCAGCACCGCGCGAGCCAAGAACGTTCAACGATGCGCATTGGTAGTACCACTACTCATCGAAGTCGTTGAAACTGCCCGCATTGAAACGCCAAACGCAGGGCGAGCCTATTAGACCATAGGTCTAGGCTCGCCTATTGGTAGTACCATTTAACAGCCGCAGTCGTTGGAGCGGCCTTTGAGCTCGACCGAGTTGCCATCGGGATCGCGCAGGCGCAGCGACAGACCGTCGCCCTCCGCGCCGTAGTTGCGCTCGGCCGGTCCACTCAGCGCCACCTTCAGCCCCTGCAGATGCGCGCGCACCTGTTCGGCGTCGAACGGCTCCACGCGCAGGCAGACATGCTCGACATTGCGCCCTTCCCGCCCAGGTGCTGCGCCACCTTCGCGCCCCAGCGGGCCGTCGACACTGATCAGATCGATCAGCGATTCGCCGGCATGCAGATGCACCATGCCCAGCGAGGGCCGCTCGCGGGCAACCGTGCAGCCCAGCACGTCGCAGTAAAAGCGTACCGCGCGTGGCAGATCCTGCACGCGCAGCACCACATGGTCGATGCGCTGGATCTCGAAGGGACGTTCGCTGCTCATGACGACTCCAGTTTTTTAGCGATACGGCTGAACACCACCAGCACGATCAGGCACAACACGCTCACTCCGACAGCGATCACGTACTCGCCGATGCCGACCGCGATACCGATCGCCGCGGCCATGATCAGTGAGCTGGCCGTGGTCAGGCCGCTGACCTGATCGTCGCGCGAACCGCGCAGGATCGTACCGGCGGCGACAAAGCCGACGCAGGCCACCACTGCTTCGATCAGACGGACCGGATCGACCTGCAGCAGGTCGCGGTAGCGCTCTTCCTGGAAGTGCTCGGCAATGCTGTCACCGAGCCCGACAATGAGGGCGGCGGCACCGGCGATCAGCATGTGCGTGCGCAGCCCAGCCGCATGCTTGCCCATCTCCCGCTCGATGCCGAGCGTGGCGCCGAGCAGCATTGCCACGGCGATCCGCAGCAGGATTGATAGATCTTGTTCCAGTCCCATCTGCACCTCTCATCCAGCAATGGACGGAGCGTCGCAGACAAGGGCGTCTGAGCACCGTGAAGCCAGCGGCAGGCCCGGGTGAGCCTGCCGCTGCAAGGCTTACTGCGCCAGATAACCGCCATCGATGGCGTAGTACGTGCCGGTGGCAAAGCTGGCGTCCGCACTGGCCAACCAGGCCACCAGCGCAGCGACTTCCTCCGGGGTGCCGAGCCGGCCGAGCGCGTGCTTGCTCTCCAGCGCCTGCTTCACCTTCGGGTCCATCTTGTCCAGCAACGGCGTGGCGATGAACCCGGGGCCCACCGCATTGATGCGGATCTTGTCCGCGGCGTGCTCCCACGCCGCCGTCTGGGTCAGACCGACGACCCCATGCTTGGCCGCGACATAGGCCGCGGAGTTGTTGAAACCGACCTGGCCGAGGATGGAGGCCATGTTGATGATGCTGCCGCCCTTGCCCGCGCTGCGCATCGCCTGGATCTGCGCCCGCTGGCACAGGAACACGCTGTTGAGATTGACGTCGATGACGTTCTTCCAGCCCTCCACCGGGTAGTCGCCGCTGGCCGCCGACGGCCCACCGATACCGGCGTTGTTCACCGCGATATCCAGCCCGCCGAGTTCCTCGACGGTCTGCTTCACGGCCGCTTCAACGGCGTGCTCGTCGGTGACGTTCAAGGCGATGCCGATCGACTTCACGCCTTTCTTCCGCAGCGTCTCGGCGGTTTTCTCGACGGCGTCGGCCTTGAGATCCCACACCGCTACCGCTGCACCGGAATCGGCCAGCAGCTCAGCCACGGCCAGGCCGATGCCGGAGACGCCGCCGGTGACGATGGCGACCTTTCCCTTGAGTTGATAATCAATCATCGCGTTGTTCCTCGGGTTGGAATAAGGCTGCGGGCAGTGCCTGCCCATGCCTGGACCATACGCCGCGAAAACGTTACAGAACGTGCACAGGATGCTTCGCAACAATCCTTCCCATCACTGCAACGCACCTGGGCCTATGCTCGGGGTCGTACGCCCACATCCCTTCTTTCATCCGCCGATGGCGGCCGCCCTCCCCCAAGGTAAACCCATGACAGACTCCAATGACGGCCAGTTGTTCTCCCCCACCCGCCTGGGGGCCATCGACGTTGCCAACCGCGTCGCAATGGCACCGCTGACCCGCAACCGCGCGATCAACGACCGCATCCCCAATCCGCTCGCCATCCAGTACTACGAGCAGCGCGCCAGCGCCGGCCTGATCATCGCCGAGGCCACCCAGATCAGCCCGATGGGCCAGGGCTATCTCGACACACCCGGCATCTACAGCCAAGCCCAGATCGACGCCTGGAAGAAGGTCACCGATGCGGTGCATGCACGCGGCGGCAAGATCGTGCTGCAGCTGTGGCATGTCGGCCGCATCTCGCACACCAGCCTGCTGCCCGAGGGCGAGGTCCCGGTAGCACCGAGTGCCTTGCGTGCCAACACCAAAACGTTCACGGCCAAGGGCTTTGAAGAGGTCTCCGAACCACGTGCCCTGCGCCTGGACGAAATTCCCGGCCTGATCCAGGACTTCCGCCAGGCCGCGCGCAACGCGATCACCGCCGGTTTTGACGGCGTGGAAGTGCATGCCGCCAACGGCTACCTGATCGACCAGTTCCTGCGCGATGGCAGCAACCACCGCACCGACGGCTACGGTGGCAGCATCGAGAACCGCACCCGCCTGCTCGATGAAGTGGTCCGCGCGATCGTCTCGGAAATCGGCGCCGAACGCACCGGTGTGCGCCTGTCGCCGGTGACACCGGCCAACGACGCGGAGGATTCCAACCCGCAGCCCTTGTTCGAACGCGCCGTGGAGCGCCTGGATGCCATCGGCCCGCTGGCCTTCATCCATGTGATCGAAGGGGCGACCGGTGGCCCACGCGACAACATCGCCTTCGACTACGCCGCCCTGCGCGCCAAATTCAAGGGAGCCTGGATCGCCAACAACGGCTATGACCAGGCACGCGCGGAAGCGGCCGTGGCGTCGGGCTATGCCGACATGATCGCGTTCGGCCGCCCCTTCATCGCCAACCCGGATCTCGTCGAGCGCTTCCGTCTCGGCGTAGCGCTGTCCGACCTGGACCAGGACACGCTGTACGGCGGCGGTGCGCACGGCTACACCGACTACCCCAGCGTTTCAGGCTGATCCGCGCGCGGTTACCGGTCGCGCATCGCATCGGTCACATCGCCGCCGGCAAGCACCGGCAGCAGCGCCCGGGGCAGCTTGCAGGGGCGCGTGGGCACACTGTCCACGCGCCACCCGCGCCCGAGCAGGACGCCCTTCCCCTTCGAGGGCGGGCCATTGCCGGGTGCCGGGCAGCTGATGTCACTGAGCAGCACCTGTCCGTCGCGGTCCAGCCATTGCTGGACGAAGTATTCGCCATCGGCAAAGCGCATCGTGCCGAGATTGACCAACGTCAGCGGCTGGCTTTCCACATCCCCTTGCCAGGTGGACTGCAGCTCCACGCCGCTGAACAGCAGGCGCCGTCGCAGCAGCACCTGATGGTTGGCCTCCAGCAGGACCAGTTCCTCATCGCCCCCGTCCAGATAGCGGCGCGTCCAGGTGCGATCCGTGCCCCAGGGCAGGATATCGAAACTCTCCGGCGGCGCCGGTTCGCTGCCATCGGCCAGCATCATGCCCAGTTTTCCGTCCCGGCGGAACACCACCCGGCCACCGTCCATGCGCACCACACCTTCGAACGGACGACCCACGATACGGCCACGCGCGAGGTTGTACAGGTGGTTGACGCCGGCGGCCTGCTCCCGGAGCAACAGCAACGGCGGGGCGACGTGGCGTTCGTCGATGGCCATGTCGGCAGGCACCGTGTAGGCCGTGCGTCCATCCCACCACAGGCGCGGTGAGGATTCGCCGCCGAACCTTCCAAGCAATCCAGTGCCGACGGCGTCGAACCGGGTCACGTCTGAAGGCGCGAACACGACCTCGCCATTGCAGTCCAGCACCGCTGCGGTCTCGGTCTCGGTGGGATGCCGCACGCGCCACGGCGGTGCCTGCCGTTGTTCAGCATCGGGCTCGTCGAGCCCCGCTGCCAGCGCGGCCGGGGCGGCGGTGGGCGGGTTGGCGCCCTCGTTGTCCAGCACCTGCCAGCGGCCACCGCAGTAATCCAGGCGGACGTTGCCACGCTGTGCGGCAAAGTGTCCGTCGGGCATCAGCCAGCCGGGCTCGGGCGTGTCGTCGGCGCTGCCGGTGGCATGCCGGTTGACCTGCTCGGGCCAGTCGCGCCGGCCCGCAGTGCCGCCATACTGGCGATAACGGGGATACAGACCATCCTGCTGGTAGCGCGCACTGTCCGTCGCCCTGCCCTGTGCATCCACCCGCCGCCACAGCTCGCCTTGGCGCAGCCACCAGCCACCGTCGGTGACGGGCAGCAGCGCGTCGATGTCATCGGAAAACAGCGTCGTACCGGATTCATCCCGCACGTCGCAGTGCTCAGGCACCTGGACACTGCACGCAACATATACGTGGCGACCGGCGAAGGGCCCGGCCACCCACTGGACCTGGCGCTCGTCCAGTTCCATGACGGCGCGCCCGTGCAGGTCATGGAAGCGCAGCGGACCACTGCGGGCGTTCCACAGCACGCGATCGGGTATCGCCAATGGCACCCATTCGCCATCCTTCAGCGCTGGAAAACGAACCTGACCCAGCGCATCCACCACGCCCCGGCCACCGACCGCCTCACCATCGGCCTGGATGAACGCCTCCCACAACGGATCACCGGGTGCGGCCTGCGGCAGCACGAACCGTTCGTGGTACTCGGTATAACCGCGGTCCTCACGCAGCAGTCGTCCTGCATCGTCGTACCACTGCTGCGGCGTGGTGGGGCCCTGCGCACGCATCCAGCGGTCGGCGGACAGCCGATGCATGCGCGCGCCATTGGGCGGCACCAGCAGGCGGCCATCCAGGGACACCAGCGCCTCGGCGCCGAAACTATTGCCCAGCACGGTGAACGACTGCGCCGGCGCGCCGCCTGCCAGCGACATCAGCGCGCCTACCACGAACATCCTTTTCATCGGTCGCATCATGCAAAGTGGAGCTGCACGCTAGCGCCTGTCCCTTGGCGATGCAATGCATCCGGCAACATCCGTGCGGGCGATACTCCGGCGCTCAGTACACAGGCAATGAAATGAAACTGGCCTGCTGCGGCGCGTGCCAGATCTGCTGCGTCGCCTTCTGGTAATCGCCCGGTTTGGCCAGGTAGATGTTCGGCACGAACGTCTGCGGATTGCGGTCATACAGCGGGAACAGGCTTGATTGCACCTGCACCATCACCCGATGGCCCGGCTGGAACACATGGTTCGCCGTTGGTAGACCGAACGTGTAGTCCAGCACCTGGTTGCTCGCGATCGCCTTCGGGTCGCTGAAGCTCTCGCGGTACCGGCCACGGAAGATCGCCATCGAGACCGACAGCTCGTAGCCGCCCATCTCCGGCGTCGACGGCGTCTGGTCCGGATACACATCGATCAGCTTCACCACCCAGTCGCTGTCGCTGCCACTCGTGGCTGCCTGCAGATTGACCTGCGGCGCACCGCCGATCCGCAACGGTTCGGTCAAGGGCTCACTGACGAAGGTGAGCACGTCCGGGCGGCCATCCACGAAGCGCTGATCCTTCACCAGCCAGCTCGTCCACATATCCCGATCAGCGAACCGCACCGGGCGCGGCACGAACGGCACCGGCTTGGCCGGATCGGACACATAGGCCTCGAACGTCGCCTCACCCGCCTGCGGCGCTTCGAAGGACAGCTTGCCGCCCGCGCGCAGATACAGCGGCCTGGACTGCGCCACGCTGCGCGGCCATTGCTGCAGTTTGTCCCACTGGTTTTCACCGGTGTTGTAGATCAGCACCGGCGGCGTCTGCGCCGTGGGCGCGCCATCCACCAGGTACTGATCGAAGAACGGCTTGAGCACATCGCGGCGGAACTGCAGCGCGGTGTCCCCGTCGAACTTCAAGGCGCCCAGGCTGCTGCCGTCGTAGTTGACCTGGCTGTGCCGCCACGGCCCCATCACCAGATAGTTCAGCGTGTTGCCGGTGTCACGCGGCTCCATCGCCGCGTAGCTGTGCACCGCGCCCCACATGTCTTCCTGGTCCCACAGGCCCTGCAGCCACATCGTGGGCACCTTCAGCTCCGTCTTGGCCATGCGCGCGTCCAGCGCCTGTTCCTGCCAGAACGCGTCGTAGCTGGGGTGTTCGATCAGCTTGTGCCACCACGGCAACTGATCCAGGCCATTGGCCTTGGCGTAGTCCCCTGCCGAGCCGGCGCGCAGGAAGGTCGTGTAGTCGTCGTAGCCGACGCTGGGAATGGACGGCCCCTTGCCGCGCTTGGCCAGCTGGCCGGTGAAATAGCCGAAATTGACCTGCCGGAACGCACCGTAATTGAGCCAGTCATCGCCCATCCAGCCATCGATCATCGGGCTCTGCGGCGCAGCCACCTTCAGTGCCGGATGCGGGTTGGTCAGCGCCATCACCACGGTGAAGCCTTCATAGGACGAACCCAGCATGCCGACCTTCCCATTGCTTTCGGGTACATGCTTGACCAGCCAATCGATGGTGTCCCACGCGTCGGTCGCGTGGTCCACCTTCGTGGTGTTGAGCGGCCCGCGCAGCGGCCGGGTCATCACGTAATCGCCCTGGGAGCCGTACTTGCCGCGGATGTCCTGGAACACCCGGATGTACCCGCCATCGACGAACACCTCGTCGCCCTGCGGCAGGATGTCGCGCATGTTCGGCGAATCCATGCGCTTGGCACGGTTGGCGGCATCGTAAGGCGTACGGGTCAGCAGGATCGGCGCGTGCCTGGCGCCCTTGGGCACCACGATCACCGTGTAGAGTTTCGTCCCATCGCGCATCGGCACCATCACCACGCGCTTGTCGTAGTTGTCCTGCGCCGTGGGCGTCACGAAGCCCTTGGCGGGGATGTCCGGGGTCATCGGCGAGGTCTGCGCCGACACACTGGCGGCAACCATCAGACTCAACAGCGCAACTGGCACTACACGCACACGCATGGGGCTCTCCCGGCAGTGATGGCAACTCCCGCAGCCTAGCGCCGCGCGGCCTGCGCCGGTAGATGCCGATCGGCCTGTTCCGTGGCCATTTCGCGCATTCAGCCGCCAACCACCGTTTCGTGCAAAGCCTGCCAGCGCAGCGTGCCGTCCGGGCGGCTCACGAGAACCGCCAAGGCCTCACGTCGATGGCCGGTGCCCTCCGCGCCGACCTGATCCTCGCGATAGCGCACCGCGCAGGCGGCGGGCGCGAGCGGCAGGTACTGCATTGCATCGACCGTGATCTGCAGCCCGGGCCGGCTGCCATGGGCGGAGGCGAAGAGGTCGGCGAGCGCGGGCTTGTCCAAGCGGATGCCACGGATCCCGACCATGCTGAAGTCGTCGTTGAAACGGGCGAGCAGCGTGTCCAGCGCAGCCACCGGCGAGCGCCCGGTGAACCAGTCTTCGATCAGCACATGCAGGTCATGGATCTCGTTGAAGGCAAGCGTGTCATTCATGGGGAGGCTCTCAAGGCAAGGGAAGACGCCGGCAGGCGCCATAGCAGAAGCATCGGCAGCAGGCTCATGCCCGCCGCCAGCATCAGGGTGAGCGGGAACGCGTGCGCTGGCAGCACGGAGGACAGCACTGCCAGCACACAGGCCAGCAGCGCGGCGGCCAGACAGAAACTGAGTTGGCGGTTGAGATTCCACAGCGCACTGCCCGGCAGCAGCTCCGCGTCCGCCAGTGTCTGGAACGCGAGCGTCTGTGCGCTGCTGCTGCACAGGCTCCCGCCCAGGCCCATCAGTGCGAAGGCCAGCACCGGCAGCCACGGTTGACTGGCCGGTAGGCCGATCAACAACGCGATGCCGACCGCCTGGCCTCCCATGCCAGCCGTCAACAGCGGGCGCGCCCCAATGCGTGGCAGCCAGTGCCGTGTGGTGGCGATGGCGCAGGCCGAGGCGATCGCCCACGGCAGCATGAAACCCCCGATCGCTGCGGCCCCGTAGCCCTGCCGATGCAGCAGCAGCGTGGCCACCAGCTGGGTGCCGATGAACGTACCTGGCACCAGCAGATAGATCAGCATCGCCAGCCGCAGCGAGGCATGCCGCAGCAGCGACCACTGCAGGACCGGATGATCCGTAAGGCGCGCACTGCGGGCATACAACGCCAGCACCAGGGTGGCGACCACCAGCAGGCCCGCGCCGAGCATCCGCTGCCCCGGCTCTGCCAACAGGCTCAGCGCAACCAGCAACACGCTCAGGCCCAGTGAGCCCAACAGCAGCCCGCGACGGTCCAGCGCCGGTACGACCACCGGCTCACGCGGACGCACCCACCACGCCGCCAGCGCCAAGGCCACCATGGCCAGGGGCACACTGACCAGCAACACGCCGCGCCATGAGCCCCACTCCACCAGCAGGCCGCCCAGCGTGGGCGACAGCGCCGGCACCAGCAGTGCCACCGCCATGATGCGGGCGGTCAGACGCGCGCGGTCGGCCGGCGGGCATTCGCGGTAGGCCATCGCCTGCCCCACCGGAATCAACAGCCCGCCACCCAGCCCCTGCAGCAGGCGCCAGCCGATCAGCCACTCGATGCTCGGCGCGGTGCCTGCCAGCACAGCGCCCGCGGTGAACAGGGCCAGCGAGAGGCACAGCACCCTGCGCTCGCCGAGGCGCGCGGCCAGCCAGCTGCCCAGTGGAATCACCAGGGTCAGGCCGAGCATGTAGGCGTTGCCGATCCACGCCAGCTGCGGCACGGAGGCCTGCAGGTCGGCGGCGATGGCCGGATACGCGACGGTACCGATGAACATGTTCACCAGGTCCAGCGAGAATCCCAGCAGGTACAGCGTTTCCACCCTGGCCCGGTATGTCATGCGGCGCTCCAATTGCGAGGCGGCAGCATGCGCGTTGGCGGTGGCTGGATATACGGGCAACCGGATGCCAGACTGTCAAACCTTTTTTGACAGTCAGAGCGCCGCCATGGTCAGCCTGGACCGCTTCGAGACCTTCAAGGCGATTGTCGACGCCGGCAGCCTGACCGCTGCCGCGCAGCGCCTTGGCCAGAGCCGCGCCGTGGTGAGTTTCAACCTCAAACGGCTGGAGCAGGAACTGGGCGTGACCCTGCTGGTGCGCAATACCCGCAGCCTGGCGCTGACCGAGGCCGGCGAACGCTTCTACCAGCACTGCACCGCCCTGTTGGCGACTGCCGAGCTGGCGATCGAGGAGGCACGCAGCGAACAGCTGCAGCTGCGTGGCACGCTGCGGCTGACCACCACGCCGGAGTATGCGATCGCCCGGGTCGTGCCGGTGCTGGAATCCTTCCGCGCCCTGCATCCGGAGCTGCGCCTGCACCTGTCCACTTCACCGGCGCCGGCGGACCTGATTCCCGAGCGGTTCGATCTGGCGATCCGGTTGGGGCGCCTGCAGGATTCGCAGCTGCGCGCGACCCTGCTGGACGAACACGCGCTGTGCGCGGTCGCCGCGCCGTCGTTGTTGTCCACGCTGCCCGATGATGCCGCGCGCGATGACCCGGACTGGATCCGCACGCTGCCACGATTGGGGTATCCGCGCTTGGCGGATCTACCGCTGGTGGCGCCCGATGGCAGCGACCAGGTGTTTGCCTGCAACCCCGCCCATGCGGTGGTCACGGTCGATAACGCCTCAACGCTGCGCGCATTCGCGCTGGCCGGGGCCGGCGCGACGGTGTTGCCGCAGTGGTTGATCGATGACGATCTGGCGCAGGGCCGGCTGCTGCCGATCCTGCGCCGTCATCGTTTCCCGCGCCAGGGCGTGTATGCGGTGTTTCCCAACGCCACCCAGCCCTCGCGCCGGGTCCGGCTGCTGCTGGCGCACCTGCGCGAGCACCTGCCGGGGTGACCGGAGGCACGACCGACGGTCGTGCCCTGCCCGTCAGCTCAGCGGACCACCTGCTCGGCCAGCTCCAGCGGCACGCGCTGCACCGGTGCATTGGCCGCGCGCGAGAGCTGTACTTCGTACTGCCCACCGGCGATCTTCCACTGCTTGGCAGCGGTATCGAAACTGGCCAGCGTCTTCGGCTCGGCTTCGATGCGGATCCGGCGGCTTTCGCCCGGCTGCAGCGTCACCTTCTGGAAGCCGATCAGGCGGATCGGGGTGGTGCTGCCCTGCGGCAGCTGCAGGTACAGCTGCGGCACATCCGCACCGGCGACCTTGCCGGTGTTGCGCACGTCCACGCTGGCGACCACACGCTGGCCGTCCACCACCACCTGCAGGTTGTCGTAGCCGAAGCTGGTGTAGGACAGGCCATGGCCGAACGCATACTGCGGGGTCAGGCCCTTGGCGGCGAACCACTTGTAGCCGACGTTGGCGCCTTCGATGTCGTAGTCGATGGTGTCATCCGGCTTGTTCTTCGGGTTGAAGCCCAGGCCATTGACGTGCGGGCGCGGCAGCTGGCTGACATCGGTCGGCCAGGTCACCGGCAGGCGACCGGACGGATTGATCTTGCCGGTCAGCAGCGCGGCGATGCCTTCACCGCCCCGGATGCCCGGGTACCAGGCCTGCAGGATGGCCGGCACCTGCTGCAGCCACGGCAGCTCGACCGGGCCGTTGGTTTCCAGCACCACCACCGTCTTCGGGTTGGCCTTGGCCACACCGGCGATCAGCGCGTCCTGGTTGTCCGGCAGCTGCATGTGCGGCAGATCGACCGATTCGGCCGACCACTGCGTGGCGAACACGATGGCCACATCGGCGGCAGCGGCAGCGCGCGCGGCGGCGGCCACATCGCGGCCATCCACGTAATCGATGCGGGCATCCGGACGCTCGGCGCGCAGCGCTTCCAGCGGCGAGGACGGGTGGAAGATCACCGGGCCCGGCCAGGTCGTCGGCATCACACCCGGCACCGCATTGGTGCCGCGCGCGGTCCAGCCCACCATCGAGGAACCGCCGCCACCGATCACGCCCTTGTCGGCATGTCCACCGATGATGACGATGCGCTGCACGTCCTTGCCCAGCGGCAGCAGGTCATCGGCATTGCGCAGCAGCACGCTGCCTTCTTCGACGGTGCGCTGCGCGGCGTGGAAGCCGGCCTCGTCGTCGATCGGCTCATGCACAGGCGGCAGATCGAAATTGCCGTGCGCGAACATGGTGCGCAGGATGCGGCTCACCATGTCGTCCAGGCGCGCCTGCGGCACCACGCCACCGGCCACGGCCAGGCGCAGCGGTTCGTCGAAATAGACCGCCTTGTCGAACACTTCACCGGCCGACTGCTGGTCCAGGCCCGCCAGCGCCGCCTTGGAGCCGCTGTGCACGCCACCCCAGTCGGACATCACGAAACCGGGGAACTTCCATTCCTGCTTGAGCACCTCGTTCATGAGGTAATCGTGTTCGCAGCCGTAGGTGCCGTTGATGCGGTTGTACGAGCACATCGCCGAACCGGGCTTGCCGATGTCCATGGCGATCTCGAACGCCAGCAGGTCCGATTCGCGCATCGCCTGCTCGCCGATCTCGGCGCTGTGGAAATTGCGCGAGGTCTCCATGTCGTTGAGCGCGAAGTGCTTCATCGTGGAGATGACATGCTGGCTCTGCACGCCGCGGATCGACTCACCGACCAGCACACCGGCCAGCAGGGGATCTTCACCGGCGTATTCGAAGTTGCGGCCATTGCGCGGATCGCGCTGCAGGTTGACGCTGCCGGCCAACAGGATGTTGAAGCGCTGCTGCCAGGCTTCGCGACCCATGGTGGCACCGCCAGCGAAGGCGATATCCGGGTTCCAGCTGGAGGCCGTGGACGGGCCGGACGGCATCGCGGTGGCGTGGTCGCCCTTGCGCAGGCCGCCCGGATTGGTCACGCCGACACCGGCATCGGCCGACTGCTGCGCCGGAATGCCCAGGCGCGGCACGCCCGGCACGAAACCGGCCGAACCGACCGCGCCTTCCGGCAGCGGACCGCCATCCTTGCCCAGCCCGAAGTAGCTGTGCAGCATCTGGAACTTCTCATCCACGGTCATCTGCGCGACCAGCGCCTTGGCACGGGCATCGGCGTTCAGGCCGGTGTCCATCCACGGCGTGTCGCCACCGACCGGCGCGGCATACCCCAGGGTCAGCAGCGTGGCGGCGGTGGTGCCCTTCTTGCCGTCATGGGTGCGCAGCTTGATCGCCGCCGACGTGGCGGACTGGAAGCCATCGCTGAAGTAGCTTTCATTGGCTTCCAGCGCGACGCGCGACGGATCGAAGCCTGCGGTGGTGGCTGCATCGGCACTGACCGCGCCCAGCAGCACGGCCGGCGCGCCCAGGCGCGAACCGGTGACCAGCGGGGGCAGTGCCGCCGCATCGGCGGCGCTGGTGTACAGCGCGACCACGTGGCGGCCATCGTTGAGGCGCAGGTAATTCAGCGACGGCTGCTCGGTGCCCGATTCGGCCTCGATCGGCAGGCGGGTGAGCACGACGCTGCCGGTCTGCTGCGCGGCGGCCGGATCGGCGGTCACGAAACGATAGTGATAACCCAGCGCATCGGCCAGGCCCTGCAGCGGATCCACGCGGTCGGCGCGGCGCTCCACGTTGCGCACGGTCACTGCATCGACCTGCAGCTGCTCCAGCTGCGCGGCGACCACGGCGGCGTCCAGCTCACCCGGGGTCTGTTCCAGGGTCAGCACGGTGAACGCGTCGGTGGCGGCGGCCGGGGCAGCAGCCCAAGCGGAAGCGCTCAGCGAGAGCGCGATGGCGGCCGTCAGGGCCAGGGGCTTTGAAATCGTTTTCATGAGCGGACGAAACACCTTTGCTTGCGCAATAAATCCAGGGAGTCTTGCCGCAGAAGGGTGCAGCGCCATGTCGGCGGGAACCACGCGCGGGCGCGCGGAACCGTTTACAACGCAAGGCGATGACGACTACGTCCAGGCCCCTCCGCCCGTCGTGACAGCCGCACCACCCGGGAGCCCGTGACCGGCGCCCCACCCCGGAAGAGTGGGCGAGCGTGTTCATGCCTGTCAACAGGATGCTTACATTTGAGACACCACAACCCGCGCGAAATCAGGGCGACAGCGGCTTCATCACCCGGGTGTCGGCGCCCTCAACCACCTGCCCACGCTGGTCGCGCGGCTGCATCGGGGCCAAGGGCTGCCCATCGCTGTCGGCCTGCAGCACCGAGCGCGGCTCGCCGGGTGCGAACAGGAAGGCCTCGCCCCATTGGCGCAGCGCCACCACCAGCGGGAACAGCGCGCGACCGCGCTCGGTGAGCACATATTCCTGATAGCTGCGGCCTTCGCCCAGCGGCTGCTGCGCCAGCACGTCCGCTTCCAGCAAGGCCTGCAGGCGCTGGCTCAGCATGCTGCGCGACATTCCCAGGCGGCGCTGGAAATCGCTGAAGCGGCGCACCCCGTCGAAAGCTTCGCGCACGATCAGCAGCGACCAGCGGTCACCGACCAGATCCAGCGCGCGCCCCACCGGGCAGGGGGTAGTGGCATCGGTTGTCATGAGCGGCCTCCTTTCCAGGTTTCATTTTAGAACCACATGCCCCAGAATCAACTGGTTCTATTTTGAGACTACATATGGCGATCATCGCCCGACCCCCTGCCTCCCGCCTCCCCTCCGCCCTGCTGATGCTGTTCGCCTGCGCCGCCGGTTTGAGCGTGGCCAATGTCTATTACGCCCAGCCCTTGCTGGACGCGCTGGCCGCCGATCTCCAGATCAGCACCTCCCGCATCGGCGCGGTGATCGCCGCCACCCAGCTGGGGTCGGTGGCGGCGCTGCTATGGGTGGTGCCACTGGGTGACCGCGTGGACCGCCGCCGCCTGATGGCGATCCAGACCGGTGGCCTGGTGCTGGCCCTGCTGGCCGTCGCGCTGGCCGCGCAGGCCTGGAGCCTGCTGCTGGGCATGCTGGCGGTGGGCCTGCTCGGCACCGCGATGACCCAGGGGCTGATCGCCTATGCCGCCGCCGCTGCAGGCGGGCACGAGCGCGGCCGCGTGGTCGGCGCCGCACAGGCGGGCGTGGTAGTCGGGTTGTTGTTGGCACGCGTCGTGGCCGGCGCGGTGGCCGATCTGGGCGGATGGCGGGCGGTGTACCTGCTCTCGGCGGCGCTGATGGTGGTGACGGGCGCGCTGTTGTGGGCGCGTCTGCCACGGCTGCCGGTGGCGACGCCACCCACCGCACGCACCGGGTTGATCGCCTTGCTGCGGCAACAGCCGGTGCTGCGCCAGCGCGGCGTGCTGGGCCTGCTGCTGTTCACCGTGTTCGGCCTGTTCTGGAGCAGCATGAGCCTGCCGCTGGGCGCGCCGCCGTATGCGCTCACGCACACCGCCATCGGTGCCTTCGCGCTGGTCGGGCTGCTCGGTGCATTGGCGGCGGCACGCAGTGGGCACTGGAGTGACCGGGGCCATGCCGGGCGGGTGACCACCGGCGCCCTGGGGCTGATGCTGCTGAGCTGGCTGCCGATCGCCGCGATGCCCCACCACCTGGGCTGGCTGGTGCTCGGCGTGCTGCTGCTGGATATGGCAGTGCAGGCGCTGCACGTGACCAACCAGAGCCGGATTCTGGCCGCAGCCCCGCATGCGCAGGCGCAGGTGATCGCCGCCTACATGCTGTTCTACGCGGCCGGCAGTGGGCTGGGGGCGCTGGCCGGCAGTGCGTTGTATGCCGCGTTCGGCTGGCCCGGGGTCTGCACGGCGGGTGCCGGTGTGTCGCTGCTGGCGTTGCTGGCCTGGTGGGCGATGCCGGGTTATCACGCCATCACCGGTGGTCATGAGGCCTGCCCGGTTCCGGGCGGATCGCGGCTCGATAATGAGCGCTCACGTCCCGGAGCCGCCGCATGCCCCCACACCGCCACTTCGATCAACTCTGGCGCGACCGCAACGACACCTCCCGGCAACGCAGCCCGCGGGTGCTGATCCGGGTGTTCGTCGGCCCAGGCGAACTGGAAGCACGGGTGGCGTTCTACGAGCAGTTGCAGGGCGTGGTCGCCGATGCGGGCTTTCCGTTCCCCGAGGCCGGCCTGCGCCTGGCGATGGTCGGGGCGTTCCTGCTGATCGAGGGCGCGCCGGACAAGCTGGCCCCGTTCACCTCCACCACCGGCACGCTGCTGGTGGATGACGTGCAGCCCTATTACGACCGGCTGGTGGCGGCCGGGGCGCAGATCATCTTTCCACTGCAGGTCGTGCCCACCGGGGCGGCCTTCAACGCCGTGCATCCGGACGGCACCGTGGTCGAGTACGTGCACCACCGGCCCGATCCGCAGGGGCGCTGAGTAGATCCACGCCATGCGTGGATGCCCTCCATCACGCGCGTGGCCATCCCATCTGGCGCGCTGCCATTCCGCGCTCCTGAAGCATTCATCACCCCCAACCGGTTCGGAATCCGGCCGCCGAATTCGTTAGCATTTTTACTAATTGCGGGTAGGATTGTCGGTCTCAGCCTTTGACACGCGTGCTGCCGATACTCGCCGCCATGCCCTTGTTTCCTGCCCGTTTCCACCTGCTCCAGCCCTGCCGGGAGGCCCGCTGATGGGCGCCGTGCTGGCCCTGGACCGGCTGCTGGAAACCCGCCGGGTCTGGCGGGGGCAGCCGCGTGCGGCCTTCCCGGAGGTGGCCCCGCACCCGACCGGCCACCCGGCGCTGGATGCCCGCCTGCCGGGCGGTGGCTGGCCGCCCTCGGCGCTGTCGGAGGTGCTGCTGGCCTCGCCCGGGGTCGGTGAGCTGGCCCTGGTCTGGCCGACGCTGGCGCGGTTGAGCCAGCAACAGCAGACCGTGGTGCTGATCGCCCCGCCGCACCTGCCGCATGCCCCGGCGTGGGCCCGCGCCGGGCTGGCGCTGAACCAGGTGCAGGTGGTCCAGGCCAGCCCGCGCGATGCGTTGTGGGCCGCCGAACAATGCCTGCGCTCGGCCGCGTGCGCGGCGGTGCTGTGCTGGCCGCAACAGGCCGATGACCGCGCGCTGCGCCGGCTGCAGGTGGCGGCCGAAACCGGCCAGTGCCTGGGGTTTTCCTTCCGCGATGCCCGGCACGCGCGCAACCCCTCCCCGGCCGCGCTGCGCCTGCAGCTCGACGATGGCCAGGTGCGTGTCCTCAAATGCCGTGGCGGGCTGGCACCGGCCCAGCCGTTGCCGCTGGCCGTGGCCCATTGAGCGGCCGCCGTGGACTGGGCCTGCCTGCTGCTGCCGCACCTGGCGCTGGATGCCGCCCTGCGCCAGCAACCGGACCCGGCCGCGCCGCTGGTGCTGGTCACCGGCCCGGCGCAGCGGCGCGTGCTGCATGCGGTCAGTCCCTCGGCGCGGCAGCTGGGGCTGCGCCGCGGCATGCTGCTCTCAGCTGCGCAGGTGCTCACCCGCGACATGCTCACCGTGGAATACGACCCGCGCGCCGAACAGGCCACCCGCCAGCTGTTGGCCAGTTGGCTGTACGGCATCAGCTCGCAGGTCAGCCTGGATTTCCCGCACGCGCTGGCGTTGGAGATCCGGGCCAGCCGCGCGCTGTTCGGTGATTGGCCGGAGGTCGAGCAGCGGCTCACCCGTGGCCTGACCGAACTGGGTTTCCGCCACCGGCTGGTGGCCGCACCGAATCCGCATGCCGCCAGCGTACTGGCCCGCGTGCATGGCCGGCTCGGCGTGGCTGCGCACCAGGTGGAGGCGGCCCTGGCCCAGGTGCCGATCGAACGCAGCGGGTTGCCGGCCGAGGCGGTCACGGTGCTGGCGCGCTCGGGGTTGCGCACACTGGGCGCGGCATTCGGCCTGCCGCGCGAGAGCCTGGCCCGGCGCTTCCCGCCGCAGGTACTGGCGCACCTGGATGCGCTGCGCGGGATCAGCACGCCGCCGCTGCGCTATTTCCAGCCGCCGGACCGCTTCGATGCGCGCATCGAGTTCGAGTACGAGGTCGAGTCCACCCAGGCCATGCTGTTCCCGTTGCGGCGCCTGACCGCCGATCTGGCCGCGTTCCTGTGTTCGCGCGATGGCGGCGTGCTGCAGTTCGATCTGTGGTTCGAACACGAACACCACCCCGATACGCGCCTCTCGATCGGCCTGCTCGCGCCCGAGCGCGAACCGGCGATGCTGTTCGAGCTGGCCCGCAACCGTGTGGATCATCTGCAGTTGCCAGCGGGCAGCCGCGGCCTGCGCCTGCAGGCCGAGCAACTGCCGCCGTTCGTGCCGGCCGCACGCGATCTGTTCGACCCGCGCCCGCAACAGGCCATGCCGTGGGAACAGCTGCGCGAGCGCCTGCGCGCCCGGCTCGGCGATGACGCCGTGCAGGGGCTGGGGCTGCGCGCCGATCATCGGCCCGAACGCGCGACCGGTGACGCCCAGGGCGCACCCAAGGCCCCGCCTGCGGTACTGCCGATGCGCCCGGGCTGGCTGCTGGCCCAGCCGCAGGCGCTGCAGGACCCACACCTGCGCATCCTGTCCGGGCCGGAGCGGATCGAGTCGGGCTGGTGGGATGCCGACGACATCCGCCGCGACTATTACGTGGTCGAAACCACGCAAGGCCAGCGCGGCTGGGCCTATACCGCCGCTGATGCACGCAGCGGACCGTTCATGCTGCACGGCTGGTTCGCATGAGCGCACCGCTGCCCGGATACGCCGAACTGCATTGCCTGTCGGCCTTCAGTTTCCAGCGCGGCGCGTCCATCGCCGAGGAGTTGTTCGCGCGTGCCAAGGGCCAGGGCTACCACGCGCTGGCGATCACCGATGAGTGCTCGCTGGCCGGCATCGTGCGCGCTTGGCAGGCGGCGCAGAAGCACGCACTGCCCCTGATCACCGGTGCCGAATTCCAGCTGGAAGATGGCCCGAAACTGGTGCTGTTGTGCACCGACCAGGGCAGCTACGCCGCGCTGTGCCAGCTGATCACCACCTGCCGCCGGCGCGCGCCCAAGGGCGAGTACCGCTGCCTGCGCAGCGACATGGAACAGCTGCATGCGGGCCTGTTGTGCCTGTGGGTCGCCCCCAGCCCCGGGATCGAGGATGCACAGTGGCTGCAGGCCTGTTTCCCGCAGCGCCTGTGGCTGGCGGTTGAACTGCACCGCGAGGCCGACGACCGCGCGCGCCTGCAGCGCCTGCGTCGTTTCGGTCGCGACCAGGGCATTCCATTGGTGGCCAGCGGTGATGTGCACATGCATGTGCGCCGCCGCCGCGCGCTGCAGGACACCCTCACCGCGATCGGCCACCACTGCACGCTCGGCGAAGCCGGCTGGCGCCTGTTCCCCAACGGTGAGCGCCACCTGCGTACCCGCCAGGCCTTGGCCACGCTGTACCCGCCCGAGCTGCTGGCCGAAACCGTGCGCATCGCCGAGCGCTGCCACTTCGATCTCAAGCAACTGAAGTACACCTACCCGCGCGAACTGGTGCCAGCCGGCCACGACCCGGCCAGCTGGCTGCGGGTGCTGGTGGAAGAAGGCATGCAATGGCGTTGGCCCGCGGGCGAGACGCCCCAGCAACGCCACCAGATCGAACACGAACTGGCGCTGATCCACACCAAGCAGTACGAGTCATACTTCCTGACCGTGCACGACATCGTGCGCTTCGCGCGCGGCCAGCAGATCCTCTGCCAGGGCCGCGGCTCGGCCGCCAATTCCTCGGTGTGTTACGTGCTGGGCGTGACCGAGATCGACCCCAGCGAGATGGCGCTGCTGTTCGAGCGCTTCATCTCCGCCGAACGCGATGAGCCGCCGGACATCGACATCGACTTCGAACACGAACGCCGCGAGGAAGTGCTGCAGTACGTGTTCAACCGCTACGGTCGCGAACGCGCCGCATTGACCGCGGTGGCGATCAGCTACCGGGGCCGCAGCGCGGTGCGCGATGTGGCCCGGGTGCTGGGCCTGCCGCCAGACCAGGTCAACGAACTGGCCGCCTGCCTGGACCGCTGGAGCAGCCACGAGCCGCTGCCGGAGGCATTGCGCGAGCGCGGCTTCGACCCGGAGACCCCGCTGATGCGGCGGGTGGTGGCGCTGACCGCCGAACTGGTCGACTTCCCGCGCCACCTGTCCCAGCACCCGGGCGGTTTCGTGATCTCCGAACACCCCCTGTCCACGATGGTGCCGGTGGAGAACGCGGCCATGGACAACCGCACCGTGATCCAGTGGGACAAGGACGATCTGGATGTCACCGGGCTGATGAAGGTGGACTGCCTGGCACTGGGCATGCTCACCGCCGTGCGCAAGTGCCTGGCGATGCTGGAAGCGCATGGCGAGCCCAAGATGGGCATGGCCGATATCCCCTCCGGCGATGGCCCCACCTACGACATGATCTGCCGCGCCGACACCCTGGGCGTGTTCCAGATCGAGTCGCGCGCGCAGATGGCGATGCTGCCGCGCATGCAGCCGCGCTGCTTCTACGATCTGGTGATCGAAGTGGCGATCGTGCGCCCCGGCCCGATCCAGGGCGACATGGTCCACCCCTATCTGAACCGACGGAAGAAGCTCAAGGAAGAAGGCATCGAAGAGGTCGACTACCCGCCCGAGCTGGAGAAGGTCTTCAAACGCACCCTCGGCGTGCCGCTGTTCCAGGAACAGGTGATGCAGCTGGCGGTCGCCGCCGCCGGTTTCAGCCCCGGGCAGGCCGACGCACTGCGCCGCTCGATGGCCGCGTGGAAGCGCCACGGCGGGCTGGAGCCGCACCGCGACAAGCTGCTCGCCGGCATGGCCGCCAACAACTACAGCCGCGAATACGGCGAGCGCCTGTTCGAGCAGATCAAAGGCTTCGGCAGTTATGGCTTCCCGGAAAGCCATGCGGCCAGCTTCGCGCTGATCACCTATGTCAGCTGCTGGCTCAAGTGCCACCATCCTTCCGCGTTTGCCGCCAGCCTGATCAACAGCCAGCCGTTGGGGTTCTACACCCCGGACCAGATCCTGCAGGATGCGCGTCGCCACGGCGTACCGGTGTTGCCGGTGGACGTACGCTACAGCGACTGGGACTGCACGCTGGTCCCGCCCCCCTCGCCGGGCCGGCCATTCGGCATCCGCCTGGGCCTGCGCCTGGTCGATGGCTTCAGCGAGGCGGTCGCCACCGGCGTGGTGCAGGCGCGCCAGCGCGCGCCTTTCGAGAGCGTGGCCGACCTGAGCCAGCGCGCGCAGCTGGACCGTCGCCACCAGGGCCTGCTGGCCGATGCCGGTGCACTCAAGGGCTTGAGCGGCCATCGCCATCGTGCACGCTGGGACGTCTCCGGCGTGGAAAAGCCGCTGCCGCTGTTCGAATCTGCCCGCGCCACCACCGAGGCCGCCGTCCCGCTGCCGCTGCCCAGCGCGTTCGAGGACATGCAGGCCGACTACAACACCACCGGCACCACGCTGGGCCGGCACATGGTCTCCTTCATCCGCAGCCAGCTGCGCCAGCGCCGCTGCCACCGCTCCGACGAACTGGCCGCCCTGCCGCACGGGCGCAGCGTGCGCTTTGCCGGGCTGGTGCGCATGCGCCAGCGCCCGCAGACCGCCAGCGGGGTCACCTTCCTCACCCTGGAAGACGAATGCGGCATGGTCAACGCCGTGGTCTGGCGCAAGATCGCCGACCGCCAGCATCGCGTACTGGTTGAAGCGCAACTGATGCAGATCGACGGCCGGCTCGAACGCGTGGACGGCGTGCAGCACCTGATCGTCCGCCAGATGCACAACATCGACCCCCTGATCGACGGCGTGCGTACCCACAGCCGCGATTTCCGCTGAGCCATCCCGTGACCGACCTCACGCTCTGAATGTAATTCCAGACTTTTCCGACTGGTGTCGTGAATGCCCTATCCGGTATGGTCGCAGCCTTCCAAGGATCCGGAGAGCCACATGTCGCGCGCGCTGACCATCACCACGCTGGTCGTTTCCAGCCTCGCCCTGATCGTTTCCGGTTGGACCGCGCTGCGCCTGCACCAGAGCCAGTCCGAGGAGCGTGTCATCACCGCCCGTGGCCTGGTGATCCGCGATGCCAGTGGCCAGGCGCGGGTGATTCTCGGCGCCCCCGTCCCCGATCCGCTCACCAAGGGCGTCACCCAGGGGCCGCGCGCGTCACCGCTGTCAGGCCTGATCCTGCTGGGCGCCGATGGCTCCGAGCGTGGCGGCTACGGCACCGCCGATGTCGGCGACGAGGCCATCCTCACCCTCGATGATGCCACCGGCACCACCGAGGTATTCAAGGTCACCGCCAACCCGGATCGCGGCGCCACCCTGGTGGTCAAGCACCAGAACAGCACCGGCGCGATGCTGACCTCCTGGCAGGGCAAACCGGAACTGATCTTCCTCAACGACGACGAACAGACGCACTACGTCAGCCCGAACGCCGCTGCGGCGCCCTGACATCGGCGGGCGGTGATTTTCGGATAGTGCTATGACAACCTGTCCGTTGTCATGGGACCGCCCTGCCGGCGCGCCGACGCGCCGCAGCCGTCCCCGCTTCCGGAGCTCCCCATGCCCATCGCTGCCCCCACCTGGCCCCAGGCCACCACTGTCGACGAGATCCGCCACAACCTGGCGATGGTCCGCGAACGCATCGCCCGCGCCTGCGCACTGGCCGGCCGCGACCCGGCCAGCGTGCGCCTGCTGCCGGTCAGCAAGACCGTCGATGAGGCCCGCCTGCGCCTGGCGTGGGAGGCCGGCTGCCATGAGCTGGGCGAGAACAAGGTGCAGGAAGCCCAGCGCAAGGCCGCGGCGATGGCCGACCTGCCCGGCCTGCGCTGGTCGGTGATCGGCCACCTGCAGACCAACAAGGCACGCGACGTCGCACGCTTCGCCAGCGAGTTCCAGGCGCTGGACAGCCTGCGCGTGGCACAGGCACTGGATCAGCGGCTGGAACTGGAGCAGCGCACGCTGGATGTGTTCGTGCAGGTCAACACCTCCGGGGAGGACAGCAAATACGGTCTGGACCCGATCGAGGTCGCCGATTTCGTGCAGCAGCTGCCGGCCTTCTCCAACCTGCGCGTGCGCGGGCTGATGACCCTGGCGGTGTTCTCGCCGGATCCGGAACAGGTACGCCCGTGCTTCGCGCGCCTGCGCGACCTGCGCGACCGGTTGCGCCCCACCCTGCCGCCGGGCGTCAGCCTGGAGGAACTCTCCATGGGCATGTCAGGTGACGTCGAGATCGCCATCGAAGAAGGCGCTACCGTGGTACGCGTGGGCCAGGCCATCTTCGGTGCGCGTTCGACACCGGACAGTGTCTACTGGCCGACCCCGACATGAGCGGCTATCGCCTGCAATGGCAGCAGGCGGTCGCTGAGCAGCGGCGGCTGCACAGTGGCCCGGACGGACTGAAGGTGCTGAGCAGCGAGGCGGTCTATCGGGATATGCCTGCGCCATGACCGGGCGCACCCCGGGTTCACTTCAGCGCACCCATCGCACGCCGATGCGCCGGCCGACACCGGATGTGCCATGCTCGCCTCCGTTGCAACCCACCTGGAGAGCGTCGCCATGGCCAAAGGCCTGAACAAACAGAAAGAGCAGAAGAAGAAACCTGCCAAGACCGCCAAGGAAAAGAAGGCGGAAAAGAACGAAAAGAAGACCACCCGCGGTTTCGCCCCGGTCTGACCGGCGGCACCTTCGCTTACATCGCGGGCATCATGGGAGTGCGGCCACACCACGGTGTCCCGCCGCTCCTCCCGATGTCATCGCGCAAGCACCGGCACGCTCACACCTCCGCCAACCTCAGCCGCTGCGCGTCCGTTGCCGGTGGCATGCCGAACAGCCGTGAGTAGTCCCGGCTGAACTGTGAGGGGCTCTCATAGCCCACCCGGTGGCCGGCATCGGCCGCATCCAGACCGTCATTGACCATCAGCCGGCGCGCCTCCTGCATCCGCAACTGTGTGCGGAAGTCCAGCGGGCTCATCGCCGTGACCGCCTTGAAATGGGCATGGAAGCTCGAACGACTCATGCCCGCAACGCGCGCCACCTCATCGGTACGCCAGACACCACGGAAATTCGCCCGGATCCACAGGATCGCGCGGGCAACCTGGCCGTGCCGGCTGTCGCCGCGGGTGATCGCGTGCAGCACGCTGCCGTTGGGGCCGGTCAACAGCCGATAGAGGATCTCGCGCAGCACCAGCGGCCCCAGCGCCTCGGCGTCGTCCGGTGAATCCAGCAAGCAGACCAGCCGCGTGGCGGCATCCAGCAGCCCGGGTGTCATCGTGTCGAGCGCCAGGCCCGCGGCGACCGCTGGCTCGCCGGCAGGCTGCGGATACTGCAGCGCGAGCTCGCCCAGCACCGCCGCATCGAGATCGACCTGAAGGCTCAGATACGGCTGCGTCGCGGTCGCCTCGATCACCGAGCCCATCACCGGCAGCCCGACCGACGCCACCAGATAACGGGTCGGATCGTAGTAGTAAACGCTCGACCCGAGCAGGGCACGCTTACGGCCCTGGGCGACGAAGCACACGGTGGGCTCGTAGATCACCGGCATGGGCAGCGTCGCGGTGCTGCAACGGATCAGCTTCACCCCGGGCAGCCGGCACGCGAAGGTGCCATCGCGCGGTGCATGCCGGGCGATGGCATCACGGAACAACGCGAGCGGGGCCATGCAGGTCTCCATGGGCGCGGCAGGACAGGTCGACATCATCCGTCGTGTTTGTACGATCGTGCAAGCATGCCGGAGGACCCGGCTACCGGGTCAACGCGACGCGCCAGAACAATGGGAGCCCACGCAGGCACCGCCCTGCCCGCCCCGGAGATCCTTCGCATGACGTCCCCTGCCTCGCTTGATCACTACCGCCTGCTCGGCCGTTCCGGGCTGCGCGTCTCCCCCCTCTCGCTGGGCACGATGACCTTCGGCGCCGACTGGGGCTGGGGCGCCGATGACGCTGAAGCCCAGCGGATTTTCGATGCCTACGTCGACCGCGGCGGCAACTTCATCGATACCTCGGTCAACTACACCAACGGCGCCGCCGAACGCATCCTCGGCCGCTTCGCCAAGGCCCAGCGCGACCGGCTGGTGCTGGCCACCAAATTCACCATGGCGCGCGACCCGGCCAACATCAATGCCGGCGGCAACCACCGCTACAACCTGGTGCGCTCGGTGGAAGCCAGCCTGCGCCAGCTGGATACCGATCGCATCGATCTGCTGTACGTACACGCCTGGGACTTCACCACCCGCCCGGACGAAGTGATGCGCTCGCTGGACGATCTCGTCCGCGCCGGCAAGGTCCAGTATCTGGGCATCTGCAACACCCCGGCGTGGCGCGTCGCCGAACTGCAGATCCTGGCGGACCTGCGCGGCTGGTCGCCGTTGATCGCGTTGCAGATCGAGTACAGCCTGGTCGAGCGCACCGTGGAGCACGAACTCATGCCCATGGCCCAGGCGATGGGTTTGGGGGTACTGCCGTGGTCGCCACTGGGGGGTGGCATCCTGACCGGCAAGTACACCCGCGCCGATCTCTCCGACGAAAATGGTGCGGACGTGGCAAGCAGCCGCAAAGGGGTGATCGCCTCGATCGGTCATCTCAACGAACGCTCGCTGGCAATCGCCGCAGTGGTGGGTGACGTGGCGGAGGAACTGGGCGTGACGCGCTCGCAGGTGGCCATTGCCTGGACGCTGGCCAACCCCGCGGTGGTCTCGCCGATCATCGGCGCACGCACCGTGGCGCAGGCCGAAGACAATCTCCGCGCCCTCACCGTCGTGCTGAGCGAGGCGCATCTGGCCCGATTGGATGAGGCCAGTGCACCGGCACCGATCTTCCCCGCCCGCTTCATCGGCCGGCCGATGGCCCAGCAGTTGATCTTCGGCACCGCCACGCTGAGCGGGCGGAGATAAGCCATGGCAACCTCTCCCTTTGGCGGGATGCTCGCCATGGCCATCACGGTGGCCTCGCTCGCCGTTGGGCCACTGATCCCGGTCGCCGCGGCGGCTGAAGCCACCCTGCCGCACACGGCGCACAACAAGCAGGTGGTGACCGAGGCCTTCGATCGATGGGCGGCCGGTGGCACGGCGTTCTTCGGCGAAGTGCTCGCACCCGAGGTCGTGTGGACGATCGCCGGCTCCAGCCCGAGCTCAGGCACCTACCGCGGGCGGGAGGACTTCATCGCCCGCGCGGTGCTTCCCTTCGTGAGCCGGCTACGCACGCCGGTCCGCCCGACCTCCCGACAGATCTGGGCGGACGGCGAGCATGTGATCATCCAGTGGGCCGGCAACGCGGTGGCCCGGGACGGCAGGCCGTATCGCAACGACTACGTCTGGATATTCCGGATGCGCGCGGGCAAGGCGGTCGACGTCACCGCCTTCCTCGACCTTGTTCCCTACGACGCTGTCATCCACCGCCTGCCCGGCACGGACACCCCCGGCACGTGAACCCGCAGCGTGCCTGCACTGGCACCGCGCTGGCACCCGCGTTTGAAAGCGCAAACCGACAGATTGGGTGAAAAGGACCGGCGAATCACCGTGGGATAATCCGCCCCATGACCTCGCCAGACCCTCAACGCCCTCTCCTGTCCAGGGATGCGTGGAAGCGCCGTGCGGCCCTGTGGGGCGGTGCCGTGGCTGTCGCCCTGGTCGCGATCGTGTTTGCCAAGGCCAGTGATGCGGCCTTCCGGGTCTTCCAGTCGATCATCGCCCATTCGATCTGGTGGGCGCTGCTGCTCACCCCAACCGTGTTCGCGCTGTTGGCGTGGCTGACCAGTGGCGCGCTCAAGCCCACCCGCGGCAGCGGGATTCCGCAGGTGATCGCGGCCCTGGAGATCCCGACGCCCACGTTCCGGCGTGTGAATCTCTCGCTGGGCGTATCGGCAGGCAAACTCGCCTTGACCACGCTGTCGTTGCTCGGGGGCGCCTCGGTGGGCCGGGAGGGCCCTACCGTGCACGTCGGTGCCAGCGTGATGTACATGTTCGGGCGATGGTTCGGGTTCCGCGATCCGAAAGAGCTGTCGCACTTTCTGCTCGCCGGCGGCGCAGCCGGCATCGCGGCGGCGTTCAACACGCCGCTGGCGGGCATCGTATTCGCCATCGAAGAGCTCAGCGGCCGCTTCGAGCACCGCTTCTCCGGCACGCTGCTCACCGCAGTCATCGTGGGTGGCGTGGTGTCGCTGGGCCTGCTCGGCAACTACACGTACTTCGGCAAGGTGAGTGCCACGTTGCCGCTGGGGCAGGCCTGGCTGGCGATCGTGCTGTGCGGCACCGTGGCGGGGTTGCTTGGCGGCCTGTTCGCCAAAGCCGTGCTGCTGACCATGGAAGGCAGACCACGCTGGCTGGGCACGCTGCGCCAGCGCCATCCGGTCCTGCTGGCGGCGCTGTGCGGGCTCGCCCTGGTGCTGCTGGGCGCAGCGTTTGGCGCAGGGGCCTTCGGCACCGGCTACGAGCAGGCCAAGGGGCTGGTGCAGGGAGCACCCTCGGTGGGTCACGAGTTCGGGCTGATGAAGCTTGTCGCCAATCTGGTCTCCTACGTCGCCGGTATTCCCGGCGGCCTGTTCTCGCCCGCCCTGGCCGTCGGCGCCGGGCTCGGCCACAACCTCGCCGCCCTCATGCCTTCGGTCGATGAACGCATCTTCGTGCTGCTGGGGATGTGTGCCTACCTGACCGGCGTCACCCAGGCACCGTTGACCTCGGCGGTCATCTCGCTGGAGCTGACCGACAGCAGCGACATGCTGCTGCCCATCCTGGCCACCGTGCTGGTCGCGCGCGGCATCTCCGGCCTGGTGTGCCGCGTGCCGATCTACAAGGCCATGGCCGAACAGCTGGTCAAGCAGCTGCCGGGCCCCCACCCGCCTTAGTGCCGCGACTGGATCACGCGTTGACGTCGACCACGGTGCGGCCCTGCACACGCCCCTGCAGCACCTGGTCGGCCAGCGCCGGCACCTCGGCCAGACCGATCATCTGGGTGGTGCGCGCCAGCTTGCCCAGGTCCAGATCGGCCGCCAGGCGCGTCCACGCCTGCTCGCGCGCGGCGTAAGGCGCGTTGACCGAATCGATGCCGGCGAGCGTCACGTTGCGCAGGATGAAAGGCAGCACCGAGCCCGGCAGATCCGCACCCTGGGCCAACCCGAACGCCGCCACCACGCCGCGGTAGCGCGTCTGCGCCAGCACATTGGCCAACGTGTGGCTGCCCACCGCGTCGATCGCACCGGCCCAGCGTTCCTTGGCGATCGGCGCACCGGCCTCGGACAGCGTCGCGCGGTCGATGATCTCTGCCGCACCCAGTTCCTTGAGATAGGCGGATTCCTCGAGCCGGCCGGTTGACGCGACGACCCGGTAGCCCAGCGTGGAGAGCAGTGCGATCGCGATGGACCCGGCACCGCCGTTCGCGCCAGTGACCAGGATGTCGCCCTGATCCGGTGACACCCCGCCATGCTCCAGCGCCAGCACCGACAGCATCGCGGTGTAACCGGCGGTGCCGATGGCCATCGCATCGCGGCTGGAAAACGCCGCAGGAATCTTCACCAGCCACTCGCCTGGCACACGCGCCTTCTGCGCATAGCCGCCATGGTGGGTCTGGCTCAAGCCCCAGCCGTTGACCAGCACGCGATCGCCCGGCGCAAAACCCGGGTGGGTGGACGTTTCAACCACACCGGCCAGATCGATGCCGGGAATGAGCGGGAAGGTGCGGATCACCGGCGAACGGCCGCTCAGCGCAAGGGCGTCCTTGTAATTCACCGTGGAGTACTCCACGGCAACGGTGACGTCGCCGGGCATCAGATCCTGCTCGGTCAGCTGGACGAGACCGGCCGCGATGGTATCGCCGGTCTTGGTCGCAAGGAGGGCGTTGAAGGACATGGGATCTCCGGTTCGGGTGCATGAGGGACAGTGCAGACAGAACCAGTGTGCGCACCTGGCCGTACCGACGCGTTAAACGGCCCCGGCTAGCGCCCGCTCATGGAATAGGACCCGGCGCACACGTCACCCTCCTCGACCCCGGCAACCCAGGCCTTGAGCTGCTTGATCCGATCCAGGGTCAGCTGCTCGTAGTCGCCACTCTGGCACATCGGCAGAACGCTCCCATAGTCGTCTGGAGACGGATACCGCGCCGCGATCTGGGCATCGCGGAACACCAGCCAGGCGCGCTGCGCTGCCTTGAACCGCTCCAGGAAAACGGGGTCCTGAGCATTGAGCGCCAGCACGTTGGCATAGATCCGATTGAGCTCGGCATCGGCGCGCTGCGCGCTGTTGCTGGCACATTGGTTGAGCCCGGCCTGCGACTGGTTCGGGCTGTCGCAGGCCATGCCATCGGAGGTATGCGGTGACGCCACGGCCCTGACAGCCGCCTTGGGTGCCTGGGCGCATGTCGCCCCCACCGGGGCCAGTGCGCAGACAAGGAGAAGCGAAGGAAGCATGCGCATTGGATCCGCTCCACACGGGACAGCGGGGAGACCGCCACGGGCGGATTAACCGCGCCGATCCGTGAAATCCACGTGACTGCGCTTACTCCCCCAGCACGGTTGCAATCGAGGCCGTCAGCAGCGCCCGCACGGTGTCGGCGGCCACATCCGGATCGCGTACCGCGCGCATCGCCAGGCCCTCCACCAGCAGCCGCATCAATATCGTGCGGCGCTCCAGGTCGGCCTCTTCGGGCGTGCGGCCGCGCGCGATGTCGTGCTGCCGCAACCACGCGGTGATCGCCGCACTGGTCTGCCTGTCGTGCCGGCGCAGCACCTCGGCAATCACCGGATCGCGATGCGCTTCGGCGGTGATCTCCGCATACAGCGCCACATTGGCGATGGCATTGCCACGGGTTTCCAGCGTTTCGCCCCGCGCCCACAGCTGATAGCAGCGCAGCAGCCCGTCGACCAGATCGGCCGCCGCCGGCATATGGCCGATCGCATCCTGGTCGTAGGCGAGCTGCCGTTCGATCAAGGCCAGGATCAGCGCGCGCTTGTTCTCGAAGTACCGGTACATCAGGCCCTGGCTGATCTCCGCCTCCGCGGCGATGTCGCTGATCGAGCCGGCATGGAAGCCGCGGGCGATGAAACAGCGCTGCGCGGCGTCCAGGATCCGCTGGCGCTGCACTTCGGCACGCGCGGCTGCAGCGTCTTCGGCGGGGGCGCCGGATAGGGGGGTAAGCGTCATTGCTTGTCGTAGATGGCGTCCAGTTGAGCACCGATGGTACGGCAAACCCGGGCATGAATGAACGGTCATTCACCTGTCATTTCGCACACCCAGACTGCGCCGGCCCCCTTCCTTCCGTGAACCCGACCGATGCGCCACGCCCCGTTGCACCGTCGCCTGTTAGCCCTTGCCATTGCCACCGCCCTGCCCGGTCTCGCCCTCGCCAACGACGCGGAGACGACCGGCACCGCCGATGCCGCCGCGCGCGATGTGGTCGCACTGGATCAGGTCGTCGTCACTGCCCAGAAGCGTGCGACGAATCTGCAGAACACCCCGATATCGGTCTCCGTGGTGGATGCCGAAGCATTGAAGGATCGCAGCGCGATCTCGCTCGGCAGCTTGTCCGACGGCTCGATCCCCTCACTGCGGGTCACCCCGTTCGCCACACGCAGCTCGGCGCTGAACATCGGCATCCGCGGCATCGGAGCCTCCGGTGATGCCAACCAGCCCGCGCGCGACGCCGGTGTCGGCGTGTATGTCGATGGCGTGTTCATGGGCCGCGCGCAGGGCCTGGGCAGCATGCTGTACGACGTGGAGCGCATCGAGGTGTTGAAGGGGCCGCAGGGTACGCTGTTCGGCCGCAACACCGAAGGCGGCGCGATCAGCATTGTCACCAAACAGCCCACCGGCGAGTTTGGCGGCAGCGTCAGTGCCGGCGTCTCCAACTACAGTGGCTACACCACGGGCCTGCATCTGGACCTGCCGAAGGTGGGCGATGTGAGCTTCAAGATCGACGCCGTGCAGGCCAAACGCGGCGGTACCACCGACAACCCGATGCGCGGCGAGCGCGACTTCAACAGCTACGACAAGCGCGGCGCACGCTTCAGCGCGCTGTGGCAGCCCAGCGATGATTTCTCCGCGCTGTACGCCTTTGACCGCTCCTACGATGCCACCACGCCGTACCACACGCAGTTGTTGGTGCCTGGCGCCTATGTGAGCCCGCTGCAGAAGGCCGGCGCCAGCGAGGATCGACGCGATTCCGCCATCCTTGGTGGCCCGCAGGAAGACAACATCGGCCGTACCAGCGGCCACCTGCTCAACCTCGGCTGGACCCTCAGCGAGAACGTGGAACTGAAGTCGATCAGCTCCTATCGGGAACTGACCCAGGGTCAGTTCGACATGGGGCTGGTCGACGCGATCTCCGCCTACGGTGGTCCGAACACACCCTTCGGCCGCTACAGCCTTGCCCAGGTCTACCAGCACCAGTACAGCCAGGAATTCCAGCTGATCGGCACCACCTCGCAGGTGCAGTTCCTGACCGGTGCCTTCTACTATCACGAAACCGCCGGTGACAACGCGCAGACCCCCAACATGCTGCTGTGGGGCCCGGGCGACAACAGCTATACGCTCAACCCGGCGACCAACCCGTTGAACCTGGGCGACGTGCGCATCGACCGCGGCAGCAAGGCGTGGACGGACAGCCTGGGCATCTTCGGCCAGGCCACCTGGACGCCCGCCTCGCTTGAGCGCCTGCACCTGACGGCCGGTGGCCGCTACACGCGCGATGACAAGAAGGGCAGCCTGTACATCGTCAATGGGGCGGCTAAAGACCTCGCCTTCGACGATGCGTGGGGCCGTTTCGATCCGATGGTGAACATCGCCTACGACGTGGGCGAGAACGCCATGGTGTATGCCAAATACAGCACCGGCTTCAAGGCGGGCGGCGCCAACTCGCGCTCGACAACGTATACCGCCTTCGCGCCCGAAGAAGTGACGGCGTTCGAGCTCGGCGTCAAGTCGCAGTTCTGGGACAACCGCGCGCGCCTGAACCTGGCTCTGTTCGATTCGACGATCGAACACAAGCAGATGGATTTCTCGCTGCCGTTCGATCCCAACAGCGGCGAAACCCGCACCACGATGGTCACCACCAACGCGCTCAGCAACGGCACCTCACGCGGTGCGGAGCTGGAGTTCAACGTGATGCCGGTGGACAACTTCACCGTGGGGTTGAACTACGCCTACACCCGCATCGATGCGCAGCGCGCGGTCGACCCGTTCGGCGCCGGCGTGCAGGTCACGGTGCAGCCATTGCTGGCGCCGAAGAACGCCGGCAGCGTGTCGCTGGACTATCTGGTGCCGTTCGCCAACTTCTCCGCGCTGAAGTTCCACCTGGACGGCAACTGGTCCGATGGGTACTACACCAGCGAGTACGACCAGATGCTCACCGACAGTTCCTTCATCGTGAACGCCCGTGTCGCCCTGATCGACGTCCCCCTCAACAGCACGGGCTCGACCATGGCCGTCTCACTGTGGGCGCGCAACCTGCTCGACGAAGAACACCTGTTCTACAAGCTCAACAACGCCTCACTGGGCCAGAGCGGGATCTTCAATGACCCGCGCACCTATGGCCTGGACGTCACCGTCACCTTCTGATCGCCTTGGAGATCCTGATGCACCTTCGCCGCACCCACCTTGCCCTTGCCGTTGCCCTCAGCCTGCCGATGCTCACTGGCGCCGGCCTCGCACTGGCCCGCTCGCCCGTCACCGATACCGCCGCCGCATCCACCATCGCGCCTAGCACCAACGTGCAGCCGGTTGCCGCCGATGCGCAGCGCGTGATCCCGCTGCAGGGCGCCTGGAACACGCGTACCTTTGCGGGCCTGCAAGGCACCCATGGGCCGATCCCGGCCAGTGCCTTCGTGCGCACCTCCGACCTGGGCCGCCTGACCGCCGCTGACCGCGACGCACTGGCCGCTGCCGGCGTCACGCTGGATATCGACCTGCGTACCGCCGATGAGCAGGCGCAGTCGCCGGACCTGCTGGCCACCGACGCCCGCTTCGCCTACCAGCGCACCTCGCTGATGGGCACCGAGAAGATGGACCTGCAGAAAATGATGACCACCTTCCCCGACTCGCTGGGCGCGGCCTATGTGCAGTGGCTGGATCACAGCCAGCCGCAGTTCAAGCAGGTCTTCCAGCGCATCGCGGCGGAGCGCGACGGCACCGTGCTGTTCCATTGCACCGCCGGCAAGGACCGCACCGGCATCATCGCCGGGCTGCTGCTCGACCTGGCGGGGGTGTCCCGGGCGGACATCGTGCACAACTATGCGATCTCCGCGCATTACCTCGAGGGCCAGCCCAAGGACAGCGCAATGAACGCGCAGATCATGGAACTGATCAAACAGAACCCGCAGATCGGCAGGAAGATGGCCGGCATGGCCGGCACCGCACCGGAGAACATGGCGATGTTCCTGGTGGCTCTGCATCAGCAGTACGGCGGTGCCGAAGGCTACTTGAAGTCCATCGGCGTCAGCGAGGCGGAGATCGATCAGCTGAAGGTGCGGTTGGGTCAGGCGGGCTGATCTGCCCAGCGTGTCGCGTGTCGGCCACGGATGGCCCACACGTTAGATCGAGCCGCCCCCGGCCGCCTGGTGTGGTTCGGCCATGATGCGTTCAATCCAGTCCCGATAGTGGCTCACGCGCACATTGCAGGTGACCTGCCCATAGCGCCCGGGCCGGGCGGTCAGCACATTGCCCTGGACGACCTTCCACGCGCCCTGCCCGGCCAGCAGCCAGTGGCCATCGTGCTCGATGAGCACCGGGCCGCCACTGTCACCGTTGCCCAGCACAGCCTCGAGCGGCAGCGCTTCGGGTGGTGCATCGAAGACATAGCAGAGCCAGCGGTCGTACGCGCTGGTGATCCGGTTGAAGCCGCGGCGAAGCTCGGTGCGGTTGGGGCCGTTGGGAGAATGCCCCGTAGCGCCGGTACCCGTAGCGCCCTTTCCCAGGATCTTCGCGATCTGACCGGCTTCGTCGCTGTCGCCGTAAAGGGCCACCGGCGCCACGTCGGTGACCGGCGCCTTCAACCGGATCAGCGCAACATCATCGCCCGAGGCGAGAAACACCACGATCAGCATCGCCTCGCCGCTGGCCATGGCCTGATCGATCAACGTCTGCGGCAGCGTCCTGTAGCCGGGATGGGTGACCACCTGCTCAACCTCCCGCGCAGTACCGTTGATCATCACCTGCTTGAGATCGGCCTGCATCGGCAGCGTGTGCGCGGCCGTCAGCACCCACTGCGGTGCGATCAACGCGCCGTGGCCCTCGCCGGGCATGTCCACGAGGGCGGGAAACTCGGTGGCGGGAACGCGGTACTGCGCATCATCCACGTCATGACGGATGACGATGGCATGGGCGGTCGAAGACACTGCGAGCAGCATCCCGATCAACAGAAATCCCTTCATTGGTGATGCCTTGTGAGGTTCAGACAGCGGCGTCCAGATGCCCTGCGAGGCGTGGGGTACCGTTACGGCTCGCGCTCACGGGCTTCCAGCGCGCTGGCGAACTTTGCCATCAAACGCACCAGCTCCGATACCTCCTGCGCAGGCCACGAGGCGAAGATCTCCCGGCCGATCCGCTCACGTGCGGCATCCAAGCGGTCCGTCATGTCCTTGCCCTTCGGTGCAATGGTCGCCTCACGGATGCGGCGGTCCTGTGGGTTACCGCGACGCGTGACCAGCTCCATCGCGGCCAGTTTGGCCACCTGACGGCTGATGGTCGTGTAATCCCGGCCCAGGCGATCGGCCAGCTCAACCACCCCGATCGGCCCTACCCGTTCGATCACCACCAACAGGCGGAACAACGCCTGGTCCAGCGTCACGCTCGCGTCCTGGATCAGCCGTTCATCGTTGCGCGGCCGGTTCATCACGCTGGCGAGGCTGACCATCGAGAGGTGGAGCGACCTCAACCCGGCCGAATTATGTGTATCTTGCACCTTCTTTTTCACCGGCATAGCATCCCCTCCAAGTAAGTGCATATTACACATACCTGGAGCGATGCAATGGGCAACACCCCTGACGTAGTGATCTGTGGTGCCGGCGCCGCCGGCCTCACCCTGGCCATTGAACTTGCCCGCCGCAACGTGGCCTTCCGCCTGGTGGAGCAGCGGGATCAGCCGTTCCATGGGTCGCGTGGCAAAGGTATCCAGCCGCGCAGCCAGGAAGTCTTCGAGGACATGGGCATCGTCGATCAGCTGTTCGCGGCCGGCGGCCTCTACCCCGTCTCGCGCTCGCACCATGCGGATGGCACCCACACGGACGCCGCCGTCATCGAGGCCGCGCCGGCCTCCCCGGCCGAACCGTATCGACAGCCGCTGATGGTGCCGCAGTTCCTGACCGAATCCGTGATGCGCGACCGCTTGGCGGAGTTGGGGCACCGGGTCGACTTCGGGCACGGACTGATCGGCGTCGAGCAGGACGACACCGGGGTAAGCGTCCGTCTTGCCACGCCAACGGGCGAGCAGACCGTGCGCACGCGCTACCTGATCGGCACCGACGGCGGGCGCAGCTTCGTGCGCCAGGCACTGGGTATCGGCTTCCCCGGCAAAACGCTGGGCGTGCGCGCGGTGGTGGCCGACATCGTGCTGCAAGGGCTGCCACGCGACGCCTGGCATACGTTCAACCAGGACGACATGGCGCAGCGGATCTCTCTGTGTCCACTCATGGGAACACGCCTGTTCCAACTGCAGGCGCCGGTCCCGCTGGAGGGTGAGGTGGACCTCTCGGCCGACGGCCTCGGTGCCATGGTGCGTGCGCGGACCGGCCGCCATGATCTCACCGTTCTCGACGTGCAATGGGCCTCGGCCTACCAGATGAGTGCCCGGCTGGCAGACCGCTACCGCGACGGCCGTGTCTTCCTGGCAGGCGATGCTGCCCATACGCATCCACCCACCGGCGGCCAGGGCCTGAATACCAGCGTGCAGGATGCCTACAACCTTGGGTGGAAACTGGCTGCAGTGCTGCAGGGTGCACCGGCCGCGCTTCTCGGTACGTACGAACAAGAGCGACGCCCCATTGCGGCCGCCATGCTCGGGCTTGCAACCACGCTGCTTGAGCACGCACGGCGCGGCGACAATCGACGTGGGCGCGAGGTCCAGCAGCTCGACCTCGGGTACGCCGACGCCTCGCTCTCGCTACCTGCTGAGCCCCGACGTGGGCGTATCACGCCGGGGCGCCGCGCCCCCGACGCCCTTTTGCAGGGTGCGGGTGGGCAGCCAGTACGCCTGTTCGAGGTATTTCGAGGGACCCATTGGACGTTGCTGGGTTACCAAACCGGCCGCGCCGCCGCTCGTGCGCGGAAGGGTCTGCGCATCCATGTCATCGGCCAGGGCGGGGATCTGCGTGATGCGGCCGGACACTTCGCCGATGCCTACGGTCTGGCGCCGGGTGAGTGGCTGCTGATCCGGCCGGATGGCTACGTGGCTGCTGTCGCTGTTGAGGGACACATCAACGTGCTCGAAGCACACTTCGAACGGCATGCACCGTGATGCGATGCGCCCCTCACTTGCCGGCTGGGCCAGCCCGGGTTCCCTCGTCGCCCTGCGTCGCCGCACGGCTCTTCGCGAACTCCGGGAAGGTCTCCGCTATCGACGCTTTGTCCGGCAGGACGTAGAACACCCCGCCCCGCTGGAATGTCGTCTGGATGACCTGCTCGTAGAACCCCGGCGACACATTGATGCAGCCATGGGTTACCCGGTTGTCGTCTGGCGAGGGCGATGCCAGACGTTCCACGCGCCTTTCGGCCGGGACGCCCATCGCCGTCGGGTGGATGGAGACGGCGGACTCATAATCCACCCACAGCACGCGACCGGCATCGATCGACGGGCCGTAGCCGCCTACGAAGCGACCTGCCGGCGTCGTACGGTCCCGACCCGGAATCTCGCGAAGCGCAAGACCGGCAATACCGGGGGCCGTGTGGTCACCGGTGGCCGAGCCGAACAGCCCGGACGCGGCGCCGCGAAGCCGGCCCTCGCCATCGAAGACCAGCACCTGGGCAGCGGCCTTGTCCATGATTGCGAATGGATAGCCTTGGCTGTCCTTGGTGGCAACCACCCAGCCCGCGAGTTCGATCACGGTGTTGGATACTTCCTGGCCTGGCGGGAGTTCATCGACAGCGGCTGTCGGCTGCGCAGCCGCATCCTCGGCGTTTGCCACGCCGATGCTTGCCAGCGCCAGCGCCATGGTCAGTGCGCCGCGAAGGGCCAGGACTACGGGGTAAGAGTGCGTACGGATGGGACACTTCCTTGCAATGACGATTGCACGATCATCGACAACGGGTGGCCTGCGTAGGACACCCGTTGTCGATTCAAACGTTGCTCACACACGGCGCACGAGCGATCAACCGCGTGGCTTGCGGCGGGGTGCCTGTTCGAGCTGCTGCACACGGCCTTCGATCTGATCCAGACGCTGGTTGGCCTGCTGCGCGGATTGATTGGCCGATTCGGCGCTCTGGGCCGCGCCCTGCACCTTCGTGTCGAGCTGATCAAGGCGTGAGTTGATCGTGGCGAACTCGTCCTTGTACGTGGCGCAGGAACTGAGGCCTACGGTAGCGATGATTGCCACAGCCAGCGTACGCGCCGTCGTCATTTGTTTTGTGGTCAGAAACATTGCAGTGCCTCCTTCGTCTGGGGTGTTCGGACTATAGCGGCCTTTTCGCCAGCGCCATGACCGGCATTCAGTTGAAGCTGGGAGACGTAGAGGCAGTGTGATGACGGGTCGCCACCGGCGTGGTAGAGGGCGCAGCTTCCGACGACGACATCTTCATGGATCACCACATACTCGGCGAGCATGCCCGGCAGCGGGCCACCGAGCGAGTGGCAAGACACGCATTGCGCGCCACCTGCTGCGCATTGCGGATCAGGCCAGCACGCGTCAGCCGTTGGGCACACCACCCAGCCGCACCAGCACGTCTTCCCGGCACGCATCCAGGATCTCGTCCGCCAGCGGCGAGTCGTCCGGGCAGGACCTGGACAACACCATCGCGCCGACAGCCTGGGCCATCAAGGCGATGCGCCGCGCACGCGCCTGTTCGGACGTGGGGCCGTCGGCCTGCCCGTTCGGGTAGGGAGAGACGGCCAACTGCGCCTCGATACCTGCCGCGAAGGCCGCCTTGACCGGATCCGGCTGACGCGACGCGTCGGTGCACAGCGCTGACATGGTGCAGCCCTGGGCTGGCGCGTCACGATGCTGCCGGGACAGGTAGTAGCGCATGAAACTCGCCAGGTCCATGTCGGCCGCGGCATCGGCCGATTTCGCCAGGCCGCAGCTTGCCGCCTCCGCCATCAGGTCGGCCTTGGAGCCGAAGTGCTTGTAGAAGCCGCCATGGGTAAAGCCGGCGGCCGCCATGAGGTCTGCCACGCCCACGCCGTCGTAGCCCCGCTCCCTGAAAACCGTGGAGGCGGTGTCGACGATGTGCGCCCGGTTGGCCTGGGCCTGTGCCTTGGTGACCTTCATGACGGGTTGTCTCTTGATGCTTTGCCGCGATAGACCCGCACTTTACCATGGATAGATGACCATCATCATCAAACCATTGACACCTAAGATTATGGTCATCATCATTGCGGTACTTCCAGGCGACGCCACTGCCGGCCCGCCCGCGCCCCCCCCCTCAACGACCACGACCCCGCACCCGCCATGACGACCTCGACACTGTTCCAGCCCTACCCGCTTGGCCCGCTGACCCTGGCCAACCGCATCGTGATGGCACCGCTGACGCGCAACCGCGCCGGGGCCGGTCTGGTGCCCGGTCCGTTCGCCGCCACCTACTACGCCCAACGCGCCTCGGCCGGGCTGATCATCACCGAGGCCACCCAGATCTCGGCGCAGGCCCAGGGCTACCAGGACACGCCGGGGCTGTACACGCAGGATCAGATCGACGGCTGGCGCAAGGTCACCGACGCCGTGCACGCGCGCGGCGGACGCATCTTCGTGCAGCTGTGGCACGTGGGCCGCATCTCGCACGTGGATCTGCAGCCCGGCAACGCCGCGCCGGTATCCGCCTCGGCCATCCGGGCGCAGACCAAGACCTTCGTCCACAACGGCTTTGTCGATGTGTCCGAGCCGCGTGCCTTGGAGATCGACGAACTGCCGGCCATCGTCAACGACTTCCGCCGGGCCGCCGCCAATGCGATCGCCGCCGGCTTCGACGGTGTCGAAATCCACGGCGCCAACGGCTACCTGCTTGAGCAGTTCATCAAGGACGGCGCCAACCAGCGCACCGACGCCTACGGCGGTTCGATCGAAAACCGTGCGCGCCTCCTGCTGGAGGTCACTGCAGCCGTGGCAGCCGAGATCGGTGCCGATCGCACCGGCGTGCGCCTCTCGCCGGTCTCGCCGGCCAACGCCATCGCGACCATCAGCGATCCGCAGCCGCAGTACGACTACATCGTCGATCAGCTCAGCGCGCTGGGCGTCGTCTACCTGCATGTGGTCGAAGGCGCGACGGGTGGCCCGCGCGATGTCGCCCCGTTCGACTTCGACAGCCTGCGCCGCCGTTTCACCGGCACCTACCTGGCCAACAACGGCTATGACCTGGAGCTGGCCAACGCGCATCTGGCCGGTGGCAAGGCCGACCTGTTCGCCTTTGGCCGTGCCTTCATCAGCAATCCGGATCTGGTCGAACGCCTGGAGACCGGCGCGCCCTTGAACGCCCTGAACCCGGCCACGTTGTATGGCGGCGGCGCGGAGGGCTACACCGACTACCCCGCCCTGACCGACACGCTCGCGCAGTAACTCCCTCGCCAGAGCCGCGCCGCATCCCCGTTCCCCCATTACATGTCAAGAGACACACCATGAGCCTGCTTCCTGCTGTCCTCATCACCGGCGCCTCCAGCGGCATCGGCACCGTTTACGCCGAACGTTTCGCGCGCCGCGGCCACGATCTGGTGCTGGTCGCGCGCGACACGGCGCGGCTGGACACACTGGCCGCGCGCCTGCGCCACGATACCGGCGTTGCCATCGATGTACTTCCGGCCGACCTCACCCAGCGCGCCGACCTGGCCGCCGTTGAAACCCGCCTGCGCGACGACACCCGCATCGGCATCCTGATCAACAACGCGGGCATCGCCCAATCCGGTGGCTTCACCGAGCAGTCGGCCGACAGCATCGAACAACTGATCACGCTGAACACCCTCGCCCTGACCCGCCTTGCCGCTGCCGTTGCACCACGGCTGGCCAGCGCCGGCGAAGGCGCGATCATCAACATCGGCTCGGTGGTCGGCCTGGCGCCGGAGTTCGGCATGTCCGTCTACGGTGCGACCAAAGCCTTCGTGCTGTTCCTGTCGCAGGGGCTCAGCCTGGAGCTGACGCCCAAGGGCGTCTATGTGCAGGCCGTGCTGCCCGCGGCGACGCGCACCGAGATCTGGGAGCGGGCCGGTATCGACATCAACACGTTGCCGGAGGTGATGGATGTCGGCGAGCTGGTCGATGCCGCCCTGGTCGGCTTTGATCGCCGCGAGACCGTCACCATTCCACCGCTGCATGTGGCCGAACGCTGGGACACGCTGGACGCATCGCGTCAGGGCCTGCTCTCGGACATCCGGCAGGCGCAGGCGGCGGAACGGTACCGCAACCGCCCATGAAAGCCTTCCTCATCGACCGTTATGGCACAAAGGAGACCGGCCGCATCGGCGACGCCCCACAGCCTGCGCTGCGCGATGACGATGTTCTCATCCGCGTGCACGCGGCCAGCGTCAATGCCTTGGACGCCAAGATCCGCACCGGGGAGTTCAAGCTGATCCTGCCTTATCGCCTGCCGCTGATTCTTGGCAACGATATGGCCGGCACAGTCGTAAGTGTCGGCGCCGGGGTGCAGCATTTCAAACCCGGCGATGAGGTGTATGCCCGTCCCGACGATGATCGCATCGGCACGTTCGCCGAGTTCATTGCGGTCAATGCTGCCTCGGTGGCGCTCAAACCCGGCAACCTCACCATGGTGGAGGCCGCCTCGCTGCCCCTGGTCGCGCTGACCGCATGGCAGGCGCTGGTCGAAACCGCCCAGCTCAAACCCGGGCAGAAGGTCTTCATCCAGGCCGGCTCCGGCGGCGTCGGGACGGTGGCGATCCAGCTGGCCAAACATCTGGGCGCCTTCGTGGCCACCACCACCAGTACCGCCAACGTCGCGTGGGTGAAGGATCTCGGCGCAGACGTCGTCATCGATTACAAACAGCAGGATTTCGCGACGGAACTGCGTGACTACGATGTGGTGCTCAACAGCCTCGGCAAGGATGAGCTGACCCGCTCGCTGCAGATCCTCAAGCCGGGCGGGCATCTCATTTCCATCTCGGGGCCACCCACGCCCGCGTTTGCCAGTGCGCGTGGCGTGGCCTGGCCGCTCAAGCAGGTCATGCGCCTGCTCAGCCATGGCATCCGCAGCCAGGCCGAGCGGAAGGGCGTGACGTACACCTTCGTGTTCATGCGGGCCAGTGGGCAGCAGTTGGGCGAAATAAGCTCGCTGGTGGAGGCTGGTGCGATCCGTCCGGTCATCGACAGGGTCTTTCCGTTCCAGGAGACCCAGAGCGCCTTGGCCCATGTCGAGAGTGGCCGGGCCAAGGGCAAGGTGGTGGTGGAGATGCGGTAGGTTGCGACCAGGTCTCTCATCTCTGCCGAGCCTCACTACCGGTGGTCATCGCCGCCCTGCACATTCGTCAAACGCCAGCCCTCTGATTCCTTTTCGAGGCGCCAGCCCGCGTTGAGAACAAGGGTCCAGCCCGGCCCTGTCCAGTTGGAGGCACTACCGGTAACCTCACCGCCACTCAGCGTGACAAGTGTCCAGTCTTTTGACATCAGCGCACCCGATTCCGCCGTGAGCTCACCCCACTGGTCACGTACCGTGAGCGGTGTGTACACCGTGCCCACCTCGTCCAGCGGAAAGAGCGCGCGCGGATCGAACGACGCGGACGGTTTACTCAGTGGAAGCCGGACCGCGTCCCCACCGAGGTACCGCTTTCGATACCCGGCACTGCGCTGCTCACGGATCCTGGCGCGCTCGTGTTCTTGGGCACGCACCTCGTCCACCCCATAACGGCGACCGACACCGTCCGCCCCGGTTGCGCTGAGCGGCGTGCCCAGCTGTTCGGCCAGCAGTGCCGGCAGGTCAGACGCGGGCGACAGCCCGCTGCGCCAGTGCGGCGACCACCGATCCAGCAACATCCCGTACGCCGGCCCGGTCACGTACGCCGCCGATCGGACAAAGCTCGGTGAGGCATCTGCTGCAGCCAGAGACTTGACCAACGCCGTCACCATGTTCCCCCCATTGGCAGCAGCCGCAACCCGACGGCCTGTGTATTCGGCAAGGCCCTCATTACGCTCAACCCTCGCCTCTTCGTCCAGCACCCGGGTGCCCGACGCCGAGCCC